>JBGSNV010000137.1:0-32726 GCA_041739485.1 Chitinophagaceae bacterium
CTTTTATTTTTGCCCTTAACTACCAATCATAAACACCATGTTGTTTGTATAAATAATGTCACTTAAAATCTCCATAATTACTGTTTGCTATAATAGTGGCCGTACTATTGAGGATACCTTGAAAAGTATTTTGGCCCAATCGTATAAGCAAATTGAAATTATCATTATTGACGGCGGCTCTACCGATAATACAATAGAAATAATCAATAAATACCAGCATTTTGTAACCTATTTTTCTTCTGAAGAAGATCAGGGCCTTTATGACGCAATGAATAAAGGATTAAAGGCATCCACCGGTGACATCATAGGTATTCTCAATTCTGACGATTTATACGCATATGACACCTACATAGAAGACGTAGCAAATACTTTTACCCACTACAAGAATGCCGATCTTGTGTATAGCGACCTGGTGTACGTCGATTATGAAAACAAAAAAATACTCCGACAATGGATTGCTGGCAAATATGGAAAATATTCCTTCCGCTTAGGTTGGATGCCCCCTCATCCCACAGTTTTTGTAAAAAAAGAGGTTTATAGTGCATGTGGCGGGTTTAATACAAAACTCAGGTTTTCCGCAGACTATGAATTCTTGCTAAGGGTTTTTGAGCGTTATAATCGCAAAATGGCCTATCTCCCGAAAATTGGAGTTCGAATGCGGATGGGGGGCGTGAGTAATGGTTCTTTCCAGAATAGATTAAAAGCAAATAAAGAGGATCGGATTGCGTGGAAGATTAATCATTTAAAACCATGGCCCTTTACAGTATATCTCAAACCTGTGAGGAAGATCGTTCAATATAAACTTTTAAAGTAATCAGGAGCATAGGAATGGATGACTTACCTACTGCCCAAAAATCGCAAATTCACATGCTTATTTTGAACAAATGAAATTATACATATAATTGATTTTAAGTTACTTATGAATATTTAATTTCAAAATAGAAATAAAAATCAATGACTTCAATCCAGTTTATCTTTATATGTTTCGTCCCCCTACCATGAAAAGCCAATATTCAAGGCAAACCATTTAGTAATAAGCAAATCAAAGATTAAGTTTTCTAAAAAGGTTAAAATTGTTATTGCTATTTTGCGCTTTTTATTCCCTACACCCAACGTAATATTTTAGTATGCAAATTTGGAAAGACATCAAAATACTCATTCAGGGATCACTTTTTAAGTATTTTCCCAAATATTGGTGTAGACATCATTCCTATTCACAGGATGGGGAAGATATGATTATCAGATCTTTTTATGAAGAAGCTTACAAATACAAGGGCTTTTATATAGATATAGGAGCACATCATCCGTTTCGTTTTTCCAATACAGCATACTTTTATAAAAAGGGTTGGCAAGGTCTCAATGTAGAGGCCTCTCCGGACTTAATTAAGCATTTTATTGATAAAAGAACAAGAGATATCAACCTGAATGTTGGTGTTTCTGACAAAAAAGACATCCTTAGATTCTTCATGTTCAGGGAGCCGGCCGTAAATACTTTTGATGCTGAAAGAGCAAAGGTTTTACCCCTTGAAGATCCCCGGTTTATTTTTGAAAAAGAAGTAGAAATACAGACCCTCCCATTAAAAGAGATTTTAGACAAACACCTGCCCAAAGGCGTAAAAATAGATTTTCTTACCATAGATGTTGAAGGATTTGATCTGCAGGTATTACACTCGAATGATTGGGATACATACCTTCCCCGTTTTATCTTGGTTGAACATGGCTTTAATCCCTATGCGTTGCTAGAGGATCCGATTTTTATTTTTCTAAGTGAACGGAATTATGAATTGGTTGCCAGAACTAAAAGAACTTCAATTTTTCAATTTAAGGAATCTGGCAAAAGCGATCCAATCAATAATTAACTTTTTCTGTTACAACCTATTAATCATATTAACTGGTAAGCAATTGAGAAGAGAGAAGAATTTATAATTAGAAAAGCACAACTGGAACCCTTAGTATTAGGTTTTATTGGGGCTGTTTTAAAAATTAAAGTATAAGATACATTTTCAATTTCCCTTAAACTTCGATTGATTCGCAAGGTAGATAAATGTTTAAACGAATGACAGCAATCTTCCTGATTATCAAGGAATATTCGAGGGTTTTATAGAAAGGTTTGAATATATCAAGCTATATTCGCCTCCCAAAACATAAAGAAATTTCCATTTAATTATTGTATGAAAACCGCGCTCATCACAGGTGTCACCGGACAAGACGGTGCCTATCTGGCAGAATTGCTCCTCAACAAAGGCTACAACGTACATGGCATCAAACGCCGTAGTTCGCTATTTAATACCGACCGAATCGATCATCTGTATCAGGATCCGCACGAAAAAAATGTACATTTCAAACTACATTACGGCGATCTGACTGATAGCACCAACCTTATCCGCATCATTCAGGAGGTACAGCCCGATGAGATTTATAATCTCGGAGCCATGAGCCATGTACAGGTAAGTTTTGAAACCCCTGAATATACTGCCAATGCTGACGGTATAGGTACCCTACGCATATTGGAAGCCGTTCGGTTGCTAGGGCTTACGCTAAAAACCAAAATATACCAGGCAAGTACGAGCGAATTATATGGTTTGGTTCAGGCCGTTCCCCAAAGTGAAAGTACACCATTCTACCCCCGTTCTCCATATGGGGTCGCCAAGCTGTATGCTTACTGGATCACAATCAATTACCGCGAGGCCTATAATATGTATGCCTGTAATGGTATTTTGTTCAACCACGAAAGCCCGCTACGGGGCGAAACCTTTGTGAGCCGGAAAATTACCAGGGGAGTCGCCAAAATTGCGCTTGGCATGCAGGAGAAATTATACCTCGGCAACCTTGATGCGCAACGCGACTGGGGCCATGCCAAAGATTATGTAGAAGCCATGTGGCTGATGCTGCAGCAGGAAAAACCGGAGGACTTTGTAATTGCCACCGGTACTACTACCGCAGTGCGTGAGTTTGTAAAAAAAGCCTTTGCCGAAGTGGGGGTAGAACTCTCCTTCACAGGAACCGGAGCCGAAGAGGTCGCTACCATTGCAGCCTGCCATCATGCTGATTATCAGTTGCCTATCGGTAAAGAAGTGGTAGCTATTGATCCGCGCTATTATCGGCCAACCGAGGTAGACCTTCTGATAGGAGATGCAACCAAAGCAAAAGAAAAATTGGGGTGGGTACCCAAATATGATCTTGCCGGGCTGATTAGCGAAATGATTCACAGTGATCTTGATATTTTCCGTAAGGAAAGACTTTTGAAAGAACATGGTTTCGACATATTAAATCAGTACGAATAAAATCCCTATTTCTATTTAAAAGTAAATCCATGGAGTTACATTCAAAAATATACATCGCAGGTCACCGCGGCATGGTAGGATCAGCCATTCATCGAAGGCTGTTGGCTGATGGATACCATAATATTATAGTACAAAGTTCTGCCAACCTGGATTTGCGCAATCAGGCGGCTGTTTTCAATTTCTTTGAAATGGAAAAGCCTGAATATGTTTTTTTGGCCGCAGCTAAAGTTGGGGGCATTTTAAGCAATAACACTTATCGGGCCGAGTTTTTGTACGATAACCTGATGATCGAATCCAACATCATCCATGCTTCCTACCTGCAAAAGGTGAAAAAGTTGCTTTTTTTGGGTTCTTCCTGTATTTACCCCAAACTAGCGCCCCAACCTCTTAAAGAGGAACACCTGCTGACCGGCTTGCTGGAACACACCAATGAACCCTATGCTATTGCTAAAATTGCAGGGATTAAACTTTGCGATGCTTATAGAGCGCAATACGGTTGTCAGTTTATTGCAGCCATGCCTACGAACTTATATGGACCGAATGACAATTATGACCTCGAAAATAGCCATGTTTTACCTGCACTCATCCGTAAATTTTATGAAGCGAAACAACAAGGATTGACTGAAGTGGATATTTGGGGCACCGGTAGTCCGAAGCGCGAATTCCTGCATGTGGACGATCTTGCCGATGCCTGTCTTTTTTTGATGGAGCATTTCAACGAACCGGGCCCCATTAATGTAGGTGTGGGAACCGACCTGAGCATTTTGGATCTTGCAAGAATGGTTCAAAAAGAAATTGGATACGAAGGAATCATTGTACATGATCTTTCCAAACCCGATGGAACACCCCGCAAACTGATGGATGTAAACAAACTCAGCCAGCTGGGTTGGCAGGCAAAAATATCACTCGAAGCCGGTATCCGGTCGGTATGTAAAGAATACTACCAAAGGGAATTTGCAATTTTACCCCAATAAACGGGATAAGCTGCCTAAATTTGCCGCGCAAATCAAGATGAATCTCACATGCATGCACTCGTCACCGGTACCGCCGGATTTATTGGCTTCCATTTGGTAAACCGTTTACTCAAAGAAGGCTGGACTGTTACCGGATTAGATTCTATTAACGACTATTATGACCCAAACTTGAAATACGGCCGGCTAAAGGCTGCGGGTATAGATCGGGGATTGGTGCAATACAATCGGCCTGTTACGAGCTCCCTGAATGCTGATTACCGTTTTGTACAACTAAAACTGGACGACCGGGAAGGAATGGAGGGTCTTTTTAAAGAGAATGCTCCCTTCGATGTTGTTGTCAATCTGGCTGCACAGGCTGGAGTTCGTTACAGTCTCAGCAATCCTCATGTATATGCTGAAAGCAATATTATGGGTTTTGTAAACCTGATTGAATGTTGCCGCCACTACAAGGCAGGCCAATTGGTATACGCAAGCAGCAGCAGTGTGTATGGATTAAATGAAACCATCCCCTTTTCCGAAAATCATTCCGTTGATCATCCCATTAGCTTATATGCAGCCAGCAAAAAAAGCAACGAGCTGATGGCGCATACCTATAGTCACCTTTTTGGTCTGCCCACTACCGGATTGCGCTTCTTTACCGTGTATGGGCCATGGGGTCGACCGGATATGGCACTTTTTCTTTTTACCAAAGCCATTCTTGAGGGGAAGCCTATTCAGGTTTTCAACAATGGTGATATGCAGCGAGACTTTACCTATATCGACGATATAGTTGAAGGAGTATATCTGGCCATACAAAACCCGGCAAAGCCCAATATGGATTGGAACGGCAAACAACCAGAGGCATCAAGCAGTAAAGCACCTTACAGAATTTACAATATTGGAAACAGCAAACCGGTCAAACTGCTCGACTTTATAGAAGCTATTGAAGACAAAACAGGTAAAATTGCTGAAAAAATAATGATGCCACTCCAACCCGGCGATGTTCAGGCAACTTTTGCAGATGTTTCTTTACTTCGGAATGATATGGGATATAACCCGTCAACTACCGTAAAGGAAGGAGTGGCCAAATTTGTCGATTGGTATCGTGATTTTTATAGAATATGATGCTTTTTTTGAGATTTTACAGAGTAAAAGGGGTAAAATGAATCAAAAAATGATTTTTTTGATCTTTACATAATTTTAATTTTATGATTTGCAACAATTTCTTTTAATGTATTGTTTCAAATAAGTGTCCTATATTGAACACAAAAATTCCAGAGAATACAGATTATTGAGTAAAATTAAAATCAATTCCTGTTTTCACTATTAACTATTTTGAAATGAATGCCTTTACTATTAAAGATTTGGAGAACCTCTCGGGCATCAAAGCACATACCATAAGAATATGGGAACAACGCTATTCGTTTTTAAACCCACAACGTACTGAAACCAATATTCGGTACTATAATAACGAAGAGTTAAAAACCATCCTGAATGTTGCCCTTTTAAACAAATATGGTTTCAAGATTTCTCACATCGACAAGATGAATGAAGTAGAAATTAAAGACCGCATTTTATCCCTTTCGCAGGTTCAGGCTCAGCAAGAGCGAATTATCAATGATTTGATTCAATGCATGGTAGATCTCGATATTGAACAATTTGAGTCTACACTTGATAACTACATTATGGCCCGCGGCATAGAGCGTAGTATCACGCAAATTATCTTTCCATTTCTCGAAAAAATCGGAATTCTTTGGGCCACAAATCATGTAAATCCGGCTCAGGAACATCTTGTTACCAATATCATCCGGCAAAAATTGATTGTAGGGATCGAAAGCAGCAACACCCATATGCAAATCGATAAGTCAATCTTACTCTTTTTACCGGAAGGGGAACATCATGAACTCGGATTGCTTTTTATCTATTATTTATTGCGTAGCAGAGGACTGAAAGTTTACTATCTCGGTGCAAATGTTCCTGTAAGCGATGTTGAGTTTGTTGTAAATATCAAAAAGCCCGACTTTGCCTACACGCATCTTACCTCTCTTGCCCACAATTTCAACTTCGATAAGTTCCTGAATAATATTTCAATTAAAGTAAAGTCTATCCCCGTTGTTATTTCGGGACACGTAACTCAGAACTATAAGAAAAAAGCCCCAAATGGAGTCCATTTCAAAAAATCTTTAAATGAGGTTATGGAGTATATCTCCTCCTTATAAAACTAAATATGTAAATAAAAAGCCTCGGAATATATATTATTCCGGGGCTTTTTATTTTGTATCCGCCCACTACAGAAACCCGTATATTTTCAAAAAATTACCTGGTAATTCCACAAAAAAACCTACAGAAAAAAATGTAACCTCTACAAAATAATAAGTTTACTCTAAGGCGTGTATGTTATTTGAAGTAAATACCAATAAGTAAGACTAAAAAAATAAGATGCTTATAATAGTCCTGCCTCTGATTTCCTACTTTCAAAAATGCGGAAATTTGCTTTTTGAATCAGTTTTTTCTTAGGAAATATATTAAAAAAGCACAAGATATAAGCACTTTTTTACCCTCAAAAAGAAGATTCCATTTTGTTTCACTTTCCAAAGTAGTTACTAAGCACCACCCCGGCTAAACTATGTATTTGTTTATTCTTACTTCGATTAGGAGGTAAGAAATGAGAACCAAAAAGCCATATGAAGCGGGTTTTTTTGTTTAGCATTAGCTCCTAATTTCTAAAACAGAATTTGTTTTTTTGTGCTTTCGCTCCTTTATAAAGCTGAATTTTATTCAAAAAAGAGAAATTTCAATCCCCATTTCTGTTTATTTTCCAAATATAAAGCCCTCATAAACAATGAATTAAGGTTTGAAATTCTTTGTTTCACAATTTCTTATAAAATATTAAACAATTTATTTGGCTGTTCCGGAAAGTTTTGTTTAGCTTTACATCATCATCATTTAAACAGAATTTATTATGTCAACCGTAGATTTCGACAAAATGCTCCTCGAGAATACCGATTTTCTAAAGCCTTTTGCTATTACACTCACAAGAGATCAGGAGTCGGCTAAGGATTTGATGCAGGAAACCATTTTTCGGGCACTCGCCAACCGGGAAAAATACAATGTAGGCACCAACGTAAAAGCATGGTTGTATACCATCATGCGCAACATATTTATCAATAACTATCGCCGTAAGTCAAAACAGAATACCATTTTTGACAAAACGCCAAATGAATTCCTCATCAACTACAATCAGTCAACCATTGATAATGCAGCTGAGGGACAAATCAAAATGAAGGAAATTCAGGCTGCCCTTGAGGAATTACCATTGATTTTTAAGAAGCCATTCATTCTTTATTTTGAAGGTTATAAATACCATGAAATAGCTGATATGCTTGAAGAACCACTCGGTACTATTAAAAGTCGTATCCACTTTGCCCGTAAGCTGTTAAAAGCGCAGATTGAGAGAAGATAATTAGAACTTATTTACAATTTTACTGTAGTATTGAATCCCGATAATTTTCATTTTCGGGATTTTTTTTTGGTAAAAAATTTAAATCAAACACACGCTTGTCGAAGAGAGCTATTGTAATAGGAAGTGGATTTGCCGGTATGTCAGCTGCAAGTTTTCTGGCAAAAGCCGGATGGAAGGTTTCGGTTTTTGAAAAACAGGATCAACCAGGTGGGCGGGCCCGGCGTTTGAAAGCCGAGGGCTTTACCTTCGATATGGGCCCAAGTTGGTACTGGATGCCCGATGTTTTCGAGCGCTATTTTCAGCAATTTGGCCGAAAGGTTTCCGATTTTTATACCCTGCATCGCCTTGATCCGTCTTATCGGGTCTATTGGCCCGACGATCATTGGGATATTCCGGCAGATTATGAAAGCTACAAAGCCCTGCTGGAAAGAATCGAACCCGGTGCTGCGGCTGCTCTTGATAAGGTAATGGCAGAAGCATCCTACAAGTACGAGGTAGGCATCAATAACCTGGTACATAAACCCGGTCAGTCTCTGATAGAATTTTTAGATCCGGCATTGATCTCCGGTATTTTCAGGCTCGATGTATTTACGAGCATCAAAAAGCATTTTGGGAAACATTTTAAAAATCCCAAGATCCGGGAGCTGATGGAATTTCCGGTACTTTTCCTCGGAGCCCTTGCTGAAGATACGCCTGCCCTGTATAGTCTGATGAATTATGCCGACATCAAGGGCGGTACCTGGTTTCCAAAGGGTGGAATGTACCGGATTGTGGAAGGCATGCATCAACTAGCCGTTTCGTTAGGAGTTGAGTTTCATTTTAGTGCACCGGTTCAAAAAATAACCATCCATCAGGGAAAAGCAACTGGCGTAGAAACTGATTCCGGTTCTTTTGAAGCAGATGTGGTAATCAGCGGTGCAGATTATCATTTTACAGAAACTAAACTTTTGCCTCCTGAATTTCGCAGCTATTCCGACAAATACTGGGATAACAGGGTCATGGCACCAAGTTGTTTGTTGTATTATGTTGGCATCAAAAAAAAACTGAAGGATGTGGAACACCACAGCCTGTTTTTTGATGTGCCTTTTGCACCGCATGCCCGCGATATTTACACGAGCCCGCAATGGCCCGAAGAACCCTTGTTTTATGCCAGTGTAACCTCCGCGACCGATGCCACTCAGGCACCTGAAGGCTGTGAAAATCTTTTCTTTCTGGTACCTGTTGCCACAGGGCTTACCGGAGACGACGAAAATCTGAGAAATGCCTATTTTCATAAGATAATCGAACGTTTTGAAAAGCGGATCGGGCAGTCTGTAGCCGACCACATCGTTTTTTATAAGTCTTATGCACAATCTGATTTTATTGAAGATTACAACGCCTTTAAGGGAAATGCCTATGGTCTTGCGAACACTTTGCTTCAAACTGCTGTTTTAAAGCCATCCTGTAGGAGTAAAAAGCTGGAGAATCTCTACTATACCGGTCAGTTAACGGTTCCCGGCCCGGGAGTACCACCAAGCCTGATTAGCGGAGAAGTGGTAGCAGGATTAATAGATTCAAAATATTAGCCGTTTTTTAAGTAGTTTTATTCATATGATGCAGTTATTTCATACCATAAGTGCCCTCTGTAGCAAGCAAACCACTGAGCTGTACAGCACTTCTTTCAGTAGTGCTATTCGCATGTTGCATCATGACATGCGGGAGCCCATCCACAATATCTATGGATTCGTTCGCTTTGCAGATGAGGTAGTGGATACGTTTCACAATTTTGACAAAGAACAATTATTACTGGAGTTTAAGAGAGACACTTATCAGGCTATTGATAGAGGAATTAGTCTCAATCCGATACTGCACAGTTTTCAACGTACAGTGAATGAGTATGGCATTGACCGGCATCTTATCGATGCTTTCTTTAAAAGTATGGAATTCGATTTGCAGCAAAAAGAGTATGATCAGCAGGGATATGAAGAGTATATTTATGGAAGTGCGGAAGTGGTTGGTCTGATGTGTCTTTATGTTTTTTGTGAGGGCGACAAGGAGCTGTTCAGTGAATTGAAAGCGCCGGCGCGTAGTTTGGGCGCTGCTTTTCAAAAGGTCAATTTCTTACGAGATATCAAAGCTGATTTTGTTGGTATGGAACGCATGTATTTCCCCGGATGTGATTTCGAAAATTTTTCAGAAGAAGAAAAGCAGACCATCGAACAGGATATTCAACGTGATTTTGATGATGCATACGGGGGAATCATCCGGTTACCGCTCAAAAGCAGATTTGGAGTTTATGTTGCTTATAAATATTATCTTTCTCTGTTTAAAAAGATCAAGAAAGTACAGCCGGAACGCATTATGGAAGAAAGGATCCGTATCCCCAATTACGGAAAACTCGTTATTGTTGCCAAGGCAGGATTACGGAGTCAATTGAACATTCTTTAGAAATTTAAAACAAATAGCAACCCCTTTTAAACATAAAAATAATGGACACTTACGTAGTGTTGGTAAATGAAGAAGACGAGGCTGTAGGCACCATGGAAAAAATGGCAGCTCACCGCCAACCCCATTTACATAGAGCTTTCAGCATTTTTTTATTCAACAAGCATGGAGAAATGTTGCTGCAGCGTCGGGCGCTTACCAAATATCATAGTGGTGGACTTTGGACCAATGCCTGCTGCAGTCATCCCTTCCCCGACGAAAATATAGATACAGCAGCCAACCGCAGGCTGATGGAGGAGCTTGGTATCCGTACACCTATCCAAAAGGCCTTTCATTTTACTTATCAGGCTGCCTTTGAAAATGGTTTGTACGAGTATGAATTCGATCATGTCTTTGTTGGAACCTATAGTGGTGTATTACAACCCAATCCATCCGAAGTAGCGGATTATTGTTATAAATCGCTTGCTGAAATAAAAGAAGATTTAGACAGGCTTCCTGGTGCTTATACTCCCTGGTTTAAAATTGCCCTGCCTTATCTGGAAAATTATTTACAAAATCACAATCCGGTAATAGCGGCGGTGGTTTAAGCAAGCAAGCGGGATTAAATTTACAGTAACACATGTATGAGTAAAGAGGCTATTGTGATCGGTGCAGGCGTTGCGGGACTTGCCGCAAGTATCAGGCTCGCTTTACAAGGATTTTCTGTGCGGGTATTTGAAAAAAACAGCTATCCAGGAGGAAAGCTGAGTGACTTCCATCAGGATGGATATCACTTTGACGCAGGTCCCTCGCTTTTTACCCAACCCGGGAATATTGAAGATCTTTTTGAACTCGCCGGTGTAAAAATTGAAGACTATTTTCATTACGAGCAAGTACCAATAGCTTGTCACTATTTTTTTGCCAATGGTAAAAAGGTTAAAGCCTGGGCTGATCCCAACCGCTTTTCCGAAGAAATGAAGCAGGAACTAGGCGAAGATCCACAAACAATTGCCCGCTATTTGAAGCAATCCAAAAGGCTTTACAATGCTGTTGGCTCGCTTTTTTTAAAGCATTCCTTACACCGCCCCACCGATTTCAAACTTAGCGAAGTCGTCCATGCATTGGGCACCGTCCGGCCTGCCTATCTTTTTCAATCGCTGCATCGCTTCAACAAACAACAGTTTAAAACGGAAGAAGCTACACAGCTTTTCAACCGCTATGCCACTTATAATGGCAGCAACCCCTACAAAGCACCGGCTATGCTAAGTCTGATACCGCATCTCGAGATGAACGAAGGGACTTTTTACCCTAAGGGAGGCATGATCAGCATAACAAAGGCCTTGCATCAACTGGCAATAGATTGCGGGGTAACCTTTCATTTCAACTGTCCGGTGGTTAAAATTCTTACTGAAGGGAGAAAAACAACAGGCGTACAGACAGCAGAGAATACCTATACAGCGAGCCTGATTGTAAGCAATCAGGATGTTTATTTTACTTACAAACACTTGTTGCAACAGGAGGCCCGGGCCCAAAAAGTACTGAAACAGGAGCGTAGCAGCAGTGCGCTTATTTTCTATTGGGGTATTAATCACTCTTTTCAGGAGCTGGGACTCCACAATATCTTTTTTTCATCCGACTACCAAAGCGAATTCCGGGATATTTTTCAGGGTGGGAAACTGTATAAAGACCCTACGGTTTATATCAACATTACCTCGAAAATGGAGCCAGGCCTTGCTCCCGAAGGAAAAGAAAACTGGTTTGTGATGGTAAATGTGCCGGCCAACAAAGGACAGGACTGGGAGCGGCTGAAACTGGAAGCCAAAAAATCAGTATTGAAAAGAATCAGTCAGGCATTGGGTACAGAAATTGACCCCCTGATTGAAACAGAAGCGATCCTTGACCCAATAACCATCGAAAGCAAAACCATGAGCTATATGGGCAGCCTGTATGGAACGAGCTCCAATTCAAAGCTTGCCGCATTTTTCAGACATCCCAACTTCAGTAAACAATACAGCAACCTTTATTTTGTGGGAGGCAGCGTACATCCCGGTGGTGGCATCCCGCTTTGCTTAAGAAGTGCCGCCATTATGAGCGATATCGTAGCAAAATCTGCTTAATGACCAAAAAATATTTCTATATCCCGCATCTTTGCGAAACAGGAATGTTCTACACCGGAAAATGAATCAAACGCAACAAAAAATAGCATTACTCGTCGCGCTGGCCTTTCATATTTCGGGGTTCATCGCCATGGGAATTCTTAAGTCTGCCTCTTTTGTAGAGTTGACACCCCTGAATTTCATGGTTTGCGCATGGCTGCTTTACTGGACTCAGCACACAGCCAATAAAGCCTTTTTCGGATTTTGTATGGCAGCCTTCTTGATTGGCTTTTTTTCGGAGGTGATTGGCGTAAACACCGGAATCATCTTTGGCGATTATGCATACGGCACAACGCTTGGACCCAAATGGAAAGGAGTTCCATATACGATTGGCTTGCAATGGGTGGTAGTTACCTACTGTTCGGGTATCTCGCTGCAAATGCTCTGGCAAAAATTGCTCTCTAAGGGTAAATTACCCCCGATACTCCAACACAAAGCAGCCCCATTTTTAGCGGTGGTAGCAGGTGGTTCTTTGCTTGCTGTCCTATTCGACTGGGTTTTAGAGCCCATGGCTATCGGACTGAATTATTGGAGCTGGAAAGGCGGGAAAATCCCTTTTCTGAATTATGCTACCTGGTGGCTGATCAGTATGCTGATTTTGGTTTTATTTTACTTTTTACCTTTTAAAAAGCAGAACCTCTTTGCAGTTCGTCTGTTTGTAATTCAAATACTTTTTTTTATAGCCATGCGGATGGTATTGTAAACCCTTTTAACAACCGGGATTTTTAAAGAAATAAAAATAACACGTACATTTAGTCAGATAGAATTTTAATACGAATATGCTTTTACTCTGGATTTTTATTACACTGGCCACTTTTGCCTTGATGGAAGGGATTACCTGGGCTACCCACAAATATGTGATGCATGGTTTTCTGTGGTATCTGCACGAAGATCATCATAGACCTACTGGCCAGGTATTTGAAAAAAATGATGCCTTCTTTTTGATTTTTGCCATTCCGAGCTGGCTTTGTATTATGCTTGGGTTGCAGCATGGCGTGTATTGGGTAGCAAGTATTGGCTTTGGCATTGCGCTATACGGACTTGCTTATTTTCTGGTACATGATGTAATCATTCATCAGCGTTTTAAATGGTTTACCCGTAGCAATAATGTGTACGTTCGTACCATCCGATGGGCACATAAAATGCATCACAAGCATATGGATAAGGAACATGGAGAGAGTTTTGGCATGCTGGTTGTCGCTCAAAAATACTGGGAAAAGGTACAAAAGGATAAAAAACGGGCCGCCGGTAAAGCTTGAACCAACACTACGACTATATCATTTTGGGAGCTGGCTGTGCCGGCCTTTCTTTGTTGGTGCGCCTGCTGGAAGACGATGCCTTTTCTCAAAAGAAAATATTGTTGGTAGACAGGCAGGTGAAAAATCTGAACGATCGAACCTGGTGCTTTTGGGAAAAAGATCCGGGCTATTTCGAGTCAATTGTACATCATCGCTGGGACAAACTTTGGGTAAAACACCAACGGGGAGATCTAGATCTCAGGCTCGGCGGGTATGCCTATAAACTGGTCCGTGGCATCGATTTTTATAAGTACTGCTTTAAAAAAATAAATGCAAGCAAACAGGTAACGCTTATTTATGGCGAGGTAACTGATATTGATGCAGAAAAAGGTTCAGTTACTGTAGATGGTCAAACCTACGAAGGCAGTCAGCTTTTTTCCTCTATCCTACTCGAGGTACCCCAATTAAAGCCCAAAGACCTCTATCTGCTGCAACATTTTAAGGGATGGTGGATAGAGACAGAGTCCGATATCTTTGATCCTGATCAGGCCGACCTGATGAATTTCAGAACCTCTCAGGAACATGGCTGCGCTTTTGTGTATATGCTTCCGGTTAGCAAAAGGAGGGCCCTCGTGGAATATACCCTCTTTTCGGAAAAAGTACTGGAAGAAGAGCAATACGATGAAGGGCTTCGGGTCTTTATGAAAAACGAGTTGCAGCTAAAAAATTACCGGATTACCGAAATCGAAAAAGGAATCATTCCCATGACTACTTACCGATTTACGGAAAGTCAGGGAAAGGTTCTCTTTATAGGGACCGCAGGCGGGCAAACAAAAGCTTCAACGGGTTATACCTTTCAATTTATACAAAGACAGGCAAAGGCAATTGCAGAAAAACTGAAAACGGGTGTCCCTCTTAAAAATATAGCCCGCCCTCCGGGCAGGTTTCAGTTTTACGACAACGTTTTGCTGCGCGTACTTTACGAAAAACAATATCCGGGAGCAGATGTCTTCTTTGATATTTTCCGGAAAAATAAAGCCGATAACGTATTGCGGTTTTTGGATAACCGGTCCGGATTGTTGCAGGAATTAGGGATCATGAATGCTACCCCACAGCTGAAATTCATTAAAGCTGCTATCCGGCAGTATATGCCTTAGAGTTGATTAACCCTTCCCTGCGTTCCATTTCAATAGCTGTCTTCCCCTGTTTTGCTCCTACTTCCCTCTGCCATTTATTGGGATAATCGAATCCTTGTATATTTTATTATAAATTGCATCTGTTCGCTACCTTTTCCGAAGTGCGACAATAACTTTATATGGGTTCTTTTTTCAAGAATATTGCTTCCGATTTTCCGGCTTCTATTGTGGTCTTCCTTGTGGCGCTCCCCTTATGCCTCGGCGTTGCCGTAGCAAGTGATGCAGCCCCTATTACCGGTTTGATTGCGGGCATGGTTGGAGGTATCGTTGTAGGATTTTTAAGTGGGTCTTCCCTGAGCGTGAGTGGTCCGGCTGCCGGCTTAACAGCTATTGTAGCCACCGCTATCAACAAAATGCCCACCTATGAGATTTTTCTGGTAAGTGTTGTATTGGCAGGAGTGTTTCAATTATTACTCGGATTTTTAAGAGCCGGCATCATTGGCGATTTTATACCCAATTCGGTAATCAAGGGTATGTTGGCCGCTATCGGCATCATTTTGATTTTAAAGCAAATGCCGCACCTTGTGGGATATGATATGGTTCCTGAAGGGGATATATCTTTTGTACAAACCGGAGACGAGAATACTTTTACCACCTTATTGCATGCGGTAAAACGCTTTAATGCAGGTGCCATCATTATTGGGTTTGTTTCCGTTGGAATCCTTTTACTATTCGATTCAAAAGCATTGAAAGCAATAAAAGTTTTCAAATTAATTCCGGGTGCCTTACTTGTTGTTTTGGCAGGCATTGGATTAAATGCACTGTTTCAGCTTTTTTTCCCGGAGCTATCTCTGGAAAAGGAGCATCTTGTACAATTAGATGCTTTCGATACTCCGGTTGCCTTTTTCAGATCTCTCCCTTTCCCCAACTTCAGTGCCATTTTTGACAAGGAAGTACTTCTTACCGGATTTACCATTGCTTTGGTTGCAAGTATTGAAACCTTACTTAGCCTCGAAGCAGTAGACAAAATAGATCCGCAGAAACGCATCTCGCCTACCAATAGAGAACTTAAGGCTCAGGGCATTGGTAATATGGTTTCAGGTCTTTTAGGTGGCATTCCGCTTACCTCTGTAATTGTAAGGAGTTCTGCCAATGTAACTTCGGGGGGCAAAACCAAACTTTCTGCTATGATGCACGGCGGATGGCTGTTACTGAGCGTTTTGTTTATCCCGGGCGTACTCAATTTGATTCCACTTTCCGCACTTGCGGCGATCTTGATACTGACTGGATATAAATTAGCAAAAATCAAATTATTTCGTGAACACTTTCAGGCCGGACTCAACCAGTTCATCCCTTTTGTAGTTACCATTTTAGCCATCCTGCTAACTGATCTGCTTATTGGTATATTGATCGGTATGATTACCGGCTTCTTTTTTGTTTTGAGAAGCAATTTCGTTGCCGGGATTTTTCTACAAAAAGATGAAGGGCGTTATCTTATCCGGTTCCGCAGAAATGTCTCCTTTCTTAATAAAGCAACCTTAAAAGCCATGCTTGGAAAAATACCCAATGATTCTGCTGTACTTTTTGATGCTTCTAAGTCAGAGTTTATGGATAACGACATTGTAGATCTTGTGAATGACTTTGTAGTAAATGCCGCAACAAGAGATATCCGGGTATATTTCAAACAAATTAACCGGGAAGGAAATTTGTTTTTTGAAGAGCACAAGGACCGGACCGTTAAATAATTTTCTTAAATTTCAGGCCTTTGAGGATAAAGTAATTGGAGTTTTGTAAATTTCTACAAGATATAAATGTAATTAAAATGGTTGGCTAAAAGTAGGCGGTCCATTTAATTAAGTAGCCCCGAAAAAAATCATCCGGCTACAGGCCACGGGTTATAGGGAAATATAAATGGTATACCATTGGGATGCAATACCGGGTAAGTCAGGCTGGAAGGGAAAAAAATACCAAATCAATTCAGAATAATACACACTAAAAAAAGCAAGTAAATGAAAGCATATCAAAAATTGCTACTCGAAAATAAAGCCTGGGCTGCTGAAAGGGTAGAATCAGATCCCGAATATTTTAAGCGGCTGAGTGCCCTGCAAACGCCGGAGTTTTTATGGATTGGCTGCAGCGATAGCCGGGTGCCTGCCAATGAAATAACCGGAACCGAACCCGGTGAAATATTTGTACAAAGAAATATTGCAAACATGGTGGTGCATACCGATCTTAATCTTTTAAGTGTGCTAGACTATGCCCTCAACCATCTTAAGGTAAAAAATATCATTGTGTGCGGACATTACGGCTGCGGAGGTATTAAGGCTGCTATCAGCCATGGAGATTTCGGACATATCATCAATAAATGGCTTTGGGGTATAAAAGATGTTTACCGTTTACATGCCAACGAACTCAATGCTATTGAGGATGAAAACGAAAAAGTAAACCGGCTTGTAGAGTTGAATGTAATGGAACAGGTAATGAATCTGCAACGTACTTCGCTCGTACAAACTGCCTGGAAACATGATAACAGACCTACCCTTCATGGTTGGGTTTACGGGCTTGATACGGGAATCATAAAAACCGTCTGTACCATAGAAGCAAATACTCCGATTGATCCTATTTATGCTATCAACGTAGTGTAATCCTGCTTTTTCAAAAGAAATAAAACCGGATCCTTTGATCCGGAGAATAAACCCAAACGGGTAGTCGTTTTATTGACTATTTTGCCAATACCATAACTACCCGTCTGTTTTTTGCCCTTGATTCTTCGGTTTGGTTCGATTGCACCGGACTCAACGGACCCACTCCTTCGGCAACGAGTTGTGCAGAAGGGATACTGTGTTTTCCCGCCAATTCAGTAACAACTGCCTTGGCCCTTCCTTTTGGAAGCTTCAGATTATAATCCAATGTACCCGTATTGTCGGTATGAACAACCATATAAACCTTTACATCAGGATTCGCTTTCAGGTAAGAACCGATAGCCTCAATGGCAGGGGCAGAAGTAGGTTGCAGTGTTGATTTATCCGTATCAAAATAAATATTGTAAAACCAAACCTGCCCTTCTGATTTCATGAGATTCTCAATTTCTGCTGCAGTATACACCACATCCTGGTTCATAGGAGTCTCCCGGATACTGACTAAATAGTGATAGCCTGATCCGTCAGAAGATACATTGACAAAATAATATTCTCCCCCCCTTCTTATACCGGAAATGAACCCCGCCATTATTCTGATAAAGTATTTCCCCTCCGGCTTTCAAGGCAGCCTGCTAGTAATTGCGGTAAATCTGTAAACCGGAAGGCCTCTTTTCCCACTCGCCCAACCACTTGTAACTGACTTTTGTAAGGGCTCCCTCTTTTACCAGCTCGGTTCTGTTGCCACCTTTATCGGTGGTAAAAAAAGTAAAGGCATCAAACTCCTTTTCCTCACAAGTCATCAACTGATGATTGGGCAACATAGAAAATCCAATGTTTTGTTCGCAATTTCCATTGGCCTGTGCCATAGCCACATAACTATAAAGACTGATGAAGATCACAGCCGGTAAAATCCGTTTTGTCATAACTGATCGAGGGTGTTTTAAAAGCATTCAGGTACATCTGATTTCAGAATGAAACCGCAAGATAATAACAGGAATTAAATGTAAGAAGCACGCTTTTGTTAAGAAATCATCACTTGTGTTTAGCAATAAAAAAGAAGGAAACGAACAGGAAAGGTTGCTATTTCTGCACACGATCAGGTAGAGGTAACAATCACCCAAAAAAGAGGTAGCCCTATGGTAATATTGAACGGGAAAGTAACTCCGAGTGCCATCGGTATATACAAACCGGGATCGGCTTCGGGGGCTGCATGTCGCATAGCTGCAGGTACCGCAATATAGGATGCACTCGCAGCAAGAATGGCTAATAAAAGCCGGTTTCCATCTTCCATGGGCAAAAAACCCGAGAACCAGGCAACCAAACACCCGTTAAATGCCGGGATAATAATGGCAAATAAAGTAGCAAACCAACCATAATGCCGGAAAGCATTAAAGCGTCTTGCGGCCACCATCCCCATTTCCAGCAGGAAAACAGCGAGGAACCCCTTAAATATATCACTTGTAAAAGGCTCGATGCCTTTCGCCTGCTTTTCATCGCTGATAATACCAATGAGGAGGCTCCCAAGGATCATCAAAACACTCCCGTTCGTAAATGCTTCGTGTACCACTTTGCCAACGGAAAGTGCACCGGCTCTGTTTTTTGAAAATTTACGCATCAACCAAACCCCAATAATGATAGCCGGTGCTTCCATAAGGGCCATTGCCGCCACCATATGGCCTCCGTAATGGATTTGTCTTGCTTCCAGAAAACTACTTGCCGCCACAAAAGTAACCGCACTCACCGAGCCATAAGCAGCAGCTACCGCACCGGCATCACTTACTGCCAACTTGGTTTTTAAAATAAAAAAAGTATATAACGGAACGAGACAAGCAAGGGAAGACGCAATGATAAGGGTAATAAAAATTTCTTGCGTAAGCCCGCTGTGCGCAAGCTCTTGTCCTCCGCGAAAACCAATGGAAAACAAAAGATACAATGAAATAAACTTGGAGGTTGAATCCGGGATCTGAAGATCACTTTTTACCGTTGCAGCTAAAACCCCCAATAAAAAGAATAATAAAACCGGATTGGTAAGATTACTGATCAGTATTTCTGTATTCATAACTAGGGAGCAAAAATGCACCCTTTTTCGGGGAACCCGGTCAAAATATTAGAGATCCTTACTAAACCCCCGTAAGGTGCAAGCGGGCAGACAGTTTACTAAGGAGCGACCGTTTGACATTCAGCATTTAGTTTTCAAACTGTTTTAATTCGCCAACGCTTCTTTGCCGACACACATTTTAGCACATTTGCAGGCACACGAAGCTGGACACAAACCCAAATCTGCAAAAGAGCTAAAATCTTGCAGACGCTTCTAAAGACAAAATCACGGTTTACTCATAATCTATTTCCGCATTTAATATCTTTTCTAACTCTTCGTTTATATTCTTTTTAATTTGCTCGACTGTTAAGAACTCTTTTGATATATGTATTTGGGTATCTAAATCAATCTCTGATTTTTTATTTATAGGTATAGGAATTTTAATCTCCTTTACCAAGCTTTGAGGTAAACTTTTGTGATTGTCACCTTTAGCTTGTAATTTAAATAATGGCTCCGCAACAAATCTTATGTAATCCAAACTTATGTTTTTATTCAAGGGTTTTAAACCGCAGCTATTCCGTCCAATACTAAACTTCCCTTCCCTCTTGAAAATTGTGCCAGCATGTACGCCATAGGTAGCCCAAGTAAGCAAAGGGTAGTCATATTTATATGAATTTATTAAGCCAAATAATCCATTGTTTTCCGTTTGCCCAGAAAACACAGGATAAATTCCTGTATTTGAATTAATGTATTTCTTAGTAAGGTTTTGTTCACCGAGTATTTCAAATATTTCCTCTAAACCAAATAATTTACATTCATAATTATTTTGAATATCAATATGAACATTATTAAGCTTTTTCGAGTAATCCAAAACTTTCATTTTAAGCTCTTGTATGTATTCGTATTTTTCAATTATTTGCCTCTGTTTATTACTGTTTATTTTTCCTTTTGCATCAAAAGGAATTTCTATTGAAACAGCTTGCATATTTCTTATTGATGCCCTTAACCCCCTGTCAAAACCATATTTATGTTTTACTTTCTCTAATTGTATCATAAGATACTCTGGAAGTATATCATCACTTTTTATTCTTATCGTTCCGCAATGGTCAGTCGAAACAAACGGCTTGTTCTTTGGAATAGCATTAAAATCAAAGTCGCCATCAATTCCCCACAAAACGAAATTATTGGTGAAGTCGGAGATATTGCTTTTGGTGTGAAATCCTATTGGGTCAAAAACATTGGCACTATAAATTGGAATTGTTCCCTTTGAATTAATTATATCCTTTTTTAAAATCCTTTTCCCTATTGATAATTCAAAATAATTAGTATCAGTTATAGAAATTTCTTTAAAATCACTTATTGTCTTTTTTTTTTCAGCAACCTCTTTTAGAAGGTTTGAAAAAGAACTCAATGTTTCAGAGACATCATTAATTAGTTCACTAAATCCGGTTAAATCAATTGTATTTTCTTCTTCCAATATACCAAGTTCAATTTGTTCATCTTTGCTCCACCATCTATCTACTGACCAGTGATTTTCAGTTGTAAATCTTTCAAACTTTTGGATTTTACACCTTTTATCAGTATTGATTTTTGCAAACCCTGCTTTATTTCCCTTAAAAAAAGAAAATAAAGTAACACCCTCACTCAAATCATCTTGTAAAATATCAAATCTATATATGTCTCTGCTTTCCCCCATTTCGCTAACTAAGTAAGTAAATACCGGGTCTTTTTGCACATCCTTTTTGTTAGCTTTTTTTGTTATACAGAGTATATAAGTTTTTTTAGGAGTAGTGAAAAATGTTTTTAGTGGCAATGAAATTATTCCATCTATATAACACTCATCCATTAAAAATTGGCGAAGATTTTTGTCATTCTGACGATTGAAAATTCCATCAGGAACAATCACAAA
Organism: Chitinophagaceae bacterium; assembly: GCA_041739485.1. GTDB lineage: Bacteria > Bacteroidota > Bacteroidia > Chitinophagales > Chitinophagaceae > Phnomibacter. The sequence goes on from JBGSNV010000137.1 coordinate 21,220, forward strand.
GGCTTTCCCGTTTGGCTTTAAGGCTCTTATTATCCATTCCATGAATAAGCCTTCTACTCCCATTGCATTAATCTTGTAATAATTTACTAAGTCGCCATCTTTTTTTATTTCATCTTTAAGATTGCTACTGCCACTTGTAACATAAGGAGGGTTGGTCAATATCAAATCATACTCATCTTCTATTGGTTCTGAAAGAGTACCTAAGATAGAATTTGTTTTAAGAGTAAAACTCTCATTGAAAAGCTTAGAAAACTGCTCTGTAATTCCAGAATTTTCTTTTAAAATATCGGAAAAGTAAATAAGCATGTTTGCTTTGGCAAGAATAATTGTTTTCTGTTCATCCTTATCAAAGCCCTTATCAAATCCATGTATTGTAATTTTGGGTATTAGTTTGTTTTTTTTGACCTCATAGAACTGTTCAAGTTTTGTAACAATTGGTTCAAGCAAAAATTTACCAACACCACATGCAGGGTCACAAATCTTAATTCCAGGTTTTATATCATCCTTAGCCATCTCAACCACAGCTCGAACAACCTTTAACGGGGTAAAAAATTGACCCCAATTCTTTTTACTAATACTTTCTTTTAAAAAACTTTCAAATAACTGACTTTTAAAATCATAATCAATGTGTTCAAGTTTTCCGTAATCTTTAAAGCGTTGCAGAACTTTTTTAAAAACAGTACTATACCCTTTTACTGCCTTTTGGTCTTTGCTAACGAAAATAGTTCCATTAATAATAGTAGTTTTATCAAGTGCATTTTCTGGAAAAAGGTCTTTTATTTTCGGACGTATTGATTTTGCATAATCTTCTAATAAGTCTTCAGCATTATTATCTTTAAAATCTTCAAGAAGTCTATAAAAATTGTTTCTTCCCTTTAGGACTTCTAAATCACTCAGGTATTTAAAAATGAAAAGCTCAACAAATGTATATAGGCAATTTTCTGGTGTTGCTCCGCTCACAGACCATATATCTTGCCAAATCTGTTTCGCTAATCCTGTTGGATTTACAAGCTGCTTTGGCTTTAAGTTGTTATTCAGTTCATTAATTGAGTAGTTTATTTTTTCAATTAATGTTACAGTCTTTTCATCTTTTATATCAAATGGAGACTTTATTTCTTTCCCATTTTCATCACATATTCTTTTGCCAGTTAAAGCATTTACCCAAACTGTGTCCTTTGTATCAGTTGCAATTAAAATTTTACTGTCCAGTTTTTTAGCTACTTCCAGTTCTTGTTTTATTGCTTTTTCTTGTTGTGATTTTGTTTTAAATTCAGATGGTTTTTTGTACTCTATTACTGCAATAACCTTTTTTTGCTGGACAATAATTCCATCAACTTTTTTCTTTTCTACATCACCATAATCTACATTTCTGATAATTCCGTATTCTTTAAGAGCTTTAACGGAAGTGGCTCCAATATTATAAAAGTCCCAGACACCTATTTTTTCTGGACTTTTTAAAAGATTTCGTTGCAATAATTCTTCACTCATTTATGTTAGTTGGTTTTGACAAAAATAGACACAAAAATGCACAAATTACCCACATAAGCCCCACACATTTGCAAGGGCGACACAGAACCCACGCCACGACTGCTAACCCTTGCAAAAGAGTGTTGCTTGCAGACGCTTCCAAAACCCCTCGACACAGTTAAAACCATTTCGTTCGACAAATCCACCAGCACCTTACATGGGGTTTGCCGAAATGGGGGCAGACGGAAGCCGTGTTTCAACTTTTTGTTCATTGGGCATCGGCATATCCAGCTTGACGTTATTAATTTAGCTATGTGCAAATCATCAACTTTTATTTATAAATTCAGCTTCAGTTAGTCAGGGCGGACGAATATCTATGACCCCCACTTCGGCAAGCCCTGTTCGTTCTACCCAAGGGTAAATGAATCTGCATCTTTTAAAAATGGAAACTTTTCCCGAATCGATTGAAGGGTTTCGAAATTGAGGGTGTGCGTCATTATTTCTTCTTTATCCACGACTTCGTAAAGAACTTCTCCAAGGGCGTCCACCACCATCGTATGTCCGCTATGTTGTATTCCTTTACCATCACTGCCCACCCTGTTTACGCCAATTACATAAGCCTGATTTTCAATAGCCCTTGCAATCAACAGACTTCTCCAGGCATGTATGCGGACATGAGGCCAGTTGGCAACATAAATGATGGCATCGTACTCCGGTTGTCCATCCGTTTTTATTTGCTGCCGGCTCCACACCGGAAACCGAAGGTCATAGCATACCTGTAATAAGATACGCCAGCCATTGACCCTAGCCACCAACCTTTTTTTACCTGCGGTATAACTTTTGTCTTCGCCGCCGAAACCAAAAAGATGTCGCTTATCATAGTACCCTAATAATCCATTGGGAAGCATCCAAACCAACCGGTTATAGTAAGCATCTTTTTCCTGAATAATCAGGCTCCCGGTCAAAATAAAACGGTGTTTGGCAGTAATGTCACGCATCCAGGAAACGGTTTCCCCGCTCATATCTTCTCCATATTCTTCGGGAAGCATGGAAAATCCGGTATTAAACATCTCGGGCAAAACCACGATCGTACCGGAGGAAACTTCCTCTAGTTTTTGGGTCAGCATTTCAAGATTTGCAGTCTTATTTTGCCAAAAAAGCCCGGTTTGTACAGTGGTTATGGTGAGTTGCGACATATATAGCCGGTAATCATTTGAATATTAATTGTACAAATTAACTTCAAAAACTGACAACCCAAAAACCACAGATTCTTTTGTATAAAGTTTACAATTCCTTTATCAAAATTCGCAATTACGTGGTGTTCTTGCAAAAGGAATCACATCCCGGATATTGGTCATACCGGTAACAAACTGTACCATCCTTTCAAAGCCCAAACCAAATCCACTGTGCGGACAAGCGCCAAAACGCCTTGTATCCAAAAACCAGCTCATCTCTTCCACGGGAATATCCATGGCTTCCATTCTTGCTACGAGTCTGTCGTACCGCTCCTCCCGCTGTGAGCCCCCTACAATTTCGCCGATACCAGGTGCCAGAATATCCATAGCAGCAACCGTTTCTTTCCCGGGTTCGCAGCCATCATTCTGCCGCATATAAAATGCCTTAATCACCGCCGGATATCCGGTAACAATTACCGGCTTTTTGAAATGCTTTTCTACCAGAAAACGCTCATGTTCACTTTGCAGATCCACCCCCCAGGAAACATCGTATTGAAATTTCTTCTTTTTGTAAGGGGTGCTTTGCAGCAAAATATCTATAGCTTCTGTGTAGGTAATCCGTTCAAAGCTGTTATTGACCACAAAGGACAATTTATCCAGCAAGCCCATTTCGCTGCGTTTATCCTGTGGCAGGCTTTTCTCTTCCTCCAGCAGTCGCTGATCGAGTATTTTCAGATCGTCCATATTATGCTCCATAGCATAGCGGATGAGGTACTGAATAAACTCCTCGGCGAGGTTCTGATTGTCTTCAATATCGTAAAAAGCCATCTCGGGTTCTATCATCCAGAACTCAGCAAGATGCCGGGTTGTATTGCTGTTTTCGGCCCGAAATGTAGGCCCGAAGGTATAAATGTCACTGAAAGCCATCGCAGCAAGTTCCCCTTCCAACTGCCCGCTAACGGTCAGATTGGTGCTTTTTCCAAAAAAATCTTCCTTGAAATTGATACTTCCGTCTTCGTTTCTTGGAGCCGAACCATCCATAGGTAAGGTAGTTACCCGAAACATTTCGCCGGCACCTTCGGCATCACTTGCGGTGATGATGGGACTGTGCCAATACATAAATCCTTTTTCCTGAAAAAATTTGTGGGTAGCGTAGGCAATTGCATTCCGCACCCGGAAGACCGCACCGAAAGTTTGGGTGCGCATCCGCAAATGAGCATGCTCTCTTAAGAATTCAAGCGAGTGCTTTTTGGGTTGCATAGGGTATTTTTCGGGATCGCTGTCGCCGAGAATTTCAATGTTTTGCGCCAGCAATTCCACCGACTGACCACTTCCTTTACTTGCAACAATCTGACCGGCTACCTTCAGGCAAGCACCCGTGGTGATTCGCTTAAGCAAAGCTTCTTCGGTATTTTCAAAATCAACAACTATCTGCAGATTGTTAGGGGTACTGCCATCATTGAGTGCTACAAAGCGATTGCTCCGAAATGTACGCACCCATCCCATTACAACCAACGTTTCATCCTTAGATGTTTCGGGGTTGATTCCCAAAACCATTTTTATTTTGGTCCTTATGTTGAAAGCCATAACCTTTGATTTTCCGGGGCCCGTTTCCGGAAACACCCATTTCTATTTTTTGAAAACGGTATACCTGAATGGTCAGGTTTATCCATGCCCTTGTTCCCTACCTGAAAGTAAGGCGGGCAAAGATAACGGAAAACAAAACTTTACGAAAGAGGATCTAAGCGTTTATCGTTTTTAAAAAAGTGGGTTTTACACCCCCTTTAATTTTGTAACATTTGTATCAGAAGAAGTTTTAATTCTTCCATTTTATAGGGTTTGGCTATCATGGTATCCATACCTGCCTCCATACAGCGCTCAAGATCTTCGCGCAGGGTTCCCGCAGTCACCGCAACAATTGGTACCCTTTTTTGACCGGTACTTGATTCCATCATCCTGATCTGAGAAGCCGCTTTCAAACCATCCATAACAGGCATGTTTATATCCATTAAAATGATATCGGGTATGTCTTCAAAATAGGCCTCTAACACTTCTTGTCCATTCACTGCCTTTCGCATGGTCAGGCCCGGAGCAATAGTACTAAGTACTTTTTGTGCCACCATCATATTGATGGGATTATCTTCAGCCACCAACACATTTTTACCCTCAAATATTTCATCCATCTCGTTCTCATCCATTTCTCCAAGTTTACTGCTGGTGGTCTGCTCCAATTTATCTGTTTTAGAAAATTGTTGTGTGAACCAAAACGTACTCCCCTGTCCGGGCTTACTTTCAAGACGTAAGTCAACTCCCTGCATCATCAGCATTTCTTTACAGATGGCAAGCCCCAATCCTGTTCCGGCATAGCCTCTGTCGATGGAGGAGTCTACCTGGGTAAATTCTTCGAAGATCAATTGCTGCTTTTCTTTGGGGATCCCTATACCGGTATCTTTAATACTGATCTTCACCAATAAATGTTCATCCGTTTCTTCCAATAGATCCATCGATAAAGTCACAGAGCCCTCATTTGTAAACTTAATGGCATTCATAATCAGGTTATTGATAACCTGAGTAGTGCGGTCTGGATCGGCAAGAACGGGCTGACTAAATAGGAGCGGATTGGACCTGAAGTGCAAACTGATCCCTTTTTCATTGGCGAGTACCTTGCTTGTTGTTTCTACCCGACTCCCTATCTCGCCAAGCAGGGAAGGTTTAAAGGTAATGCTCATTTTTCCTGCTTCCAGTTTACTGAAATCAAGGATATCATTGATGATATACAAGAGATTATTGGCCGAAAACAACAACGTGTCTAGATATTCTTTTTGCTCACCTTCTGGTTTTTTCTGCAGCAACAGGTTGGTAATTCCTATGATTGAATTGAGGGGCGTTCTGATTTCATGAGACATGGTCGATAGAAATTCAGATTTGGCCTTGGTAGCCAGCAAGGCTTCGTCTCCCGCTTTCCTGAGCATAAATGCAAAACGATAAGATAGTACGAGTGACTGAAAAAAGAAGAAAGCGATATAAGTACAAAGAAGAATAATTCTGGAAGGCTGAAAAGGGGTGAAATATGCAAGAATAATAACTACAAAAAGGATGAAAAGAATAGCAGTAGCCAATAAGGAAAACAGGGCACCCGGCTGATGGTTATTATAACCCAGAACATATACATAGATGGTATAGGCCAACTGAATAAAAATGAATCCGATATAAATATTGATTACACTGGTATAATAAACAGGGGGTGTAAACAATGTAAAACCAAGGCAGAGCAAACTGAACCCAACAAAAATATATTTCAGATTTTTGCTGAATTCCCCTGGATATAGGTGATAATTAAAGAGGGTTAAAAAGGTTACCGAAGCGTAGAGGGAAAGATACTCCATTCGCAAAGCGATAAACCAGCTTAAGTCGGGAAATAAATGATGCAGGCTGTATTCATCGGTTCCGATAACACGGTAAGTATAGGTAAGGCAAAAAAGTGAAAAATAAAGAATCACTTTGTCATGTCTGCCAAAAATGAAAAGACCAAAAAAGAAAAGACCACCCATAAAAAGGCAACCAGTTAAAAAAAGATCATAACTGCGGTTGATTTCGCGCTCATTCTTCAGTAGGTCATTATTCCCGAGTGTTATGGATCTGTATGGCCCTCCCCTGTAATGATGAAAATTGGCAATTTGTAGCGTAATCTGGAAAGTATTCCCCTTAAAATGAAGCCGCTTTGCCCCCGGTTTAAAAAGAGGAATGGTGGTGGCTGCCGTTTTACCGGGAGTACCCAAATCAAAAAAATCTTCGTTGTTTACAAAAAGCTTAAGCGATGAATATGCTTCAGGAATATCAAGCGCCAGATTATCGGAATTGATTCCTTCCGGCAAAATAACCTTAAGCCGGTAGGTTGCAAAACCATTGGAAGGTAGCTTTTGACCTTCGATAATGGTATTACTCCAAAGTTCCGGGAAGTTGACCGGGTAGGCTTTAAACCTTGAAAAATCGGCGTCGGGATCCAACAATTCATTGGGATAAATCAGCCATTCTCCATTTAATTTTACAGCCTGATTTATAATATCTATCCTGCTCAGATCTACCACACCGCTCTTCGCATAAACCCGAATTGTATTCACCTGTGCAACAAGCGGGTTTAAAAAAAGCACGAATCCAATAAGAAAACTAAAAAAAACGGGATACTGCTTCATAAAGGTGCGCTACTGATGGTAGGGGGAAAGGAATTCAAATGACTTTAATCCGGGAAACCGGTTCTTTTAATAAGTTATTATACCCGTCTTTACAAAGCAAGATGATTTCTAAAGTCCTTGTTCGGCATATTTCAAAACGTAAACGCAGGAGCATGTTTGTTATTTTACCCAATCAACTGTTTTTAAGAAAAGATAGTAAGTATCGGTTCTTATTTTTAGGACGCCTAGCTTAAAAGCCCCGGTTATTTTTCTTAAAGGAGAGAACCCGGGCAACCGGAATCACCGGAGGAACCTGCCCCCGAAATAACCGGGTTGCCTCCTTAAAATGGGTTCGAAAAAAAATCCTGCACGCTTGTAACAATTTATCAATACCTGCACCAAAGAGAAAGTATCCCGATGGTATGGTACCTGCTAATCGGTATAATACAAATACACATAATTAATAATACACTAAAAAATTAAAAATGAAGACCATTCTTACACTTAGTCTGTTTATATTACTAAACGGAGTAAATTACGCACAACCAAAGGCAATAGAGGTTACTGTAAAAGGGAACGGCATCCCTGTATTATTTCTGCCGGGGTTTGCCTGTGCAGGCTCCGTATGGGACGAAACCGTGAACCATCTGCAGCCCGGCTTTCAGACCCATCAGTTTACTTATGCCGGTTTCAATAATGTAACACCCATTCCTATGCCTTGGTACCCTGCGCTGAAAGAAGCTCTGAAAAAATACATAACTGACCAAAACCTGCAACAGGTATATATTGTAGGCCATAGTATGGGTGGCAATCTTGCTACAGATCTGGCAGCAGAAATGCCGGAAAGGGTATCAAAAATCCTGCTGGTAGAAGCCATCCCCTGCATGCGCGATTTGATGATGCCGGGCGTTTCGGCAGATATGGTTGCCTACGATGCCCCTTACAATAAGCAAATGCTTAGTATGGACAGTACAGCACAAAAACAATACGCCACCATGATGGCTGCCAATATGACCAACAATAAGGAAGGTTCGAAAATCATTATTCAATGGATGCTTCTGGCTGACCGGGAGACTTTTGTATACGGTTATGTTGACCTGCTGAAACTGGATTTACGAGATAAATTACCTCAAATAAAAGCAGAGGTTTTGATTCTTGGCGCTTCTTTTCCGGATAAAGAGGTAGTAAAAGCAAATTATGAAAAACAATATGCTAAACTTGCCAAAAAGGAAATGGTATTTGCCAACAATAGCAAGCACTTTATCATGTACGATGAGCCAAGCTGGTTTTACGAGCAAACCAATACATTTTTGAAAAAATGAGTAGGGAGCAGGAACTAATTTTTACCCAAATATTCGCCCGGTATAAAGGGATGGTACTGCAGGTATGCACCGGATTTTTACAAGGAGACCAAGCATTGGCAAACGATCTTTTACAGGAAGTATTTATCAATACCTGGATTGCCTTACCAAATTTCAGAAAAGAAGCAAGTCCTAAAACCTGGATTTACCGGATAACGGTAAATACTTGCCTGACTTATATACGCAAACAAAAAGGTAAAAGGCAAATACAGGTGCAGGGGCTCCCCGATCAGGCGGCTGATCAATTGGAAGACGCTGGCAGGCCAAAAGATTATAATCAGCTTTACCATGCAATCGGGCAATTAGAAAGCACCGACCGCCTGATTATAATGATGGTACTCGACGAAATGGAATATGCAGAAATTAGCAGTGTAATGGGTATCAGCGAAGGAACCCTCCGGGTGAAAATTCACCGAATTAAACAACGACTCAAAAATTTGATGCAACATGGATAATTTTTTAGACGAACTTAAATGCAACTGGAAGCAGGACAACCCACTCCCTGAAGCCGGTATCGATGCAAAGACTGTTTTGGAAAAGGCTCAAGCATTTAATAAAAGTTCTATCAGGTTTCAATATGGAAATGTTTTCATCCTTTCCCTTACACTGGTATTTTATGTTATTTGTTTCAACAAGTTCCTGCTTTATGGTACGCTGTTAAGTAAAACCGGGTTCTTACTGATGTCTGTACCCCTTACCGTTCGAATTATAGCGGAGATAATAAGTATTGCCAAAGGACAAAGTATAAAAATGTATGAGGATGCCTTACAACATAATCAGCAATTAATAGATTATACAGCTTTCCGTAAATGGATGCATGGTCCGGTAACGTATACCATCATGGGGTTATATACTTTAGGGTATTATTTTATAATGGTAGAATTTTCCGAATTAGTGCCTCTTTGGCTTATCCTTGTTCTGTGTGCAGCATATCCGGTGGTGGCCTCTTTCCTTATTATTCAGATACGCAAAGGCATTAAAAAGGAAATGGAACAATTAAGGTGGTTATCGGCATTTCAAAACGAAATAAGCGGGTAAAAAAGGGCGCCTTATTTTCCCCAGTTCACTGAAACAGTTTGCACATTATCCGATGCAGGACCAACCATAATATCAAATGCTCCCGGTTCCCAGATATATTGCAGCTCGCTGTTATAAAACATCAGGTCTTCCCGGGTAAGTTTAAAACTAACGAGTTTTTGCTCGCCCGGTAAAAGGATTATTTGTTGAAAACTTTTAAGTTCTTTTACCGGCCTTACCACCGAAGCGTTTTTGTCGCGGATATAAAGCTGTACCGTTTCTTTATGTGGTAAAGTACCGTTGTAACTCAATTGTACCTGCACTTCAAGGATATCATTTTCTTTAGGAACAAGGCTGCTTAATATCGGCTTTGAGTAAATTACCGATCCATAGCCCAATCCATACCCAAATGCGTATAACGGACTATTGGGTAAATCAATATATGCCGAAACATAGTTGCGGTCATTTTCATTTTTAGCCGGCCGGCCGGTATTAAAATGGTTGTAATAAATCGGAATCTGCCCTTCCGTTCTTGGAAAAGTCATGGGTAATTTACCGGAAGGGCTTATTTTACCGAAAAGTACATCGGCTATCGCCTCTCCGGCACGGGTTCCCAGCCACCAGGTGTACAGGATAGAGGTAGCATGTTTTGCAGGTTGTTCAAATACGAGCGGGCGTCCGGCTCCCAGCATCAAAACAATCGGTTTACCTAAAGCAGATAGCCTGTTTACCAAAGCCTCCTGTACCCCGGGTAAATGAAGATTGCTCCTGCTTTTTGCTTCGCCACTCATTGCCCGTTCCTCCCCCAGATATAATACAATCACATCTGCCTTTTCAGCCACGCTTACGGCATCCGCAAAACCAGAGGTATCCGCATCATTTAAACCACAGCCTCTTGCATACAAAAAATCAGATCCGCTTTTCAGTCTTTTTCGAACGGCATCCCCAACCGTTTGTATGCGTACCGAATCATCGGGCCAATCAAAAGACCAGAAACCAAGATGTTCTTTTTTCGCCATCACCAAAGGACCAATCATTGCAATTTTTTGTCCGGAAACGGATAAAGGCAAAAGGGCTTGACCGCCAGATTGCAGGGTATCATTTTTAAGTAAAACAATTGACTCCGATGCAAGGGCTTGGGCTGCGTCAAGGTGCAATCGATTATTCCATTGCTTAGATTCCATTAGGGTATCACAATATCGGAACGGGTCGTCCATTAAACCGGTTTCATATTTTTTTAAAAGAACCCTTCGCACAGCTTCATCCAGTATTTCCACCGGCACTTTTCCCTCACGCACAAGATCAGCGAGATGCTTTGTATAAGCCCTGCTTTCCATATCTATATCGCTGCCGGCTACTATTGCTTGCCGGGCTGCATCTGCCAGGGAGGCGGAAAAGCCATGCGGCTGCATTTCACGGATACTTCCCCAATCGCTAACCACAAAACCCTTGAAATCCCACTCCCCTTTCAGAATCTTCCTTTGCAGCAAGGCGTTTCCCGTTGCCGGTACGCCATTCAGGTCGTTAAAGCTGTTCATTAATGTTGCTACCCCTGCATCCACAGCGGCTTTAAAAGGAGGGAGATACAATTCCCGTAGTTGTCTTTCGCTCATATCCACGCTGTTGTAATCGCGGCCGCCTACCGCAGCACCATAAGCTGCAAAATGTTTGGCGCAAGCCATCAGCGAAGCTTGTGTACCCAAACCTTTGCCCTGAAAACCCCGAACCCTTGAGGCTGCAATCAGGCTGCCAAGCCAGGGATCTTCTCCGGCACCTTCCATCACCCGCCCCCACCGCGGATCGCGACCGATATCTACCATTGGCGCAAAGGTCCAGTGTATGCCCGAAGCGGATGCTTCAATAGCCGCTATCCGGGCTGCCTGTTCTATGGCAGGCAGGTTCCAGCTTGCCGCCTCACCAAGTGGAACAGGGAAAGTTGTTCGGTATCCGTGAATCACATCCTGACCAAAAAGCAAGGGAATTTTTAGCCGGCTTTGCAAGGCTAGTTCCTGTAATTGCCGGGTGCGCAATGCCCCGGTTACATTGAGCATACTTCCTACTCTTCCCTCTTTGATCTGCTGCTGAAAATTACCCGTAGGACTGATAGGCCCGGTAGCTGCAAAAGGACTACTGATCTGATGCAACTGCCCTACTTTTTCTTCCAGTGTCATCAGCGAAAGCAAGGAATCGACCCGCAAAGTATAAGGCTTTTGCTGCGCTTGTAAGCCAGCAGCCATGGCCAATAAGATTATAAGCAGGTTTTTTTTCATGGAGTAAAGACTGTATTCATTAAAGGGAAGTATATCCGAACATTA
>JBGSNV010000167.1:0-3723 GCA_041739485.1 Chitinophagaceae bacterium
GCGCAGGAACTCACTTATTACGGTCTTGATTTGTATAAAAAGCGGGAACTCTCCAAGTTGCTTCATGCCCTTGCCGATGTGGAAGGACTGGAATGGATAAGGTTGCATTACGCTTACCCAAGCAAATTCCCTCTCGATATCATCGAAGTGATGAAAGAGCGGGCTAACATTTGTAATTACCTCGATATCCCGCTTCAGCATGCAAGCAATAATATGCTTAAAGCTATGAAAAGGCAGATCACCCGGGAAGATATGGAAGAACTTATTACGCAAATCCGCGCCATCAATCCGGATATTTGTTTGCGTACTACTTTGATTGCCGGTTTCCCCGGTGAAACAAGGGAAGATGTGGAGGAACTGAAAGCCTTTTTAGAAAAAATGCGTTTTGACCGGGTTGGTATCTTCACATACAGTCACGAAGAAGGCACTTCCGGATATGAATTGAATGATGATGTTTCTCCCGAGGAAAAAGAAGCCCGGGCTCAGGAAATCATGGAGCTACAGCAGGAAATCAGCCTGGAAAAAAATCAGGAAAAAGTAGGAAGAACGATGAAAGTGCTGATCGATAAAAAAGAAGCCGGCCGGTATCTTGGAAGAACTGAATTTGATAGTGTAGAAGTAGATAACGAGGTAGTTGTACATAGCAAAAAGAAACTTCAACCGGGACAAATGGTTTTTGTGAAGATTACCAAAGCCTATGATTTTGATATCGAAGGGGAGGTAGTGGAAACTATTTAACATCAATAAATTGAATACTAAAGAAAAGGCATTCATCCATAAAAGGGTGTGTGCTTTTTTTATGTGAATTTTTTAAAATATTTGAATTGCTAAAGCATGCTTGTAAATGTATGCAGACCTTACCTTTGTCCCCTTATGGAAACAGATTGCAGCAGGATTTCATTTGCAGAAACAGGATCGTTCTCAAAACTTGTGACGGATTATATTGATCAGGTGCCGGAGATACAACCTTTCTATCAACATGCTGTAGAGGAGGCCGGTTTTGCGGCGGCTATAGAAGCAAGAAAACAATTCAATACACCCCGCAAGGTATTGCAGGAAGTCCTTCGTCAACAATACATCAATTTACCGGAGAATGAAAAAGCGCTGCTACAAATTGAAAAGTTGGGAAGCGATCAAACATTTACCATTGTAACAGCCCATCAGCCCAATATTTTTACTGGTCCCCTATATTTTTTATATAAGATTTTACATGCCATACGTATGGCAGATGCCTTTAATGCAAAATGGCCCGGGAGTCATTTTATCCCGGTTTATTATATGGGTAGCGAAGATGCTGACCTTGATGAATTAAATCATTTTTTCATTCATGGAGATAAGCGGGTTTGGGCAACAAAACAAACCGGTGCTGTTGGAAGAATGAAAACGGAAAATATCAAACCCCTTGTGGATGCCTTACACGGAGAATTTTCCTTTTTACCATATGGAACCGAATTGGTGAACCTTTTAAAACAAGCCTACCTCGAACAACCAGATATTCAAACCGCTACCCTGCATTTCGTACATGCTCTTTTTGCCCGTTTTGGATTATTGATCTTGATAGCGGATCATCCAGCTTTAAAAGCTTGTTTTATTCCGGTTATGAAACGGGAATTGCTGGGACAGTTTTCTTCCAAAACCATTGCCCCAACCCTTGATGCATTGAACACCTTGTATAAAGTGCAGGCCTCCGGTCGGGAAATCAACCTTTTTTATCTTTTTGACGATGGCCGGAGAGAACGGATAGAGCGGGTGGGGGACGACTATCGTGTCCTGTTCAGTGAACTGCGATTTACTCAATTGGAAATCCTCGAGGAGTTAGATTTACATCCGGAGCGCTTTAGTCCGAATGTAATTTTAAGGGGTGCCTATCAGGAAACCATTTTACCCAATATTGCTTTTATCGGGGGTGGGGGAGAGTTAGCCTATTGGTTGGAACTGAAAACTTTATTTGAAGCGCTTTCCATTCCTTATCCGGTATTGGTATTGCGTAATTCCTTTTTGTTGATTTCCCCTAAAGCAAAAAAACTGTCAGATAAGTTATCGCTGCAGGGCGCTGATTTATTCCTGGATTTGCAGGAACAGCAGAACCTGTTAGTAAGCCGAAAACATGGGCAATTGCCTGATTCAGATGAAGCAGAAAAGGCTGTATTTGATATTTATGCTTCGCTTCAGGAACGAATGGATCAAATAGACCCGACCTTAAAGGCGCATGTGGCAGCTTTACACGCAAAAACGTTGAAGGGGCTGAAAGGACTAACGAAAAAAATGCAAAGAGCGGAGCGAAGAAAAATACAAGAGGAATCGCATCAGCTTGAACAACTGAAAACATGGCTTTTCCCAAATGAAAATTTGCAGGAGCGGGTGGAAAATATGATTCCATTTTATGCAACTTACGGGCCTGCATTCCTCGACATGCTCTACCAACATAGCGGCGTTTATGATCAGAAGTTTGCCATACTTACCATTCACGAATAATAGCAAGGATAGAATTAGTTCTTTGTATCATAAAAATTTGGGTAGCCGTTCCTTGAAACGGTTTCCACCTTATGCAAAACGGCATCTTCGAGTCCTTTTTTATAGGCAACCATTTTTGCGCTGATGTTTTCATCGAAAGCTCCCAGGATACATGCAGCCAAAATGCCTGCGTTTTTAGCAGCATTCAGTGCCACTGTAGCAACAGGGATGCCATTGGGCATTTGCAGGATTGAAAGTACTGAGTCCCAACCATCTATCGAATTGGAGGATTTAATAGGTACGCCAATAACGGGCAATGGGGTAATCGAGGCTACCATTCCCGGAAGATGAGCTGCGCCACCCGCACCTGCAATAATGACTTTTATACCCCTTTCTTTTGCTTTGGTTGCGTAATCAAACATTCTTGCAGGTGTTCTGTGGGCCGATACAATGGTTAGCTCATAAGGAATATCAAACTCTTTAAGCAGGTCTGCTGCCTGATGCATGATGGGTAAATCACTGTCACTGCCCATGATGATGGATACCATAATATTCTTTTTTGTAAAGGTAAGCAGAAAGGAAGGTTTTGCTTCTTTTGAATAGGAGGAAGCCATAAGGCCTTTGATTATTCAACCAGTTTACCCATGATCAGCAAAACATCTGCTTCGGCCTGTTTCATTTGAAACTGTGCATTGATCATCCGGGTTTGCGACTCTACATAATCGAGCTGTGTTTGCCGGAATTCAACGGTGGTGATGCTGGCCTTTTTGAAACGCTCCATGGCAATCTCATTATTCTCCCGAATCACTTCGAGGTTATCCTGTTCGAGTTGGTATTGCCTTTTGGCGTTTTCAAAGTTGTTATAGGCATTAGCAAGGGCAGTCAGCAAGTTGTTTTTAAGCACTTTGAAATTGATCTCCTGACTTTTTTGCAGTACATTATTCACTTTCAATTGTTGCTTTACCACACCTCCCTGAAAAATAGGAACGGCCACCGAAAGCCCTGCACTAGGACCATAGGTGGTATTTTGTAAAGTGAATCCTGCGCTGTTATTGCTGTTATTTAAATTGGCACCCGTGTTCAAAGAAACAGTGGGTAATCTTAATGCGTTGATTTCCTTTGATTGTTGAATCAGGATCAGACCTTGTGATTTGTTGATCAGCAATTGCGGATTTAGTGTGTCTACCGATACAATCAGTTCGCTTCGATCCGGTAAAGTAACATCCGATATAACAGGCACAATTTCAAAAGGGGTTTGCGGGTCACGCG
>JBGSNV010000177.1:0-3863 GCA_041739485.1 Chitinophagaceae bacterium
AGTGATTTTAATGCAATCAGAACCAGAATTATACAGATTGTTTTTGCAGGGGCGTTTTTGCTGATTATCGCCCAACTTTTCAATCTGCAAATCCTGAGTGGCAAATACAGCCGCATGGCAGATGATCAGGCTATTTACCGAAAGGTGGTATACCCTAGCAGGGGGTTGGTGTACGACCGGGATGGTAAAATCATTTTGGATAATACCACGCTCTTCGACCTTACCATTATTCCCTCACAACTACGCGGCATAGATACTTCCTTTATTTGCCGCATCCTGAATATTGACTCTGCAGAATTTCATCAACGGGTTGTCAATGCCATTGTAAAAAACGGTCGCTACAAGCCTTCCATTTTTGAGGGCTTGCTGGATGACAAAACCTATGCACAGTTGCAGGAACGGCTTTATACCATTCAACCGGGATTTGACCTTCAGGCAAGACCTGTGCGTAAATATCCTTTTGAGGCTGCGGCACATATATTCGGATACCTCGGCGAAGTAGACCCGCGCTTTCTGGAAAGCCATAGCAGCGAAGGGTACCGGATGGGAGATTATACCGGCATGACGGGAATTGAAAGGAGCTACGAAAAGGTATTGATGGGGGAACGCGGTATTGAATTCTGGCTGAAAGATAAAATGAACCGCCCCACGGTACGCTATGAAGATGGTGCCTTTGATACTTCGATGGTCTCGGGAAGTACACTTTTTTCGAGCATCGATATTGAGTTGCAATTGCTCGGCGAACAGCTTATGGCAGGTAAAGTAGGCAGCCTCGTTGCTATTGACCCGGAAACGGGTGGAATTCTTGCCATGGTGAATGCCCCCACATACAACCCTACCCTGCTTACCGGATCGCAGCGCAGGTCACAGTTTTCGAAACTTTATACCGATCCGATGCTTCCACTTTACAACCGTTCAATTACCGGTGAATACTCGCCCGGTTCTACGTTTAAAACACTGCAGGCGGTGATTGGCATGCAGGAAGGCGTCATTACCGATTCTACCGGCTATGCCTGTACGGGTCGATACAATGGTTGCGGCAATGGTAAACCGGGTTGCCATGGTGCCGGACATTCTCCCAATCTGAAAAGTGCCATTGCGGTAAGTTGCAATGCCTATTTTGCCAATGTGTTTCGTAAAATTGTAGATCAGCCCCGATACGGATCTGTGGACAGCGGACTTACTGTATGGGCGCATCATATGAATGATTTCGGACTTGGCAAGCGGCTTGGGGTAGATATTCCGGGTGAAAAAGCCGGATTGATTCCGCTTGGCCCCCGGTATGTAAAAACCTTTGGCCCCAACTGGAACAGTTGCAATATTGTTTCCATCAGCATCGGACAGGGCGAAGTGAACGCTACGATTCTCCAGTTATCGAATGCCATTGCCATGATTGCCAACAAAGGCTGGTACTACACGCCACATGTTATTGACAGCATTGAAGGAGGGGATAAATATGGCTTGATGGAACCCTACCGCAAAAAAATTCAGGCAGCAAAAATTCCCGATCACATGTTTGAAAGTGTGCACGAAGGCATGGATGCGGTGGTACAGGGTCCTACGGGTACAGCCCGACGGATGAAGATAGAAGGGGTAGTGATGTGTGGTAAAACCGGAACCGTAGAAAACTATTACCGGGGTAAGAAACAACGGGACCACTCCTTTTTTGCCGCTTTTGCCCCGCGGAAAAATCCAAAAATTGCCATTGCCTGTATTGTAGAAAACGGAGGTTTCGGAGGTACCGTTGCTGCGCCAATCGTAAGCCTGATGGTGGAAAAATACATCAACGATACCATTAGTAAGGCCCGGCTGCCCTGGGTGGAGCGCTACAGTTCCATGCGTATCATCCCTGCGCGTATTCAGGCTCAGATTGATAAAAGAGACAGCATGCGCCGGCAGACCGAAATGAAAAAACTGCAGGAAAGTATGGAGAAAGAAAAAAGGGCCACGGCAAGCAAACAGGAAATGTCTGTAAAACCTGCAGATAAAACAACCGCCGGGTTGCCCGCCAAACAGCCTGCTAAAAAAACGCAGACAGCACAAAGGCCAAGAGACTATGCGTTGCTGGACCGCGAACCCAAAACAAGACCATAACATTTTAAAGGAAGTAATGAATTATGGCACATCAGCCACCCATTATTAAGAAAGGACTGAACTGGCTGCTTATCTGGTTGTACCTATTGCTGGTCCTGATCGGGCTTACGAGTATTTTTCTGGTAGAATACCGCCCCGATATGGAGGTTTTTGCAAGTTTCACCGGATTAGAAACCAATTACAGCAAGCAGCTTTTATTTTTCAGTATTTCGCTGGTAATAGGTTTTTTAATTGTAATTACTGATAGTAAATTTTTTGCAGCGACCTCCAACCTGCTTTATGCCCTTGGCATTGTGCTGCTGCTGGCCACTTTTGTAGTAGGCAAAAGCATAGGTGGTTCGCGAAGCTGGATACCGCTGGGATTTATGAACCTGCAGCCCGCGGAAACCTGTAAGATTTTTGTATCGCTGGCATTGGCCAAATACCTGAGCAATACTGAGATGGATTTTAAAAAGATAAAAAGTCAGGCGATTGCCATCGGGCTGGCGCTGACCCCTGCCATCTTTTCTATTTTGCAAAACGAAACCGGGCTGGCGCTGGTGTACTTTGCTTTTTTTATCCCGCTATACCGCGAAGGCCTGCCAGCAGCTTACCTGATTGTGGGTATATCACTGGCGGTTTTGGTGGTAGCAGCCATCCTCGTGAATCCGAACACCCTTGCAATAGCGCTTACCGTAGCTGCAGTACTGGCGCTTTATTTGCTGCGCAAAAAGATAAAACGGAATCGGCGTCTGCTTCTTTTGATTATTGGCATTTGGGGATTTAGTGTAGGGGTGCAGCGGATAGCGGTTCCTATATTATTTGAAGACATCATGGCTCCCTATCAGGTAGAGCGGATCATGAGTATGTTTGGCAAAGATTATGTACCGCTGAACCCCGACAAGCTGGAAGCTTTTATGCGGGCCAAGGAAATGCAGGGAAAGGTAAAGGATGGCGAAAAGCAGGAAAGCTATAATGTAAAACAAAGCAAAATTGCTATCGGATCCGGGGGTCTCTGGGGCAAGGGATTTTTGAAAGGAACCGTAACGCAGGGTGCCTTTGTACCCGAGCAGCATACCGACTTTATTTTTACCGCGATCGGGGAAAGTTTTGGATTTTGGGGTACCACGCTGTTAGCGCTGCTTTACCTGACGCTACTGCTGGTAATCATCAATACAGCAGAACGACAACGCAGTACTTTTAGCCGGGTGTATGCTTATGGGGTGGCTTCGGTCATTTTTTTCCATGTACTTGTAAATATGCTGATGACGATGGGACTCGCTCCGGTGATTGGTATTCCGCTGCCTCTGATTAGCTATGGAGGTTCTTCGCTGCTTACGTTTACGATTCTTATTTTTATTCTGGTCCGGCTTGATGCCGATCGTCAGATGATTGTTCGGTAAACATTTATCTGCTGAATTTTTAAGACCCATCTTCTTACTTGGAAAAAATCCGCTGCCTGTTGTACCCGCTTCATTTACAAACTGTTCTACTTCCCAACGGTCCGTTACAGATATACGCCCCCGAAACAGCGGTGGTAGAGCAGGTATATAAAGAAGCCAAATCTGAAAACCCCGGGTTAGCCTTCCCCTTTTGGGCTAAAATATGGCCGGCTTCGGTGGCGATGGCTTCCTTTTTACAAACACATCCGGAATGGATTGCCAACCGGGTTGTGGCTGAGTTTGCCGCTGGACTGGGATTGCCTTCGCTGGCGATTGCCCCGCTGACCAAAAGCATCTGGTGCAGCGATCAGACAAGGGAAGCGGTAAACGCTGTTGAGGCAAGCAGTG
>JBGSNV010000210.1:0-3327 GCA_041739485.1 Chitinophagaceae bacterium
TGCGACGCATTCGTTCAATTTCCTGAAGAGCCTTTAAACTCTGAATTTCAGGATACTGATATTTTGCAACCAACAATGCACCATGCAACAGCGAACTTTCATTTTGGGTCCAGGCTTCAAATTCTCGTTTCAGTTCCCCGAAATGAATCCGGTGGATGACCATTTCAATCCGCTCCTGAACCGATTCGTTAAAGCTGTTTTCCCAAAAATGTTCCAATTCAGGAATCACGGGTATTCCAAAACTCATCAACCGGGCATGGACGGTCTGATAGACCTCCTCATCAGGGTCATCTATAAGTGTCAGTAAAGCCGTTATTTCCCGGTTCGGTAGCATAGTTTTCATTCCTTTGAAGGGACTAAAGTGCTACAAAGCTGCAGAAGCACAAAATCTGTTTTTGCACATCAATGCAAATCTGTGATTTCAGGAATGGGATTGCCAAGGGTACCGCTCGGAGGTTGTATATGTAATAGTGCCGCAATTGTAGGGGCAATGTCAATCATCCAGGTTGGTTTAAAAGTGTAGCCGGGCCGTATTCCCCATCCCATAAATACCAGCGGAATATGGGCATCATACGGGTACCAGGAGCCATGCGTAGTTCCAGACCGGCCTCCTCCAAAATAGCCACTTTTCAGTATAACTATAATGTCGCCGGACAACTCGGGATTCATCCCCTTTGCAAACCGCTCTTTTACTTCGGCAGGCATCGGGGTTTCATTCAGCGCTTTTGCTTCAAAAGCAAGCCAAACCGCCGTGTCTTTGTTGAGTTCCTGCAACATGGTTTTTATGATGGCCTCCTTATTGGCTCCCACACTGTCTATGGCTTCATCATTCAGATACAGGTGATAGTTGGAAAATGCGCTGATTACTTTTGGTACCTTGTATTTTTTTTGAATAAGTTGTGTTAGGGCAGCCGTGTTGAGGTTGATTGTGCTTACGGGTACTTTGTGTTTGGCTAAAAAGCCGGGTACATGTGCCACTCCATGATCTGCAGTGAGGAAGAAAGTCCACTGTCCACTGCCCACTTTTTCATCCAGAAAGCTAAAAAAAGCGGCTAAGTCGCGGTCGAGCCGCAAATAGGTATCCTCAGTCTCTATGCTGTTGGGTCCAAACTGATGTCCGATATAATCCTGAGAAGAAAGGCTGACGGCAAGCAGGTCGGTAATATTATCCTGCCCCAGGTTTTCTGCTTCCAGCGCTGCTTTTGCAAAAGCCAGCGTCATGGTATTTCCGTAAGGGGTTGCTCTGATGGTTCCAAAATTTGCACCCATCAGATTTTTTAAAATATGCGGAAAAACAGGTTCTTTTTCGTGACCAAAACGGCCTTCATAAGCTACATTATCCCGGTCGCTTTGCACATAGGTTTCAATCGGATACAAGGTGTTCCAATCGAGGTTGTACAGACTGTCAACTATTTTGCGTTGGTTAAAGCTATTGACCCAGGAAGGTAATTGGTCGTAGTAATGGGTACTTGTCATGAATTCTCCGCTCCGCGAATCGTACCAATAAGCATCTCCGGAATGACCTGCGGGAAGAATAGATCCCCGGTCCTTAATGGCAATCCCCACTACTTTAGAGCGGTAGTTAAAGGCCAGGTTGATCTGATCGCCCAGGCTTGTTACTTTCAGATTTCTCGGCGACATTGGTTCAGCCTTTGGATTTCCTCCAACCGGTTTTACGGTTTCATCTTCAACGCAATAAACAGTTCTCCCAAGCTTTTTGTCGTACCATTCATTACCCATAATGCCATGAATTGCAGGTGTGGTGCCGCTATAAACACTCGCATGTCCCGGTGCGGTAACCGTTTGCGCATAAGGAATCTGGGTGTTTTCACAGGAAAATCCTTCGCGGAGTAAACGCTTGAAACCATTTTCACCAAATCGCTCCTGATAGCGGTACAGAAAATCCCACCGCATCTGATCTACCATTAAACCCACTACAAGTTTGGGTCTTTGAATATCAACACCCGCTTGAATGGGGGTACGGTTGATGTCATTTTTTTGTGAAAAGCCTGCTGTTGCAAAACTGGTGAACAGAAGACAAATGGCAATTGTTTGCAACCAATGTTTATTCATAATGCTTACAAATGTAATAAGATGTGGGGGAGCGGAAAGCGCTTTATTTTTTATTTTTAAATTGGTAATCTCACAATCAGGAAGTCCAGGATTTGTGAACGGCAAACCTTACAAACATTTCTTCACTATACCAGTTTTCCTGATGGGTTTTCCGGATGATTTCTTTATGATAAGGGCTGTGGTAAGCAAACTGTCTCATATGTGCCTTGCTTTCCCAAATGCTGAATGTAGCCTGTTTGATCCATGGCCATTCGCCAACACCATAACTTTTTACAAACCCCGAAGCTTCAGCCATTTCCATAGCTGCCTGTGGTACATGTTCCCAAAAGCGCCCCAATTTATTCCAGCGAATCGTTGCTCTTGTCATTACTGCAATTGGTCCTTCATAGGGGCTGTTTTTAGGCAATTCTCCAAAAACCTTTTTACCGTTCCACAAGCCATGGCACTCCAGCGGATCTAATAAAAAGGTTTCACTGCTTTTGCAAAAAAGCCCGATCCATCGCGCTATAAAGGACCCGTAGGCTTCCTTCAAAATTAATTTTTGTTCGGATGTATTTTTAAAAAAGGATGTTTTAGCGTTGGGATGAACCCCAAGAATGGCCCATTGCTTCAAATCAGGTACCTTATCGAACGTGCCGTTTTTTCCGCAGCCCATCAATCGCCAAAAAAGCAGATCTTTTTTAAGAAAAAGAAATGCCCGGAAGATAACCATCGAAACAAAAGCAAGGGGAATTGCCCAGCCGGGATAGCGGGTGATGGTTAAGGTGGTAATATGTCCGGGGCCATTATCCTTCATGATGGATCCATTGCTGATATTCTGTGACTTTTTCCTGCGGGATTGCTATCAGGTCAGCAGGCAATATTTCTGCAGGATTGGGATAAGCTATCAAGCCATTTTTTGTTGCATAATACGTATGATATTCCAACTCTTTGAATAACTGCATCAACTTCATTTTGTTGTCACCTTCAGTTTCCACCTGAACAACTGGTCTGTGTTTTTCGAGTAGCGGTCGCATTCCCGGAATCACCGGCACTTCATAGCCTTCTATGTCACACTTTATATAGTCAATGCTTTGCAGCGGCGCAAATAGTTCCAAAGGATTTTTCACTTCCACCACATAAAGTGCTTCTTCGGCTTCTTCCGGTTTTAAAACCCGCATCAGGCCATGCCGGTGCTTATCCGGTGAGGGGTTCCCCATTTTCAAGGTACCCGATTCGCTGCCAAGTGCATAGGGGTAAATGGTTGCCTGAGGA
>JBGSNV010000263.1:0-10344 GCA_041739485.1 Chitinophagaceae bacterium
CTGCAACTGAATAATATGCATTATTTGTGCTTTTATTAGGTTGTCATAAACCGGAAAGCAAACTTCAATTCGGCGGTAAATGTTACGGCTCATCCAGTCTGCCGAACCCATAAATATTTGCTCCTCATTATTATTACAGAAAATAAAAATCCGTCCATGTTCCAGAAAACGATCAATAATTCTTGTAATAGTGATGTTTGCACTTTGGTTTCTTAAGCCTGGAATCAAACGACAAATTCCCCGAACAAGCAACTGAATCTTTACACCTGCATTGGATGCCTCATAAAGCTTTTTTATTAAGACTTCTTCTTCAAGGTTATTTAGTTTAATGATGATATAAGCTGGTAAACCATTTTTTACATTTTCTATTTCCTTGTCTATCAGCACAAGAAACCTTTCCTGCAAATTGAACTGAGCTACCAACAAATGCTCAAAAATTTCGGGCGCTTTTTCGGGCGTATTTTTCTTCTTGCTCAACAGATCAAATAGGATTTGAAGTTCGTCAACTATTTTTCTGTTTGCGGTTAATAAAACATGGTCTGTATAAAAACGTGCAGTACGCTCATTTAAATTTCCGGTAGCCAATAATCCAAGGTAAGGATGGGTAGGATGCTTCCTTTTTACAAGAGCGATCTTTGCATGAACTTTTAAAGAATTACTACTGTAGAGAATTTTGATGCCGTTTGCCTTCATTCTTTTAGCCCATCTTATATTATTCGCTTCATCAAATCTCGCTTTTAATTCCACAATAACCGTTACCACTTTCCCGTTTTTAGCCGCATTAATTAAGGCATGGACAATTCTTGAATCACTTGCAACCCGGTACAAAGTGGTTGATATTTCCACTACTGAAGGGTCGATGGATGCCTCATTAAAAAAACGAAGTACCCTATCGTAAGACTGGTAAGGTGTATGCAGCATGGTATCATTTGCCGATATATCCTCAAAAAGTGTTTTTTGTATAATTTTTATTTGATGACCTGGCCATGCAGGATAATCAAAACGGGCGTCATTCACAGGAAGGGAGGAAAGGTCTATAAGATTATGGTATTTACCACCCTCAACAACTGATGCTTTGTTCAGGTTGAAAATTTCTTTTATATTTTGCAAATGCCGCATGGGTATGCCCGGCTGATACAAAAATCTTGTTGCAAATCCCTGATCTCTTTTAGCAAGTTGTTTTTCTATTTTTATGGCAATATCTTTACCGAAATCATCGCTAAGACTAAGATCCGCATCCCGGGTAATTTTTATATTATAACTACCGATAATCTCCTCTCCGGGAAATAGCTGTGGTAAATGATGCTGGATAATATCCTCCAGAAAAAGAATATACTTTTTACTATCTGATGGTAAGAATAAGAACCTTTTCAATTCATTACTTGGAATATTAATAAGTACCAACCTTTCCTTTTTGTTATTATCCTGTAAAATCACAACCATATACAGGAAATTGTTTTCAGGAAAAAACTTAACCTTACCACTCAATGGTATGAAGTTCAGCATACCGGCAACCTGTGTGAAAAAATAGTGGCTGACCTGTTCATACAATGCTACAGGTATAGATTTTTTATATAAAAAATAATAGCCGCCCCTTTTTAAAGCAGGAAGAATTTTATCTATTAAGATTTTCCCAAAAAGGTTGAGTTGATTATTAATAATAACTTCCGATTGTTTGAAAATCGAAGAGATTTCTTCCTCATTTCCAATTTTTTGCAGAGCCAATAAAGCAGGCATTCTAACCCGGTAGAATTCATCAAGATTGCTGGAATAAATTGACAGGAATTTGATTCTTTCCATGAGGGGTACTGATGCCTTTTCAGCTTCCATCAAAACCCGCTCATTAAAGACAAGCCAACTTAAATCCCGATTAAAAAATGTAGGTTTCAACATTGTCAATTTAATTTCTCTTTTAACTTGGTTATAAATTAATAGCAGAATTTGATGCGATTATCCCAAACATAAAGTAAGATTATTCACTACTCTTCAAGAGTTATTTATAGCCAAACACTACCTTGAGAATAATTATTTCAAAAAAACCTTTCGAAAATATCTATTATCCATCATTACTTAAATCCCTGCTATTCCCATTTTCAAAATGAATTTGAACCTATTTGCCTCAGAAGAAAAGACGGGCTTATTAGCACCTGCCTTTTGAATTTTATAAAATCCTAATTTTATGCAATCACCTTCAAAGCTTATTTTGGTTCTCCTATTTTATTTCTATTCAAATATTGAGCACTATTCTAATGAATGCTTATGCAGCGTTTTGGTTAAAACCCATATTTTTTTGTGATTAAATACAATCTGTTTAATATTTTTTGTAAGTTTTGTAAACAATGTAATAATAGCTTAGAATCGCAAAAATCAACTTGACAAATGATAAGTTCGAGATCATCTATTAAGAAAACCGAAGTTTTCTTAATCTACTCAGTGTTTCCGGTGTTATCCCTAAGAATGTAGCCACATCCTTAAGCTGAAATCGTTTTAGAATTTCGGGATGCTCGTTTTCCATATATTCATAGCGTTGGAGGGCATCCATTTTTAAAAACATTCTACGCATACTGAATTCCTGAATAAACTCTTCTTCCGCCATTCTTCTACCGATGCGTTCAATGAAAATGGATTGTCTGTATAAATATTGGAGCTTATCGAAGTTTAGTTCAAGAAACTCACAGTCTTCTTCACAAATGATAAACAGGTCGCTTGCCTCACCCGTCAGTGCGCTGTGCAATACCGTAAAAATTTTTGGAGCAGTATAAAAATGAGTGGTTTTGTTGATACCCTTATCTATTTCCACCTTTTTTACCGCCCCTTTGGTCAGGTGCCATATCGTTTTACATGGCTTATTCAATTCCAGAATTATTTGACCCTTTTTTGCATTCGTAGGCTTTAAATGCTGTTCATATAATTGCCAATCGGAATCAGGCAGGGCGCCGGTAATATGTTCAATATATTCTCGCATAGCATAAATTCATTTAAAATAATAATCAAGGTGCGAATTATTAAAAGTCATCATCTGTAACCCCTTTTTAATGGCCTGTCAGTAAAAATATCGAAGGATTATCCACGGCATTTGTAATACAAGCAATTTTAATTCCTATTCGATTAAAAAACCGTCTGCCTATAGTACTAACCTTTAGCTAAGGAAGAACAGCCCGGTTAACTCTTTGTACACCAAATACATTGACGTCAAACAATTGATGAAAGTCGTTAGCCGTAAAATGTTCCTGCATGCCCATCACACACAAACCAGCGTTGTTCACCACTACATCAAGTCCACCTAACTTTGCAATGGCTTCCAAAACCCCTTTCTCCACGCTTTCATCGTTGGTTACATCTATTTCTACAATAAAAGCACCTGCACTTGCTAATTCCTTTGCAGCCTCCGCATTTTTTCCTTGAACGCCCCGCATAGTGGCGGCTACATGGTGTCCTTTGGCCAAAAGACTATTTACTGTTAATCGACCAAAGCCTCCGTTTGCACCTGTAATTAATATTTTCTGACTCATCATTCTAATTTTGTAAAGTTTTTTAATGAAAAATTATTTAGATTCCTCCGAATACATATTTAAAAAGTAATGGATTGCTTTATCCTTAAAAAGCAGGTAAACTACAACGATTTGAAAAATCAACGTAGCCGTTAGTGCGGTAAGTACCAATGCTGATGCCGCTATTTCCTCAGGCAAAGGGTGCAACCATTGAGTGGTCAACCCATTGGCATAGTCAAACGCACCAATGGCACTATAAATTAGTAGCATTGCCCATGTTTTTAAACCTTTTCCTTTCAATAAAAAGTAAATGATACCAGGTAAAAGCAAGCCTAATATGGAATCTGTAACCCAAGGCGCAAACCATGCATCGGGACTTATACCTCCAAACATTTCAAGGGTGGGAAGGAAAAAGATGGCTTGTGCTCTCGTAATGGTTAGTGCCGTTAGTACAACAATAACAGTAATGATTGTTGGTCTGGTTTTCTTTTCCATAGTTGCTTTGCTATACACTTGCTGGAAGTATTGGATTTGGTTTGATTAATCGGTAGATAATATAAATGTGCGTAATAATTAATGCTGGAGCTAAATAAACCAATACCATCCATGTACTGCCAATGTAATGATTTAAAAAATCAATTTCTAACACAACTTTTAAATTGTTGGCAATGTCACCAAGTCCAATAATTGTAAATAACCAAGTTACAGGAACTGCCAATTTAGAACCGCTATTCCATAACACTGCAGCAATGAAAGCTGTGATGGCAGCAGCGAAATCACCATAGGCAATTTGTTGTATCCCAAAGATTGGCAGCGAAGGGTCTATCTGCCCTTCTCCGAACATGGACATGCCCGCTATGCGTAAAACATGAATGAGCAGTAATGGGGCAAATGCCTTTCCTATAGGAAGTACGGATAGCCTTTTGAGTAAGTAGGTTCTAAAAATGTACAAGTACAAAAGTAGAGAAATCGTAACTTGAATGTTTAGGATGATTATATTGTTCATTTGCTTACGGGATTAGGTTTGATCAACCGATAAAAAATATAAAAGTGGCTGATGACATTCACAACACCAATGGTTGTAAATGCCCACCACATGGTTCCTAAATCATAGTTATAGAATTCAATGGCAAATACCTGTGGAAAAGCCACTACTAAATCTGTAAACCCAAAAATGTTGAAGACCCAGACTAAGGGGATGGCATATTTCCATTTATTCTTTAAGGCAAAGGCTGTTATTACTGCAAGTATGGCTGTGCTAAAATCCCAAATACCTACTGTAAAAGCTAAATCGTCAGGAAAAGCATCGTACACCTGTGTGTCTACCATGAAAACCATTCCAAGATACCTGAGACCATGGATGAGCACCATCGGTAACAGGGCGTCATATATATTAAGTTTAGCGAGCCGTGGAAATACGTACCATTTAAAAGCAAAGTAGAACGTGATTAAGCCGGCAGTGGCTTGCATGTTAAATATGATAAAATTGTCCAAAAGCATAATAATATATTCAGTTTCCTTTTTTAGACAAAAGATTCCGGAATGTGTAAAGACTTTAAAGAAAAAATTTAAAATGGGGGTTCGAAAAGGTACAAAACAGGGATTGCTTGTCCGGGAATTAAATGAATTGATATCTGATGCTGACTGCTGCCAAAAGGAATCTGAGATCGGCTGATTGATGGATAGTTTCAGGTTAGGCCCTTTCAACCTCCGATCGTTTTTTCGGTTACATTCGTTGCCATGAAGAAATGGTACTTCCTCATCTGTAAAGCGGTGTGTTTCTTGTCTGCGATCCTGACGATTGCCTTCCTTTGGATAGGAAACACGCAAGCGGCAGGCGCCGCTGTGGCACTCCTTTTTACAGGCTTGGCATTGCTTTTCGCCAGCAATAAAAAGCTCGCTTCTTATGCTTATACCTTGTTCATTGCGGCTGCCGTATCCCTCGCCCTCTCTTTTCCTGAATATTTTATTTCGGTGAATTCCTTTCCATTAAAAAAGGCGATTGTCCCTTTGCTTCAACTCATTATGCTTGGCGTTGGATGCACGTTAAGTTTAAAGGATCTTGCAATAGTGATAAAGACCCCAAAAAAGGTAGCGATTGGGGTGATCTGCCAGTTTACCATTATGCCCTTTGTGGGTTTAGGGCTGGCAACGGTCTTCGGATTTCCGCCGGAAATAGCTGCAGGCCTCATACTCGTTGGGTGTATGCCTGGTGGCCTTGCGAGTAATGTGATCGCCTTTTTATCAAAAGCTAATGTTGCTTTATCCGTCACCCTAACAACGGTTTCCACACTGCTTGCTCCACTGGCAACACCCTTTTTAATGAAAGCCCTTGGCGGACAGCTTGTACCGATTGATGCCGGTGCTATGTTTTTAGATATATTAAAAATGGTGATTGGGCCGGTGTTTTTAGGATTGGGGCTGCATTACCTGCTTCGGAGGCATATGGCACTTGTTCATCGTATCATGCCGGTCGTTTCTATGGTTGGGATTGTATTTATAATCATGATCATTACCGCTGCAGGCCGGGATAGTCTTTTAAAAATCGGATTATCCCTGATACTTGCGGTTTGTCTGCATATGAGTTTGGGGCTGGCATTGGGATATTTTTCAGGAAAATTGTTCGGTCTTTCCGAAACCGATTCCCGCACCATTGGTATAGAGGTAGGGATGCAAAACAGCGGACTTGCCTCCGGGCTTGCGGTTCAAATGGGTAAAATAGCCACCGTCGGACTAGCCGCCGCCGTAAACGGTCCGGTAATGAATACGCTTTTTTCACTCGTAGCAAGTTGGTGGGGAAGGAAGGCTATCCCTTCCTCCCACAAGCAGGTAATATGAAAGAACAGTTTAGAATAAAGAGGAAAGGAGTACCCAAAGCAATACGGGAGGAAGAAAAGAATCTGAAGCGGATACCCCAAAATAAATAACATAGAAAAATAGGCTTACATTGCCAATGAGATCTTCACCGGATCAGGAAATAAATAGAGCCACCTCGGATGTGGCAACTAACCGGCTATTGGATAAGGTATTTAAAAGACAAAATCAAAAAGTAAAAAGCCATAACTAAAAGAGAAAGAGAGCAAAAAATGAAAGCCAGATTATTAAGCATATGGAAACTTATCAAAACTACCTTAATCAATTGGTGGGAATTGGAGCCCTTCAGGCAAAGTGCAATCATTGCTTATTACACTATTTTTAGTTTACCAGCCCTATTGGTCATTATAATAACCATTGCCGGCATAGCTTTTGGCGCTGATGCTATAGATGGAAAAATATACGGACAGATAAAAGATACGATGGGCCGGGAGACGGCAGAACAGGTAAGAGTAATGCTGGCAAAAGCCACTGAATCCAAAACATCCGTTTGGGCGACCATTTTAGGGATTATCACTTTGGTGTTAGGATCGGTAGGGGTTTTTGTAGAACTTCAAAAAACATTGAATCTGATTTGGAAAGTAGAGGCAACGGCCCGAAATGGAATATGGGCATTTATCCGAAACAGACTTTTCTCATTTGGTTTAATCATATCTATTGCTTTCCTGTTAATGATATCTTTAGTGGTATCCACCATTTTAAGCGCTTTAAGTGATCTGTTGCAAGCCAATTCATCTCAGTTCCTTCTTGGCTTTTTTCAGATCCTCAATTTCATTCTATCATTAGGGGTAATCAGTTTTTTATTTGGATTGATGTTTAAAGTTTTACCCGATGCAAAAATATCCTGGCGACAGGTTTGGGTAGGTGCCTTACTTACAGGCATTCTTTTTACCATAGGCAAAACGGCACTTGCATTTTATTTTGGAAAAGCAGACCCCGGCAGCGGATATGGAGCGGCCGGCTCCATCATTCTCATCCTCTTATGGACTTCCTATTCGTCCATGATCTTATTTCTCGGTGCGGAATTTACACATACCTATGCCGAAATGTTTTCCGGTAAAATAATCGCAAGTGATACCGGCAAAAAGGTTTAGGTCTAATTGAGATATATAATCCGCCCTTGATTTTTTAAGTCTCGCTTTTCACTTCCGATATATTGGTGACTTTTCACGTTTTACCAAAAAGATACCAACAATACGTTGCTCGAATTCCGACTTATCTTCCATCCTTGATTCTAAGATGTCACCACTAACGTGGCTATATTGACGTCAATTTAGGCGCTTTCACCACCCACCCTGGTTCGTGTCTTACGAACCAGAAACCAAACCCGCACTTGACTCAACCCCACACCCTTTCCCTTTCCGACACATCCGATAGTTATCGGAATGACTTTTCATCTCCGGAACAGCTGCCTGCCATTAATCAACCTCTTGCGGGGAGGCACCCCTCTGCCGTGGAGAGAAGGGGGTGAGGAACCCTCTTTTTAAAATAACACGAACTATTTGTAAACCATTTGGTTAGCTCCACTCCAACCCCGTTAAACTATTTTGCCACTCGCATTGTCCTTTTATAAGAACTGATCGATATTAAAACAATTCAGAATTCCAGCATATTTTTTGTAACTTATGGGTTGACACCTTCAAATAAACAGGTAAATTTAATTTTCAGTATCATAAATAATATTTGCAATGAAAAATCTAAAATCTTCGGGCACCTGTATGTTTATTTTGTGCCTTGCTTGGCTATGCTTTAATGGCCTCCCCGCTTTTGCTCAAGGCAAAGTAGGTATTGGTACCACTAGTCCTGAAGGATTTCTGCATATCAATGCAAACAGTTCATTATCTGCGCCACAAATTCTGTTACATGAAAATGAAAATGATTACAGCCGAATTAATTTCGATAATAATAATGGAAGCAATTTCTGGACCATAGCTGCTTATATTGCCAGCAATCCCCGAAATGACCGGCTCAATTTTTATAACGGTTCCGGAGGAGATATCATGACGATTACCGGTGATGGGGAAGTCGGGATCGGAGTAGGGATATCGCCTAAAGTACCCTTTCATATCGGTAATGGTCGAGCTGTACTTTTTGGCATAGATACGCTTGGCGGTGGTGATAAATTGATATTTTTGCCTGATTTGCATGCTTTCCGGGTAGGAAGCCTTTCTACGGATGCTGCCAGCACCTACTGGAATAAGGATAGTATTGGCTTGTATTCCTTTGCCTCGGGTATGAATACAAGAGCACAGGGCTTTGGCGCGACTGCGATGGGCCGGGATACTGAAGGTTTTGGCTCTTATTCCTTTGCCTCCGGATTTTTCTCCAATGCTGACGGGCAATACTCCACAGCCATGGGTTTCAATACAGATGCACTAGCCCTTGGAAGTACAGCGCTGGGTTACAGCACAGATGCCGAAGCCAATTATTCATTTGCGGCCGGTTATTTTGCAGAGGCACAGGCTATTTATTCTTTAGCGTTGGGCAATGCAGTACAGGCACAATCTTATAGCTCCATGGCCATTGGCCGTTATAATGTAGGAGGCGGCAATGCAACTTCATGGGAGGCAAATGATCCGATTTTTGAGATAGGGATTGGTTCGGGTCCCTCATCCAGGGAAAATGCTATTACCGTTCAAAAAGATGGGGATGTAGGCATTGGAACAACAGCACCCTCTGCCAGGCTTCATGTAGCAGATGGAAATTTAAGAATAGGGTCCGCAGAAGAATTCTCCGACGGAGGTTCTTTTCTTTTACAGGTAAATGCAGCCCTTGCCCCCGAAACCAATGGAGGAAGATCGCTTGGCACTTCCACCTTTAGATGGAGTACGGTTTATGCCACCAATGGCACAATCAATACTTCAGACCGTCGCGATAAAAAAAACATCCGGGATATTTCATACGGCATTGAAGCACTCATGAAACTAAAGCCGGTAAGCTATGAGTGGATAAATGAAAATCAGCCGCACACCAAACTAGGTCTTGTGGCACAGGATTTGCTCGAAGTACTTCCTGAAGTAGTGGTTACCCATGAATGGCAGGAAGATGAATCAGGAAACCGGCTTAAAGTGCCCCTCGAAAGATATGGTGTGTATTACGACGATCTCATTCCGGTCCTGATCAAATCCATTCAGGAACTCAAAGCCGAAATCGATGCATTGAAAAAGAAAATTGAACAGCCAATAAAAACAGAAAAGCAGCCCAAATAATTAGTCTAAATCTAAGGTTAACAGAAAATTTCCGGGGCTATAAGCATAAGACCTTTATACAGCATTTGTTCCGGCTGCTCCGGGCTTCGGTGCCCACTTAGGTGGGCACTTCCCCTGCACATCCGGCAGCCCTCCGTCGGTAGTAACTTAACCCCATCTTTTTTTCACAACAAACCCATTGCCAAAGCTCCTTACAATACTATTACCAGATTCCCTGAAGCCCATGTTCGTTTTTTACGAACAAGAAACCCAGCGCCGTATTCGTCTCAAACTTCAAATCCACACTCTTTCCCTTTCCGACACATCCGATAGTTATCGGAATGACTTTTCATCTCCTGAACAACTGCCTGCCATTAATCAACCTCTTGCGGGGAGGAACCCCTCTGCCCGATAGGGTGAAGGGAAGGGGGGGTGAGGGAAGCCCCCCCTCGATCCCCCCCGCATGGGGGAAGTCGTTGCGTGTATATGGGAAAACGTAATCTTTAATGCTCTTTACCAAAGGCACGATATGAATCAACCTCTTGTGGTTAGCAGAAGGGGATGAGGTTTACCCTCCTGACTGCCTGATATCAATCACCATCGTATTACTCCACCGGTCGTGCCAGGGCTCGCAAGGGCTGCCAAAGCAGGAGAAAACCTCAAAAGGAATAAGGCGGATCGCACTTCTTTTAAGCATTTGAGATAAAATCAAGGTGCTTCCGTTAGCGGATACAACTCTGGTACCCGTAAGAAATTTCCCAAGACTTCTGCCACCGGTCGCAAGTTCGAAG
>JBGSNV010000275.1:0-10142 GCA_041739485.1 Chitinophagaceae bacterium
AATGGATTATTGAGGATAAAAACACTTTTGTGTTAAGAAGGGTGCAACCAAAGCCGAGTGTTATAAGCCCGAAAACAAAGGAAAAAATAGACAATATTAAAAGCAAAGAACCTTAAGTTGACGCGCATGCCCGCTGGGGTCAGGCTTTTGTTACATTGGAATAAATCCTACAAACATATGCCTCCTCAGGGGGCCGGGGTAACGTGATATGAATTGCTTTAGGTGTTAAGATGCGACCTCTGATTTTTGTCGAGCTATCCGTATGTGTTTGACACCAAAGTAAAATAAACAATCCTGGTGGGTTCAGAGATTTTGTAGTAATGTTTGTGCTAAATGCAAACAGGATATCCCGCTGTTTAAAAATGACTCCAGCGGAGTCAAATATTTGTAGCGAATAAATAGGGCGATGTAACCCGACTCCAGCGGAGTCGAACGGGGTGAACCGGGCACCGGGAGATAAACCAAAAATAAATCCCGCTGGTGTCCGGGCTTACATGATATAAATTGCTTTGCGGGGCTACTGACTCCAGCGGAGTCGAACAGGGTGTACCGGTCACCCGGTAATTGATTTATAAATAAATCGGCTGCTTTCCCTGGTGGAAGCAGCCGATCGGTTTTATCAGGGTGGTATTTGTACCCTTATTTCGTGTTTAACGCTTTCAGTATTACTTCAATCGCCTTATCCAATTGTGGGTCCCTGCCCTTGAGTTTGTCATCAAATTGGTTCAGTACTTTGATGTCTGGTTGAACTCCGCTGAATTCTATATCCTTGCCATCAAGTGTGTAACAACCCCAACTTGGAAGCCTTATACTGCTGCCATCTACAAGGCCTGCGGCCGTGGTGAATACAATCCACCGGTAGGTTTCATTGCCAATGATGGTGCCTAGTTTTAAAGCTTTAAAACCGGCGGCAGTCATTTCAGCATCGCTCAGGCTTTGCTCGTTGATCAGTAAAACAATAGGTTTATCCGCCGGGGCAAAATTGCTTTGTCCGGTCGGGCTGCCATTGCGGTATTTCCATTTCAGGTAGGTTTTTTGGCTTAGATAGCGCAATACTTCATCGTGTACATTACCACCGGTATTGTACCTCAGGTCAAGAATCAGGGCATCTTTCAGGTAAAAATCCCGGGCTATGTCCATGAAAAAAGTTTCTAATTCGCCGCCGCTCATATTTTTCATATAGGTATAAGCGATGCGGTTTTTACTTTGATCATCTACCCGCTTTTGGTTGGCGTCAATCCATTCTTCGTATAGCAAACCGGCAATGCTTGTTACCGGATGAATGTTCACGGTGTAATTGCCTGTTTTATTTTTAAAAGTCAGGCTGATTTCTTTATCTGCCGACGGTTGAGTAAAATACATAGAACGGTCCTGATTGGGTGAAACATCCACTCCATTCACTTGTACCAATTCGTCTCCCGGTTGAATAGTAATTTCTTTTTTATCGGCCGGTCCGCGGGTCAAAATCCGCTTCACTACAAAGGGTTTATCTGTTTCAAACAGAATGCCCGGTTCAACGGTACGGCTGCTGAGTGCCACGCTTTCATCCTCACCCGATGTATTGAAACCGGTATGCGAAGAGTTTAATTCTCCCAACATATCGGTTAGCAAAACCCGGATATCCTGTCTCGAATTGACGTAGGGCAGGTAACTCATGTAGCGCTCTTTTATTTTGGTCCAGTTCAACCCCCGGAAGGTTTCATCGTAAAAATTTTCTTCCATCTGCGCCCAGGCTTCTTCAAACATTTGGTTGAATTCGCCGGCCAGATTTCTTCTGAAAGTAAAGGAGATGGAAACAGGATCCAGTTTGTTTCCGTCGAGGTTTAATTTGGCAATACCGCCTCTTGTCAATATAAAATATTTACCGTCAGCCTGTACAAAATCAACCCCGCCCGTTTCTGCGCCTTGTATCTTTTCGGTTTTAGGTTGTTCAAAGGGTTCAAAAATGGTTTTCCAAAGCGCTAATCTTCCTTCACCATGATCGCTTACATACAGCAAGGTTTGTTTGTCACCTTTTTGCAATACGGTTACTAAATTCTGATTTCCGGCATCGGGACCTACCTGTTCCATTCTTTCCAGAAAACGATAAGCATCTATCGTTAGGGGCTCACTTATTTCCTTCTTTTTACTGGTATCTTTTTTTTCTTCTTTAAACAGGTCATCATACTTCACCTTGCGGTAAGGGTCATCAAATTTCTCGAGGGGAACGCGGTATATTTTCGCAGGGTTTAAACCAAAAGGATATGATGGCTTTAGAGGATTGCTGACAAAATACAGGTATTTGCTGTCGGGACTCCAAAAAGGATCGGCTTCTGTAACCCCGCTATTGGTCAAATTGGTTGTTTTGCCCGTTTTTAAATGATGTATTACAATATCCGCTTCAAAATCACGATACACATTAAAGGCGAGATATTCATCGTTGGGCGAAAAATAAGGTGCCGAACCCCGGTTTCCCCATATTTCATCCTGCACAATGGTTTTTACCTCCATGGTTTTGGTATCAACGAGGTTCACCTTGCCACGGCCACTGATGTAAGCAGCCTGTGTGCGTTTACTGTTCAACGTCAGGAAGCGTCCGTTGGCAAGGTCTTTGGTCAGTTCTTTGGTGGCGGCAATTCCGTCGGCCGAAATGCTGTACAGATTATTATAGCCTTTTCGGGTTTGTAAAAAAAGCAGGGTTTTGTTATCTGAAAGCCATTTCACTTCGGTAGTTCTTTCGGAGTTATCCGGTTGTAACTGTTTTACAAATTTGCCTTCTATATCGCTTACAAATAAGGTACCTCTGCTAATAAAAGCAAGCTTTTTACCATCCGGAGACACATCGAAAGCAGTTATTTTACCACTCACATTAAAATCGGCCTTTTTTTCGAGCAGGTAGTTTCTTGAAATTTCAATGTTCACAGGCGAAGCTTTGGCTTTTGCAACATCGTACAAATAAATCTGATAATCCTTCTCGAAAACGACTTTACCCCCGTTTGCATTCACAAGCGGTGACTTGATAGAAGTTGGGAATTGGGTAAGCCCCACTTTTTTGCCTTTTTCGAAACTGTATAAATTGTATTCTCCATTGGCTTCGTCGCTGATGAAATAAACCTGCCCGTTTTTATCTATTGAATGCGAAAAATCTTTTCCATTGTAGTCGGTTAATTTTTTGAAGGTAGCGGTTGCGAAATTGTACGATTGAATGTCGGGATTAAAAGCGCCTTTGTATCGCTTTCTGTAGGATTGACTATTACTTTCCCAGCTATCGGTAAACAGTATTTCTTTGGTAAGCGGGTGCTCCCAAAGGTTGTGGTCGTAACTGAAAAAATAATCACCAAAAACCCTTTGAGGAGTACCACCCTGCAGGCTTACTTTATACCCTGCCTGCCTGCTTTCTCTTGTGCTTGTAAAGTATACAGACTGACTGTCCCAACTCCAGCTATCCACGTCATCGTTGGCACTATGCCAGGTGAGTTGCTTGATATCTCCACCGTTTACCGGCATCGTAAACACATCGGCATTGCCGAATTGGCGGCCTGTAAAAGCAATCCATTTTCCATCGGGCGAAAAGCGTGGATTGGTTTCGTAACCCGGCATCGCAGTGAGGCGGGTGGCAAGGCCTCCATTGGCAGCTACTTTCCACAAGTCCCCTTCGTAACTAAACAGCAGGGTATTTCCATCGGGACTCAGTGCCGGATTGGATAAAAAATGCGGTGTAGTGGATTGTGCAAAGACCCAACCACTCAAAACGAGGAATACGGATAATAATTTAGTATGCATAGACTGTTTATTGAGCGTGAAAAATAGCATAAGTTTTTATTTTAATAGAATCATGTTTACCACACCGGATCTTTAAACAGGGATTTTTGTATAAAAAAAGGCAGGGATCCTCTCCCTGCCTTCCTGCATTTTAAAAAAATGGGATCTCTTAGTATGCTCTTGCAAAAAGTACCCTGCGTTTGCTTGGCTTTCCGGAAAAAACGCAAACGCCGTCTTCCTCCACAGCATCCAAAGGAATGCAGCGAATCGTAGCTTTGGTTTTTTGTTTGATGGCTTCTTCGGTTTCGGCAGTGCCATCCCAATGCGCACTGATGAATCCGGTTTTTTCATCGAGTATTTTTACAAACTCCGCCCAGCTATCGGTTGGTGTAATGTGCTCGTCGCGGTAAATTTTAGCACGGTTAAACAGATTTTGCTGAATATCTTCGAGTAATTGAGCAATGGTATCTGCCAGTTGATCGAGATGAACGGTTTGTTTTTCCTTGGTATCGCGCCGTGCTACTTCGGCCTGTCCGCTTTCCAGATCGCGGGCTCCGATTGCCACCCTCACCGGCACTCCTTTCAGTTCGTATTCGGCAAATTTCCAGCCCGGTCTGTTGTGATCGGTTTTATCGAAAAGAACCCGGATACCCAGTTTTTTAAGTTGTCCGGTAATTTCCTGAACTTTTTCACTGATTGCTGCCAGTTGCTCTTCATTTTTGAAGATAGGCACGAAAACTACCTGATGCGGAGCAATTTTTGGGGGCATCATCAGTCCTTCGTCATCGCTGTGAGCCATTACGAGTGCCCCGATTAACCGGGTACTAACGCCCCAGCTTGTGGCCCATACATATTCCAGTTTATTGGTTTTGTCGGTAAACTGTACATTGAAGGCTTTGGCAAAATTTTGCCCCAGAAAATGCGAAGTACCCGCCTGTAATGCTTTTCCATCCTGCATCAGGGCTTCTATGCAATAGGTATCTACTGCTCCGGCAAAGCGCTCGTTTTCGCTTTTAACCCCTTTTATAACGGGCAGTGCCATATACTCTTCCACAAACTGAGCATATACATCAAGCATCTGTTTGGTTTCGGCAATTGCTTCTTCTTTGGTGGCATGTGCGGTATGCCCTTCCTGCCATAAAAATTCGGCGGTACGTAAAAAAAGCCGGGTACGCATTTCCCAACGTACCACATTGGCCCACTGATTGATGAGTATCGGCAGATCGCGATAACTTTTGATCCAGTCGCGGTAGGTATTCCAGATAATAGCCTCACTTGTTGGGCGCACCACAAGTTCCTCTTCCAGTTTAGCTTCAGGGTCTACCATTAGCTTACCGGGTTTTTGGGGATCGGCTTTCAGCCGGTAGTGGGTTACTACGGCGCACTCCTTGGCAAAACCTTCCGCATTTTTTTCTTCCGCTTCAAACAGGCTTTTTGGCACAAACAAGGGGAAATAGGCATTTACGTGCCCGGTTTCCTTGAACATGGTATCCAATTGGTCGCGCATTTTTTCCCAAAGCGCAAATCCATAAGGCTTGATCACCATACAACCCCGTACAGCACTGTAGTCAGCCAAACCCCCTTTTAATATCAGATCATTGTACCATTGTGAATAGTCGGTATCTCTTGATGTAATTCCTTTACTCATAGTTTTACTTTTTAGCGTTCCGGAGCTATTTTTTATTAAACAAACGTTTGCACCGGAACGGGCCGCGAAAATAAGGCATCCATCTTTAGGCAGGCCTTAACAAAAAAAAGAAGATTTACCCCTTTTTGCTAAAAAACTTTAGCATTATTGCCTTCTTATTCTTGCTATATTTGTAAGAACTAATAATCGATGCCATGAAAGGACATTTTTTTTACATAACAGCCGCTGCAGGACTATTGCTCTCCGGCTGCTCAGCCGCCTTCAAAACAGCACAAACAACGGATGATGTCTATTTTTCCGAAGGGCAGGTTGTGGCACAACAAACCCGTACCAATAATAACGGAGATGATGGCTATACCAGCTATTGGGAAAATCAGGATGATAATTATCTGAGAATGAAAGTTCAGGACCGTAATCGCTGGGGTGCAATAGATGATATTGACTACTGGAACGGTTACAATAATAATATGTGGGTGAATTACAACACCTTCAACAGCCCATGGGGTTGGAATGCCTTTAATAATCCAATGGGATGGAACAACTGGAATATGCCAATTGGTTTTGGACATGGTTGGGGTTGGAACCGCGGTTTCAATACCATGCTGGGTTGGAATACCGGATTTAATATGGGTTGGAACAATATCGGATTTGGATTAAACAGCTGGTATAATAATTGGAACAACCCCTGGGGATGGAACAGACCTGTGGTTATCTTAAACAAGTTTCCTGCAGGAAGTAATTATGTAAGTCCGAGCAGAGGATCTTCTGCGCTGACTCCTTACAACAGAAATAATATATTTAGTCGTTCGAATACACCTAATAATTCCGGATTTACGAGGCAGTCCTCCAATAACCGTAGTATTTGGGAGACGCCGGGAAATAACAATTCCAATTCCCGCAATAGTTTGTATCGCACCATTCAGCGGGGTGGGGGTGTAGATGGCAGCAACCGTACTTTTGACCGTCCGGTAAGAACCTTTGAAAATAATTCAGGGGGTACATCAGGTGGATCAAGAAGTTCTTCCGGTAGCAGTTCTTCGGGTAGCGGCTCTGCCGGTAGTAGTTCGAGAGGTGGTCGCGGAGGTTAACAAATCACTTTTAAAACCTTTTGAAAAGATCTATGATTGAATCCCTTTTTTAATTGAAAATCTAATAATTTGGGCGCATTTTTCCGATAGGGAATGCGCCCAATTAATTAAATATACTTATGCGCAAATATTTCATCTTCTTTTTTATAATACCTGTAGCAGTTTCCGCACAGTTCCCCGGCGATGCCTTACGATATGGTTATCCAACGATGGGAGGTACTGCCCGTAATCTTGCTATTGGGGGCGCTATGGCGTCTCTCGGAGGGGATATCACCGCGGCACATATCAATCCTGCCGGTATAGGCTTATACAAAAACTCGGAATTCGTTTTATCGCCCGGTTTTGTATTTAACAGTAATAAATACGATTATCTGGGTAGCAACACGAATGCGAGTAAAAGCGGGTTTGGTTTGGGAACTACCGGTTTTGTATCGGGTAAAAATAATCCCGGTTACCGGCGGGCAAGCAGCAGTGCTTTTTCCATTTCAGTCAATCAGACGGCAAACTTTAATAATCAGATTGATTACACTGGTTTAAACAATCAGTCATCCTGGAGTGAGCAATATGTAGAGCAATTGGTTCGCGATGGAGCCACCACTTTCCGGCAGGCCGAAGAAGATTATATACTCGGTTCTTCGCTTGCCTTCTGGACCTTTTTAGTAGATACCCTGGGAGATGGCAATGGCAATATTATAGGGTATCAAAGTCTTGTTCCTTTGGCGGCAGATGGAAGCACGGCTATCCGGCAGGCTAACCGGATTTCGCAACGCGGAGCCACGAACGAGGTCTCTTTGGCTTTTGCAAACAGCTATAACGACAAGTTCTATCTAGGTATGAGTGTGAACTTCCCTATTTACAATTTCCGCAGTGACCAAACCTACCGCGAAGAAGATACTAGCGGAGATACCGATAACGATTTTTCATTTTTCGAATTTCAGCAGAATGCCAAAACAACTGGTTTTGGCCTGAATGCTAAATTAGGTCTTATTTACAAGCCTATTGACCGCCTGAGGCTCGGATTGGCAGTACATACCCCCACTTTTGCCGGCCTTACCGATGAATATTCGGCATCTATTGTAACCAATACAGAAAACTACACCGTATTTCCACAACCGATATCGCAAACAAGCAATGAAGTTATCGACCGGAATGTACAAAACAATTCCCCCAACCTTGATCGTGGCCGTTATGAGTATAATGTAACGACCCCAATGCGGTTTATTGGTAGTGCCTCTTTTGTAATTAATGAGGTAAAAGATGTGAAGAAGCAAAAAGGATTCATTACCGCTGATGTGGAATATGTAGGACATCGCGGGGTACGCTATTCAAGCAACGTAGCAGGTGATGAAGCTTATTATAACAGCCTGAACGAGGTAATTAAAGACGATTATAAGGGCGCCATCAACTTGCGTGTAGGTGGCGAATTGAAATTTGAAAAAATAATGGCGCGTGCCGGTTTTGCATCTATTGGCAATCCATACAGCGAAGCGAGTAGATTAAGTGCCAAAAGATCGCTTATCAGCGGTGGTGTTGGATACCGGCATTTTGGTATGTTTATTGATCTTACTTATGTACATGCCATCATCCGTGATAGTCACGTGCCTTACCGTTTGACGGATAAACAAAGTCCGATTGCAGACTCCAAAAACACAAGAGGGAATGTGGTATTGACAGTTGGGTTTAAGCTGTAATTTTCAGCCAACCCAATAAACAGATAAGCGACGGTATCTGAGAGGAGCCGTCGCTTTTTTATTGGGGTGTAGAGCTTTTAAAAATGTTATTGTGCTTTAGGAAAAGGAGTATTCCATTTAGCTTGGAAAAGCTACCCAATTGAATTACAAAAGTTGAAATTGTCATTAAAAAGCCAAATAGAAATTCGTTTCAATAGTTCATAACCGTTTGATGGTTGTTGGTGTTACTTTCAGATGTCTGTCAGTTCATAGTTTGAGCATCGTCCATACAATTGGTATTGGTGTACACCACTTGCAATGCAACAAAACCGATTGCCGCAGCGAGCAGTATCAATACCATAGTTGTGGCAACAGGCATTGCCCCAATTGTGGCGGATTAAAAAAAGAACAATGGCTCCAAGACAGGATTTGTGAGCTATTACCCACCACCTATTTTCATCTGGTCTTTACGTTGCCGCAAGAGCTGCGCAGTTTGGTAATGGGCAGTAGAAAGGTACTGTTTAAATTATTGTTTGATGCCGGCCACCACAACATCAATACGCTAAGTTCCAATAAAAAATGGTTGGGTGCCAAACCGGGCATAATAAGCATTCTGCATACCATAAGTTGGTTTCACAAAAACCAGCCGGCAACCACCGCCGGGCTATCTATAAATGCTACAAAACCACCTAGGCCCGGTGTCGCTGAACAGCGTATAGCCAAAAGCCCCGACCCGAATGGTTCGGGGCTTTTGCGTGATATGCTAACCGATTTATTTTCAGGGGGCTTATCGGCTATACGACTAAATGTTGGCTGCCGTTTTTACTCTTGCCGTAAATCCTTCGGCTAATATTATTATTTCCCAAATCCCATTTCATGAAAAGCATTCGCAATTGCAAATACTCCAATAAAGGAAGCAATAGCAAAAAGAGCAATCATGTAGCCTTTTATCTTTTTTAGTCGACTATTGTCTCGTTGCCATTTTTTTCTAAAAGTCCCAATTTTGTTTTTCATCCATCTTTCAATAAGTGTCCCCAAAATAAGTGTCCCCAAAATGAAAGCGGCAACAGCTTTTCCACTTGGCATGTCAAAGTAGTTCAGTCGCACTAACCAGTAGTAAATAAAAAGTCCAACAAATAAGAACATAAACATTAAAACCCCAGCGGCATATGTCTCAGGAACCGTAGTCAGTTGATTTTTCTTATACCAAGAGTAAATTCTAAAATAGGTGTAGTACACTAAGGACATGAACAATTAAAGGGTCTGTAATAAAATAATAACATGATCAAGTCGCATTTTATCAGTTTCTGTCTTCAGCAATAAGTGATACCTATCGATTAAAAGTGCTCCCCATAAATGGCAGCCAACGATCACGGCTTGCTGCTGTGCCGGTATTTGAAAAACGGTCAGCCCGGCAACCGAAGCTGATTAGAATGTTGATGATTAAATTTAGTACATAATGTATTATAAAACGGTCAAGCCGAAGCTAAAGATGAAATGTAGATGAAGCCGATGTTACAGTTGTCAAGCCGGCATTGCAGCAAACCGCATGTTAGCGGCAGTCATATTAATTTAATATTTTGAGTTATTTACTGAACTTCACAATTAATATTATTATTACAATAAACCATAGAACTGCAAATACAATATTTCTCATTCTATCAATTGAGGATTTATATTCTGGTGAACCATTTTGATAGTTTAAATTGGCTTGTTCTCTCGCTTTCTTTCTCCCATACTTTGTATTTAAATTATATTTTTTATTTAATAAGGTTTTTTCGGTAGTTGTATTTTGAAGGATTTTATTTTCTTCTTTTTTAAAATTATTTTTGAATGCAAATAAATCCTCCTTGTATTTTGTAGAGTCTATTCCATCACTATTTAGCAAAAAGATAAATGAATTATAGATTTTAGAAATTATATACTCATAGTCTTTATGTGTTTTAAATTCTGTTTTGAATTTTTCTATTATATGTTCAAAGGCTTGGCAATAAA
>JBGSNV010000312.1:0-4508 GCA_041739485.1 Chitinophagaceae bacterium
GGCAAAGTGCTCTGGATAAAGCCGGTGATCTTTACACCTTAGAGCGCAAACTTCCGGGGCAAAATGAATTTTCCCCGGTCATCACCCTCGAAGCCCGCGGCGGCACCCAAAACCGGTATCGTTTTACCACCAACATCGGGCAAACCGGCAATATCCTGTATCGGTTAAAAATAACCGGCACACAGCGACAGATCCGGTTTTCGGAACAAATTGCACTTGGCACAACAAATGCTTCGGGTTTAAAACCGCTGATAGCATTTGCCACAGCAGGCAGCCTGCAAATGCGGATTCAAAAACCCGCCCGCCAACTGAGGGTGATTAATGGAACAGGCAATATAATGGCTCAATGGTCGCTGCAGGGCCAAACAGGGAACTACTCGTTACCCGCCGGCAAGTACCGGGGACAAATGCTTTGGATACAGCTTGAACTTAGCAACGGGGAACGGCTTTCCCAAAAAGTATGGATTCCCTGATCCGGTGAAGGCAGGTAAATAGGTTTGAAAAAACCGGGTCTCTTCTTTTGGAGTTCAGGCTCAGCTATCCAAACCAACAAATACTCCGTCATCGGTTTCCTTTACCGCGTAGGTTTTTAAAAAATAACCTTCTCCACTTGTGTTGCGTCCGGTTTTGCAATCGAAACGGTATCGGTGAAGCGGGCATACAAGTTGTCCGAGCGGATCGACCCAGCCTTGATGCATAGCGCCACCGGCATGCGGACAACGGGCAGCACAACCGCGCACCTCGTTCTGATAAACCGTCAAACAAATTTCGCGGCCTGCTACCTTTACCAAACAGGGATTGCCCATGACGTTTTTTATTTCAGCCATACTTTCCGCTACCTTATACCAACGTTTGTTTTGTTCCTGCATATCTCCGACCTTTTTGCAAAACTACCCTAACAGCCCTGCTAAAAAATTTACTTTCTTTTTTTAAAAAGTTGTACTATTTTTAAATTTCAATGGCACCTAAAAAAATACCAGTTTTTGTAGCTGTAATAATTACCATGCTACTAGCCCATTCCGCTTTAATAGCCCAACCTCAAACCGGTTTGTTTTGGGGGGTTACCAAAAAAGGTAGTACCGATACTTCATACCTGTTGGGTACCATTCACCAATACCCTAAAAATGTAATAGAAGTACCCTGTGTTGTAAAAAAGAGGCTGGAACGCTCCAAAAACCTGTACCTGGAAATTCATCAGGACTGGAAAATGGGGCTGAAATATCTTACCTCCGGCAACCTTAAAAATTTGAACAACCCTGAACAGGTGGACCTTTTTTCAAAGGAGGAACTTGAAACCATTAAAGCATGGTTTCTTGCCAATAAAAACATGACAGCCACAGATTATGATCAGTTGAATTCTTTTATGGGGCTGCCCGGGCTGTATTTAAAATCCTACGGATTTGAAGAAGCAGCTATGGAAGAAAATTTAAGAATCCATGCTTTGACATTTGAGGTCCGGATAAAAGGGCTTGACAAAAACCTTCCGGAAATTCAGACCTGGTACGCCTGGTACCAACAGCTTGCCGCCGCAGAAAAGCAGCAGTCAAGTAACCTTGAAGCTTTTCTGGAAAATGGATACGGCACTTTGGCTGACCTCATCACAAGCTATGCCATTCAGGATACAACGCAATTGGCAAAAGCTTCTAAAACCGATCACTGGAAGGATGGGCTATCTCTCGCAGAATGGCGCAACCATCGTTGGATGCAGGAGTTACCCAAAATTATGGCCGCCCGTAATTTTGTCGCTGTAGGTGCCGCGCATCTGTTTGGTGCAAACGGATTACTCCGGCTTTTGCAGGAAAAAGGATTTGAGCTCATTCCAATACCCTGTGATTTTACCGGCCCCAAACTACAACGCCATATACTGCGCAATGGCAAAGATTATCAAGTGCTGCAGCGCGAATAGCATGTCTAGCAAAAACAAACAGGCACCCCGTTTGAAATGCCTGCCCTGAGTTACGAAGGGTGAAAATCCACCATAAGCAAATTAGCAATTAGTAACAGGCAATGGGCAAATATGTCAT
Source organism: Chitinophagaceae bacterium (assembly GCA_041739485.1). GTDB lineage: Bacteria > Bacteroidota > Bacteroidia > Chitinophagales > Chitinophagaceae > Phnomibacter. Next base: position 2,025 of record JBGSNV010000312.1, read on the forward strand.
CTAAATATTATATTTGAAATCGCACCAGGCTGAAACCCGGATTCAAGGGATCAAATGATTTCACGGATTAGAAGTGAAATACGAATATTTTCAAATTCCAATTCCGATCCCGAAATTTCGGGACTATCGGAACTAAAACTAAAAGCTTCAAATCCTTCCAAGTCAGCCAATATTAAATATGAAATCAAAAATTTGAAATCTTAGCGGTCTGAATCACGAATTCAAGGAATCAATGGATTTCACAGATATGACGCTGCTGTAGCAGGTGAAAATTTGCAACATCGGATTTGATATAATAAATCGTTCTTGCTTCAGTCAAATATTAAATTTGAAATCAAAAATCTGAAATAATTAAAGTCTTTCAATAATACCGGCAATACCCTGACCACCGCCCACACAGGCTGTTACCATACCATATTTTTTGCCCAACCGCTTCAAATCGTGGCTGACCTGTATGGTGAGTTTGGCACCGGTACAACCCAAAGGATGCCCCATGCTGATGGCGCCACCGTTGATGTTTACTTTTTCCATATCGAGGTCGAGCTCGCGAATCACCGCCAAACTCTGACTCGCAAAAGCCTCGTTTAATTCAATCAAATCGATTTCATTTTGCTGCATACCCGCCTGTTTCAATACCTTGGGTATAGCCGCTACAGGACCAATTCCCATAATACGAGGCTCTACCCCGGCACTCGCACAAGCCACCAAACGCGCCATCGGTTGCAGGTTCAGTTCTTTCACCATATCCTCGCTCATCACCACTACAAAAGCAGCGCCATCGCTTGTTTGCGAAGCATTGCCCGCCGTTACGGTTCCGCCTGCTGCAAAAACCGGTTTCAACTTAGCAAGCGCTTCCTTACTCGTATCTTTTCTTGGCCCCTCATCGGTATCCACCACATAACTGCGGGTAGCGCGCTTTCCTTTTTCGTTTATATAAACTTCTTCTACGGTAATGGGAAGAATGCCTTCTTTAAAATAACCGTTTTCTATAGCGTTCAGCGCTTTTTGGTGGCTGTTGTAGCTAAATGCATCCTGATCTTCGCGGCTTACCTTGAAATCGTTGGCTACTGCTTCGGCAGTCAATCCCATGCTCAGGTAATAATCCGGCTCCTTCACTGCTACGGTATAGTTAGGAACCGTTTTCCAACCGGCAGTAGGAACAAGACTCATGCTTTCTACCCCACCGGCAATAATACAATCGGCCATGCCGCTGCGGATTTTGGCTGTAGCAATGGCAATGGTTTCAAGTCCGCTTGCACAATAACGGTTTACGGTCATGCCCGGCACATCTTTACCCACAGCACGGGCACTGATAAGCCGGCCAATCTGTAACCCCTGCTCGGCCTCAGGAACCGCATTGCCCACAATCACGTCATCTACCCGGGCCGGGTCAAGCGCCGGCAGCGTTGCCATCAATCCTTTGATTACGTCAACCGCCAAGTCATCTGGCCGGGTAAAACGAAACCCACCCCGCTTGCTCTTGGCTACCGCCGTTCTGAATCCGGCTACGATATATGCATCTTTCATTATTTTTCTATTTAATATTTAATAAGTAATATTTTTTTCATCCGGTGCCTTCGTTACTTTTCCCCGCCGTGGTTCGTGTCTCACGAACCAAACACCCAAACACCCTCACTTCAAAAATAGTTGTTTATGCAACCAATTGTAAAAATAGCGGGTTTTATTCAAAAAAAATTAAAAATTCAGGCTGCTCAGCCGGGCGAAACCTATCTTTACCCGGTTCGTTTTATTCCTTATATGTATACCATTCTCCGCAGCATCCTCTTTTTTTTCAATCCGGAATGGGTGCATTATTTCTCCATGAATGCGCTGCAGCGCTTAGCCAACGTGGGTTTCTTCCGGTGGGTGCTGCGGAAAAGTTTTCAACCTGCCCGCAAGCCGGTCCATTTTGCCGGTCTCGAATTCACCAATCCGGTGGGATTGGGTGCGGGTTTCGATAAAAATGCCCGCTACCTCCGCGAACTTGAACTCCTCGGGTTTGGCCATGTGGAAACAGGCACGGTGACTCCCCGGGCACAACCCGGAAACGACAAACCCAGGCTGTTCCGTCTTCCTGAAGACAAGGCACTGATTAACCGCATGGGATTCAATAACGATGGTGTGGAAGTGGTGGTCGAAAATATTGCCCGGTTCCGCTCCAAACACCCGGCCTCCAAAATGATCATCGGCGGCAATATTGGCAAACAAAAAACTACCCCCAACGAAGAGGCCTACCTCGATTATGATATTTGTTTCAGAAAGCTTTACGATCAGGTAGATTATTTTGTGGTAAATGTAAGCAGCCCCAATACGCCCGGCCTGCGGGAATTGCAGGAAAAAGAAAGCCTTCGGAAAATATTGACTACCCTTCAGGAAATCCGTGAGGGATATGCAGTAAAAAAACCGCTGCTGCTCAAAATCGCTCCGGATCTCAGCCTTCCCCAACTCGATGATGTGATTGCATTGGCTCAGGAAATTGAACTC
>JBGSNV010000313.1:0-9053 GCA_041739485.1 Chitinophagaceae bacterium
GATTGCTTAAAACTTCAATTGTTCGTTTTTATCCCAAATTCCCCAATAAGCCCCCACATCACCTTCAGATCCCACTTTCCAGGATTCATCAAAGGAGGAGAAATAAAAGATATCAATCCCTTCTTCCTTGCTCCATTTTTGGGTGTTGATAAAATATTTCAGAAAGTTTTCATAAGAAGGATCCGCGCTATCCAGGCTTTTCCCCTGACTTGGCCAACCGGTTTCAGTTATAAATACTTTTTTGCCATTGGCGGCGGCTAATGCCTGCTGATACATTTGCTTCATGTACAGGAAGGAGTAGTCTATATGACAAGACTCCCAGAATGGATAACAGTTAGCTAAAATTACATCGCAGGCCTCGGTAACCGCGGGGCAGGCAGAAAATTCGTAATAGGCATCCACATAGCCAACCTGCAAATGTGGTACGGCTGCTTTTACCTCTTTGATATGGGCAATCAGTTGCTCCTGCGATAAATCATTCCGGTAAAGCACTTCATTACCAACGGCTGCAATATCCACAAATCCCTCCTGAGCGAGTTGAATCAGACCGTTCACTTCCTTTGTGTTCATGTCGGCTTCTTTTCCAAGCCAGGCACCCACCATTGTTTTTAAGCCAAACTCTTTTGCCACTTGCGGAACGAGTTCATTGCCTTCAATACAGGAAAAAGAGCGTATCCATTCGGTATGCGGGGCTATTATTTCCATACGCTTACGAATCTGATCCCTTGTAAGGATATCGCCCGGTTGTTGTCCTTCTTCGTAGGCACTGTAGCATAGCCCGGTCATGCCATCCTGCAGCAGGTCTTTTGCTTGTTTTTTAAGATCTTCGGTAGATATTTTAGAGAAATCTTTCCCCGACAGTGCGAGATGAAGGCCAGGTCTTTTTGCAGCCATAAATATTGATTTTTTTAAATTTAATTATTGAATGAAGGTTGATTTTTCTTGTTGAAGGTATTTGGGTTGTTCATTAATATCCCATAATCCCCATTGAGTGCCTACTTCTCCTTCATGATGTATTTTCCAGGATTCATCAAAAGAGGAGAAATAAAAGAGATCAATTTTTTTGTTTTTGGCCCAGTGTTGCACTTCCACAAAATACCTCATTGCGTTTAAAGAATCAGGCTTTGAATTTACTACTTCCTGCCCTTTTCCAGGCCAGCCGGTTTCGGTAATGATTACCTTTTTGCCGGGGGCTTTCTTTTGGGTCCATTCGTACATATGATGCAGGTAATCAAGTGCATTTTCGATGGCCGCACCTTCCCAGAAAGGATAACAATTGATCAGAATCAAATCTACTTCATTGATTAAAGCAGGACTATTGATCAAATTGTAATAAGTATCAACATAACTAACAGGAACTTGGGAAAAGGAGAGCTGCTCTTTTACTTTTTTAATGTATTGAATGATCTCCTTTTCAGAGAGTTCATTGCGTTGAAGCACTTCGTTACCAACTGCAGCCATATCCACAACGCCTTCTTTGATAAGTTGGACCAGATTCTTTATTTCTTTTTCATTTCTTATTTTATCCTGACTTATCCATGCACCTGCAAGTGTTTTAATTCCAAATTGGCGGGCTATCCTAGGAATATGCTCGTTGCCTCCGGTGGAGGAAAAGGAACGGATCCATTTTACATGGGGTGCAATGATTTGCATACGTCTTCTTATTTGCTCTTCAGAGATCATATCACCGGCTTGCTGCCCTTCTTCGTATGGACTAAAACAAAGACCATGCACGCCCCCGTCTAAAACTGATTTAAACTCAGAAAGGATTTGACCGGGCTCTTTTAATGACGTTTTAAATCCTTTCATTTGAGGGACAGTTCCGGCCGTTTTCTTCAATTCCTGCCATTTATCCGATTCATACCCTGACGAAGCGGTTGGTGGATTTTTTCTCAGACCCAGTAACCGGGATGTTTCCAAAGCTTTCTCTTCGGTTAAATCGTATTTGCGCATCACCCAAAGGGCAATTAAGGTACCAATAATGGGAACGCCGGAATAGAACAACCTCAGACCAGAAATCGCGCCATCTTGTTGTACGGCTGCGGCAGGGTCAAAACCTACTACAGATAAGATAGCACCACTCAACAGACCCGCAATAGCAAACCCAAACTTTACCATCCACCAGTAAATAGCTCCGAAAATACCTTCGCGTCTTTTGCCGGTTTTGAGTTCGTCAAGATCGCAAACATCAGCCGTCATACTCATCATCAAAGTAAACAAACTACCTATGCCAAAAGAAAAGAAGGGAAGGGCAAAAATGAACATAAAAGGCTTGCCGGGAATGAATAAAAACCATAATAAAATATAACCGATTACCGAAATGCCCTGCGAAAGCATAAAGGCATTTTTCTTACCCATTTTTTTGGACATCCAGGCCACTGTGGGGATTACTGCAAATGTGGTAACCAAAGCACCAAGGCTTCCAAACAGGGTAGGCCATATGCCCGCTGCCGCGGCATCACCATTAAAGAGGTAATAGACTACAATAAAAAAGGAAAAGGCAGCAACCGTATTGAAGGCATTAAAGATAAAAAAAGTGGCTACGCAAAGCCGGCGAAAAGGGACCAGCTTAAAAGCATCTTTAAAGCCATTGATGATTTCGATCATGCTGCTGCCAATCGTTTTCCATTTCAGTGGTACCAGGCTTGTATCGTCTTTGGTGGATTTGCTTTTGATAAAAATTGCCGGAATCATGGCGAGTATCATACAGGAAACACCTACCCAAACAGCCAGGTTCCGGGTGGCAGCATCGGCATTTTCAAACCAGGTTGGATCGTACATTACCACCCAAAACCAGGGAGCAATTACCCATGCCCACTGACCAATCCATTGTGCCACGGCCATGATACTTGTACGTTCATGGAAATCATCACTCATTTCGTAACCCATAGCTACATAGGGAACACTGAAAATGGTCAGGCCAAGATAAAACACAAATGACCACAGGAGAAAGTAGGTAAAATTGTACTCTACCCCATTTTCACGGTGCAGCTGCCACATCACTACAAACGCAATCCCCAGCAGAATAGCACCAATAAATACATATTGCCTTCTGCGACCCCATTTTGATCTTGTATTGTCTGAAATAAAGCCCATAATGGGATCGGTTACCGAATCGAAAACCCGCGGCAGGAAGAATAAAATGCCCCACATCCAACCCGGAAACCCGAGGTCCTGCACCAGAACTACCATAAAAATGCCCAGTGCAGCTGGAAACATTTGGTTGGCGAGCATGCCCATGCCAAAGGCGACTTTTTGCCCAAAGGGCACTTTGTTCGACGTGATTGTTTTGTTGCTCATAGTGTTGATTAAGCAGGATTAATTATAATGGTTTGCAATGCTTTTTCACTGATGTTGAAATGCAGGTATTTGTCTCCCAATTGAAGGCTGATGGGTATGGCTTGTGCTGTTTCGTTGAGCAGGACCACCGCATAACTCCCATCCGGATTTGCTACTGCAGTTACTTGTAACTCCGGATCCTTGTTTTCAAACCCGATTCTTATGGCGTTGGGTCTTATAAAACGGCTAAAGTGCACCATCGAATAATACAGGGGCGTAAAGTAAACTTCATCTTTTTCAGGATCTACAATCACCGGTGCCACGCACCAGTTTTTAAACCAATTTGGTCCTCCCTGTTTATCGAGTACCATGTTCCAGTCTATCCAGCCATCTACTCCATTATTCAGACAGCCTATAATGTCTCTTGCATAGCGATAAACGGGTACATATTTTGGATGCAGGTATTTGTCTGCTTCCGGCGCCCAGTCCCATCCCCAATCAGTAGCTTCCTTGCTCCAATACCATGCATCTTCTTTCCAGTGGGGTACTTCGGCATCCACACAGGCTTCTGTTTGAATCAGATATTTGCCGGGAGCTTTTTGTTTAGCATACTTAAGGGTATCTCCAAATATCTTATAGGTACTTGCATACCAGTGAATAGCGGTACCATCAAAATAACGGGCAGCTAACGAATCACCATACATTACATCCACCCATTCTTTCAGGTGCTCCCGGTTTTGGTCGTATCCTAAAATTTTCACTTCCGGTTTTCCTTCCCTTTCCAGGGTTGGCCCGAGATGGTTTGCTACAAAATCATTCATTTCAAGAGGGGTGAAGTTCATGCTTTCCCAGTTATTGCCATTACCCAACGGTTCGTTTTCTACAGTAAGTCCCCAAACAGGAATGCCTTCCTGTTTGTAGGCATCTATATATTTAGAAAAATATAATGCCCAAACGCCATAATTTTCCGGCAATAATTTACCACCTACCCATTGTTTATTGTCTTTCATCCAGGGGGGAGCCGTCCAGGGAGAAGCAACCAGATTGAATCCGCTTTCTGAGGCAGCCATAGCCGCTTTGATCATAGGAATCAGGTAGGTTTTATCATGCTCTATGGTAAAGCTGTTGAGTTCCTTGTCGTTGGGATCCATGGCATACGCATACTGGCTCAGCGAGAAGTCGCAGGAATTGATGTGGGTACGCGCCAACGAATATCGGGCTCCTTCGCTACCAAAATAGGCAAGGATAATGCTGTCTCTTTTTGCTTTGCTTAGTTGGCTTAGCAAATAAGCCGACGACTCTGTAAAAGCGCCTCCAATCCCGGTAATGATTTGATTTTTTTCCTCAGGCTTCAGCACAATTAAACTGCTTTGAGGATTTGCAGCAGTATCCTTTACCAGGCTTACCTGATTGCCTGCAGCAGAGGTTTCATAAATAGCAGATCCTTCGATTTTTCCTTTGGTCATACAGCCAATATTCGTCCAAGTAACAAAACCTAAAAGTCCATAAAACAATTCCTTCTTCATATGGTAAGTTTTTAGTTTGTCTCAACAATTTAGATACTTGTATTAGTGTCTCTTCCCTCTTTTTTGAAAAGCAATTCCAATACCAAAAAATCCGATTCATCAAGATCAATTCAACAAAAGATGGTTTTTGTGTTGATAACCGATCAATGGGAAGGTTCCAGTTGCATTTTCAACGGAGGTAGTTTCACTTCATTCAGCAAATCCTCCTCTCGTCCGTTCCATGTTTTCAACACAGGATTCCCATCGCGGTAAAGCCCCTTAAATACATCCTGATCTACAAGGTCCCAGATGGCATATTTGGCCCTTCCGTTAAGGGTAAGTAACCCAAAATGGTTTTCTGATCCCCCCGGGTTGGCTGCATCTTTCCAGATTTCATCAAAGGCTTCGAAATAAAAGCAGGCTATTTTATTTTTACGCGTCCAGGTACGCATCAATTGGTAATAAAGCCCTTCTTTAAATTCGTCAGTAGCCCTTGAGCCTTCGTTGCCATACAGTTCATTCGATTGCGAAGCCCACCCGGATTCCCCTATATGAACCGGTTTGTATATACCCAACCTTTTCATATAGGCCATTACTGATTGGTATTGATTTTCCGCATAACGGATTGCCCGTTCCATGGCTTTTTGTATTTTTTGTTTTTTAGATAGTTTTTCTTCTCCATCAAAATTTCCCCAAAAAACCGGATTATAATGCGTGTCATGCATAGGGTAGGTATGCATGGAAACATAATCCACAGCCTTTAAAAGATTGGTAAGCTCCGGTGTATGGTATTCGCTACCCCCTCCGCCCCAGGAGGCAAAATTGTCAGAACTTGTGATCCACAAATCAGCAGGAAGTTTGCCTGCTTTTTTCAGTTCCTGCAATTGGTTTACATACTTTAAAATGATCCGGGGTTGCACAAAATAGCTTGCCGCCCATTTTACCATGGCTTCATTGCCAACGGCTATTACCTTGACGATATCAGGATATTGTTGCGCAAACCGGATCGCCCGGTCTATTTCTGCTGCATTTTCTTCAGCGTCTTCTCCTTCGTGATCGGGGTGGTTGCCGAATGCGCCTTTACAATTAATCCAGGCGCCTACCATCACATACATTTCAAAACCGGGTTGTTCTTTTTTTAATTCCTGTATGGCACTTAAAATTACAGCCGCCTCTTCAAGACCGGTATTGTAAGTACGTAATATTTTTATACTCATGGCAGCAAGAATCAATAAATCTTCTTTAATCTGCTCCAGTGAAGGCGTTTGGGATCGGCTGTTTTGGCGATATCCCCCGTAGGAGATCGCTAAATAATCGGGATTTTCCAGAATTTGTTTTGCTGTCACGTATCGTTTTTTAAAATTGAATAAATTTATGAATGCATGCCTGAGTTGGCTTGCAGATTCACTTGTATTTTCATTACCTCTCCGGTGCGTTGTTGTAATTTTTCAGAGTTTTCTTTGTCAAGCATATTGCCCTCAAGGGTGTGGGTGTTTCCATTGCTGTAAGTAACTTTTATATTATTTTTATCGCTCAGTTTATAAATTACAGGAACCTGACAACAGGTGAAAACAAGGGCTTTAGCCGGTATCGTCTCTTCACGATTGTTGGCAGAAAGATCTGTATAGCTAAATACCGATTCCTGTTTTAAAAACTCATCGGGTTGTAAAAATGCAGGACGAAATTGTAATTGTCCCTTGTTCCAGGAAACACCAAGTTCACCCCATCTGCTCAGGATGTCTTCCTTTACCTGACCGGTCATGCCGGGCTGCTGAACGCCTTTTCCTTTGGGGGAATGCGAATACGGATCTGTAGGGAAAGCACCATAATTTACCGGTGATTTATGAACCCCAATCCCTTCCTTTATTTCGTAATAGTGATTTATAAGTTTTTTCCATAGCCCGTCGGGTAAACCAGAACCGGCAGCAGCGGTTGCTATTTCATTCACTGCAAGCAATAGTTTGGATACCATATGCCAGTAAATGGAACCAAGGCCTTCGTAAGCAAAGAAAGTGCCTGAGCGACCGGTGAAGGACTTGTGGTTGAAGATGTCTTCGAATAATTGCAAAACAGCCTGTTTGTCCTGCAATAACAGGCTGTCGTATGATTTCTCCAGTTTTTGCAAAGCAGCGGTAAGGTCTGCTGCGTTCCTGAATTTACCGTTGAAATGATAATGGCCATGTACATCCTTGGAAACAATACTTTGGTTACCATCCTCTACCAATTGCCGCAGCAGCGCGATTGCTTCGGTACTGCTTGCTTCCAGATGATTTTTTGCCAAAAAACCGGGTAAATCCTTATCGGGATAAAGCAGGTAACTCTGTTGATCTTGTCGATACAAACGACTGCCCCGCAAAGCATCAAGCAGTTCTACTGCTTCTGCAGCAGAAAGAAAACCCGAGCTAAGCACAGCGACCAGTCCTTCCAGCATTTCATCGAGATGCCCGACGGTAGCCGATTCCGAAGAAAAGCTGATCAGATTGTAGGAGTGGTACATGCCATCCGCCCTTTTGTTGGCTTGGATAGCATGATCGAGAAACGGAATAACGGTTTCAGTAAAATCTACTAAATCTTTTCCGGGTAGGCTTTCTGTTTCGCCCGAAAAATGCTGATTGTAAACCTGATCCCGGAACTGACCGGCAGCCGTTCCAAGACTATCCATAATGGTTCTTCGGTCTTTATCGCTAATTGGCGCTGCCAAATATTGGCTGCCTTGCTGAAGTGCCTTGTGAACTAACGTAAAAAGTGTTTTTATTTCAGTGGCTACTTCCAGATTTGCAGTTCCCTGTTGCTGCCACAAGGGCTTCAAAAATTGAAGCATCCTGCGCATATAACAAAGCGTAACCATAGACACGCCATTGCCTACCAATGCATTATTGGCATCATTCCATTCCGGACGTTGGGTATTCATCCAAATACCAGCTTCCGGAATAAAGTTGGTAAGCTTTGCCAGTAACTGAGCGAGTATTTTTTCGGTAAAAGTTACTCTGCAGATTTCATTTTTAGCGTTGGTAAGCAATGCCCCGTCGGCGCCGAAAGATTTTTTTCTTTCATGAATCTTATGCTCCAGTTTTCCATCAAGACCGATGGTGTTTTTAGGGTCTTTTACTATTTCGTGATAGGGCTTAATACGGTAGGGTACATTTGCGTAAACGAATTGCTTTTCGTTTAATATTTTTAATAAAAACCCCGGCTGAACATCCTCCAGATGTTCCAGCAGTTTGAGTAAATAAATGACCTGATGATCGCCCCAATAGCCAATATAAGACCATGGATCATCCGGTTCAATCGTTTCCCAATCAAAACCATCCTTGGTAATCCGATAAGGGTTGTAGCCGTCGAAGGTAGAACTGTTTAAAAATTTACGAATCATGGCTTCGGTAAAACCGGGATAGGAGTAGGCAAGTGCCTCCCAGTTTTGAAAGATATCGCGCCAGTTACCCTGATAATCGAGCACTTTGGATCCGTCTTCTTCATTGCGCATATTGATGGAAAACTGATTCCAGGGCCGCGAGGGATCGCCGTGCCTGCGACTGAACTTGAGAGGCATGTACTCCAGTGAAAGACGAATAAGATCGGGATTACCGGATTGAAGTGCTGTTTCTTTTAAACGAAACCATGAAAACTTTGCTCCTAAGTCGGCCAGAAAAGTGGAAGAAGCTTCGAAAACAGAAACATTAGCGTTTTGAAGATACCGCGAAAAGTCCCAGCCTTCCACCATATAGTCGTCATCAAATATGCCACCACGCATGATGTTGAATAAGGAATTGGCATAGTGCCGTCCATCCTGCAATTTGTCTGCCGTTTGCTGAAAACCATCCGAAGAAGAAACAAGGTCCATTAATTGGCGGGTTCCGCTGTCCACATCTGCCCCTACTTCCTGAAGTATCAGGTCATTTTGCTTCAGCACTTCTGCCAGTTTAATGATGGTAGCATGATCTTTGTTTACTTCAGCTACCAGACTCCATGATTTTGCTGCATCCGGCTCTAAAGTGATGGTACTTACCATAAAAAAGGAGGCTTTTTCTCCCTTTATGTCTTCCTCCTGCTGTAAGGGGGTGTTTTTTCTAAATGCATCCAACTGCAAAGAGGACAAAAGGTATACAGGTTGTTCCATACCGGTTCCCCATACGATGTTTGCACTTAGTGCTTCACTCGGCTCGGCCTTATCAACTATAATGGCGCTTAGTGCAAAAATGGCAAGACCAGAATCAGCAACCAATTCGGTTCGCTTGTAGGCATCGGCGAGGTTGCTGCTCGCACTTTGCA
>JBGSNV010000330.1:0-2772 GCA_041739485.1 Chitinophagaceae bacterium
ATTTTAGGGATCATTTTTGTCCGGTTTTAATGATGAATATACTGTTTGAAGTTAAACGGATGCGTTATTCTTTTAACCCGTTGACTCGATATCTGAGGTGGAAGTTAATAACAAATGCCGAAAAAATACCCGCTTTCTGATTTAATAGAAGGTTTTATTCAGTTGATATTAGTTACCCGATGTTAACAGTATTGTGATAAGGTCAAACGTCCATTTGCATTATTTAGTTTGGACTTCATCGGGTTTGATGGTGGGATTTTATTAGGGGACTCTGGCTCCTGAAGGCTCACAATATAGTGAATGGTTTTTTGCATTCACAGCTTGATTTTATTTGTATAAGCAGGTTTTGCAGCCACCATAAGGTATGTATGATAAAGAGAATTTTTTTTTGACAAGGAATTGTTTATGCTTTTTCAGGATCGGAGTCTTTCATACAATCAGACAATAATTGTTGCATATAGCGCAAGCCCTTTTCTTGTGTAAAAGCGATATTGGCATCGGGTACTGAGTCTATATCGGGGTGGCTGTCTATTGCTTCGCTTACACGATCTTCTCTTAAAAAATGCAACATGGGGTAAGGCGAGCGGTTGGTATAGTTGGAAGGATCGCTTTTGGTACTTCCGGCAAATAGATAGTCCGGATGAAAGCTTGCTATCTGATAAATACCTTCGTAGTCTTCTTTTTCTAACAACCCTTCTGCTATATCAACGAGTTCCAGATAATCCGTAAATGTTTCAAAACCATTGGGCAAAATAAGCAATGCCGTTTCAATAGCATCCTCATTATCCAATAACAAAAAGGTAGCCGCAACGCTTTGCAAAACTGTTTCTATATCTGCTGCTTCCAATACTTCGTAGTGGATGGTATCCCGTTTTACTTCTCTTGAGGCAAAGGGGCAAAAGTTGCATCCAACCACCACGTTGGTGATCCATTTTTTTGATTGATTAATAATTTTCTCTTTTTCGATGGGAAGCATGTTCATATTTTAAGCGATGGAGTCTATATATAAATCCTCTACTTTTTTGCGGGCCCAGGGGGTTTTTCGTAGAAATTTTAGAGAAGACTGTATACTTGGATTACTGATAAAACAATTGATTTTTATTATAGATCCCAAATGCTCCCACCCAAAATGTTGAACCAGTTCTGTAACAATAGATTCCAGCGTTTTACCATGAAGGGGATCATTTGAAGCCATGTATGCTTTTTTTACAAAGATAGCTGGTTAATCATGTACTTGGAAGTTGTTCAAGGCTGTATGATTTTATACTATGATTTTCCATTTTTTAATAGATCCGTTGAAATTCACCTGTTGATAAAATGATTGAATATCTCCCTTGCTTCCGAGCTTTCAAATAAGGCCGTATGGCCAGAATTGGGTACATCTACAAATTGTCGGGCCTGACAAGTAGTACAATCTGTGACTTGTTGTTTAAATTGCGGCCAGGAGTTCAATTGTATGGGGCTGTCGTTTAACCCCTGTACAAAAAGAATATCCGATTTAAATCCTTTGGTAAATTGCAGGAGCGATCTTTGGCTATATGTGCTTGTATCCTGTATAGTAGTTCCAAAGCTGTTTTTCAATAATGTACAGGCAACACTATTGGAAACTTGTCCATTTTCTTCTAGCCGGCAACGATAAACGAGGTTTAAAGGCCCGGGCCCGTTGGCAATTACCCCATTGGTTTTATACAGGGTATTCAGCCTTGTTACCAGGTAACCACCCTGAGAATGGCCTCCAAGAAATATTTTATTGATGCGGATACCCAATTCAGAACCTGCTTTTTCCTGCACCCAAAGAAGGGCTGCTTCTGCCTGTTTCAGGTTATCACCCATGAAAAGATTTTCTTCCGGATAAGCTACACTGATGATCATCATGTCTTTGCGGTCTAAGATTTTCCGGAACTGATCGAGGGTGGTATTTGCAGCTTCCAGAATCTTAGCATCGAATACTACGGTTCCATGGTAAACCACTAATACATCAAAAGCTTCTCCCTCAGGTTTATCAATCACCACATCCACTTGTACGTTGTTGTAGGCAATGGATTTTGTCATCCTATACGGTAATGAAGGATCAGGAACATCCTTTTTTTGGCAAGCTGAAATCAGGAAGGCTATCCCTATCAAAACATTCATGGTGTTTGGTTTCATAGTGCTTTCAGACCATTAAATCCGGTGGATGTTTAAAAAGAAGGGCAAAAAAATCCCGACATTAAGCCATTGCCTTTGCATACCCTACCGTTTCCCTGTATAGCTGTGGTGATACATCTGCATTTACCTTAAAAAAACGGCTGAAATAATATTCATCTTCATAACCCAGTTCCCAGGCAATTTCCTTGACCGTTTTATCTGTAAGATATAATTCCCGTTTGGCTTCTATGATGATGCGTTCATTAATTAAGCTGCTGAGGGTTTTATTAAAATGCGTTTTGGTAATCTTTGCCAATGCCTTGGGTGTGATATACAGCAGTTCCGCATAATCGGCAGGGGTATGCTTTGTTTTAAAATGTTCTTCAATCGCATCTTTTAGTTTTTGCAGTATAAAGGGTTCCTTCTGATCTTTTAAGACCTCCGCTGCTTCAGGCTGTTGCTGCGTTTTTAACCGGGCGGCCGTTATCAGGTATATCTTGAGATAAGAAACCAATAGTTCATACTGTGCCAGATCCGGATTTTGCATCTCCGTTTTTATTTGCTCATTCAACATCCGGAAAGTGGCAGCAGCGGTTTCATTCACTTTTACAATAGGCGGATTGTAAATATTATTATACAGTACCC
>JBGSNV010000384.1:0-12928 GCA_041739485.1 Chitinophagaceae bacterium
CAGTACAACCTTTTTCAAATATTTTCCTGCTTCTGCAGCCATGCTGGCACCCGCTGCTTCACTTCCCGTTAAGGAAACTCCTTTATTCTTTTATCGGAAACCAATGCTGATGCATGTTTGCCGGAGATGAAAAGATTTGAATACAATCCTTCAGGGGCACCTGCTTCTTTGAAGAGTTCTTCAATGGCAACCGCACATTGTGGAACGATGGAGGCATGCTTAAGCAATATGGTATTGCCTGCCATTATGTTAGGAGCAGCAAAACGTACTACCTGATAGAAAGGGAAATTCCATGGCATCACGCCTAATAACACGCCGATGGGGCTGTTCCGAATGATTGCCGTTCCATATTCCGGGTCAAGGACTTTATCAGCAAGAAACGTTTCTCCATGATTGCCATAGTACTCCAGAATATCAGCACTCAAGTCAATTTCTCCCTCAGCCTGAGCAATAACTTTACCCATTTCTAAGGTGATGATTTTTGCTAATTCAGACTTCTTGATACGCATGAGTGTTGCTACTTTATGCAGCAGATCGGCTCGCTTTTGGTAGCTGGTTTCTTTCCATTCAGTAAAAGCTGCTTGCGATTTACCTACCTTGATATCTACAAATTTTTCCGTCATTTCTTCGAATGACTTTACGGTCTTATTGGTATTCGGATTGATTGTTTGGATCGACATCTTGCATTTTTTTTTAAATAGTACCTGACAGCGTAAACGCCACTCACATGCTCGTTTTAGCTGTAATTACGCTTACTTCGAAATGGATTAAAATTTTTTTTGGATGCCTTTCAGGCAACACTATAAAGGTGAGGGATTACCAACTAAAGAGGTTACACAAGTGTTGGTAATAGTTACAAAATTCTCACCTGCATTCAGGCTTACGCACTAAGGCCTGATATAACAGCAGCTATCAAAAAAATAAGGAAAAATAAAAATACTACGACATGAGCCAATTACCCTAATAGAGCAAATATGGATGTGCTGAACAAATGCCAAATTAGGAAGTAGAAACAATCTGAAATCAAGAAAAAGAAGGGTTTTGTAGACTATCTGAAAAGTGATTACTTTTCGATACAAAACTTACTAAATATATATTCCAGCTGATCTTCATTGGTAATCTGTCCGGTGATCTCGCCGGGGTAGTCAGGGCTGCGGCGGATGTCGAGAGCGATCAGGTGTATAAATAGTCTTTTAATCTCTTGCAAATTGTATTAGTGGATAGATGTTCCCCAAGTCGGCTTTTTTTAGGGCATGCAAATATTCATTTCTCCGTCTTATTTCTTCAGGATAAAAATGGCTTCCCCAACTAAAAACCGGCTGCTTGTATATTTTTTCGATAATAATATCGGCCATTAACCGGCTATGCCTTCCGTTGCCGTTTGCAAAGCAATGAATACTTACAATGCGGTGTTTGAACCTTATAGCAATTTCATCGGATGGGTAGGTATTGTTTTGGTGCCAGTAACGCACATCATCCAGCAGGTACCTTAGTTCGGTGGGTATTTGCCATTTATCAATACCAATGTTCTTGTTGGTTTTGCGAAACTCACCTGCCCAAGCCCATACATTGGCATACATGCGTTTATGCACCATACGCACAAACGCTTCGTTAAAAACGATGTCGGGCTTAAAGGAACGCCCCAATGTCCACTGCACGGCCTGTTCTATGTTCTGCTGCTCAAATTCGTCCAGTTCGCCACGAGTGGCAATGGCAGGAATGAGGAGACCTTCTTTCTCTTCTTCATCTAAGGGAGTTTGGCCATCCTTGTATTCTAAATCTAATCCCATAAGATTTTAGGCATTTCGTTTTGAATGGCTGTTGCCCTTTCCCTGATGGCAGCTTCAATCCGTTTTTTAGAATTGGCCTGGCCTTCGAGCTTCATGGTGTTGGCAGTCCGCATCACAATTTGGGTGGCCAACCCGGTGGCCCGTTTTTCAATGAGGGCATCCAGCGATCCATCATTGGGCACAAAGCCATACACCAACTGCATATCCATAGCATGGGCAATTTCCCGGAGGGATTTGATGGTAATGGAACCGTCTTTTTCCCGTTTCTCCATGTCCAGTACACCCTGCTTGGAAACGTTCAACTTATTGCCAAGCTGCTGCATGGACATGCCAAGAGCGGTGCGAATGGCTTTTATCCATCCGGTGGGTGGCATGGCCACCTGTTTGAGTGAAGCGAAGCCCAGCATTTTGGTGTTGAGCTGTTGTAGTTGGAGTGATTTTGTGCCCATAATGTAAAGTTATATATTGACTTTGATAGATCAAAAGTAAAGCTATTACTTTACATCCGCAAGTAGATAGTTAAGTTATCGATTTACTTTGTTTGGTATTTGATAAAGTTATAGCTTGACTATTCAGGCAGCAAATGGTGTGCAAATAGCTGATTAACAGCATGAATATCAGATTATGACTACAGTTTTCTGCAGTTGCCAGCCTTGAGCTTTTCCAGAGTCTCGCCGTAAAAGTAGGGTATATTTCCTGCAAAGGTCATACACTTATTTTAAAAAGATTCCCCCCATTTAATTTCTAATCAGTGTAATTTTTTGCAAAAGGTATTAAAATCTGCTACTTTTTGCAAAAAATTACTTCCCAATACAAAACTTACTAAATATATTATCCAAGGGATCTTCGTTGGTAATCTGCCCGGTGATTTCGCCGGGGTAGTGTAGGCTGCGGCGGATGTCGAGGGCGAGGAGCTGTATAAATAGCCCTTAAATCTCTTGCAAATTGTACTAGTGGATAGATGTTCCCCAAGTCGGCTTTATTAAGGGCATGCAAATATTCATTTCTCCGTATTATTTCTTCAGGATAAAAATGGCATCTCCAACTAAACACCGGCTGCTTGTAAAGTTTATCAATAATAATATCGGCCATTAGCCTGCTATGCCTTCCGTTGCCGTTTGCAAAGCAATGAATACTTACAATGCGGTGTTTGAACCTTATAGCAATTTCATCAGATGCCTAGGTATTGTTTTAGTGCCAGTGATGGATTCAGCTACCCTATGCTGGTGCAGACAAATACCAACTGACGCACATCCGTCCGCTTTTGGTCTTTCCAAAGACACAGATTCCCCAACTAACAAAAACCCAGGCTGCATATTTGCTTACCGGCAGGCATTTCTCTACCAGGGATGGAAAATAAAAATTACATGAATAGCACAAAGTATTAACTTTTTTCATCCAAGCAGCAATCAGGTTCTGGTGCAGGTCTTACCAAAAAATATGATCATGTTCCGTACAATTCTTATTACCGTAGCCACATTTTTTATTTGTCTGGGCTTTACATCCTGCGAAAAAGCAGGTTTGGCAGGAGATTCGGGCAGCTCTTCAATAACAACAGATTTGGGCGGCGGTGGTGCCGCGGGTAATGGTAATAATAATACGCCACAGCCAGGTGTGCTCACTGCCGGTGAATGGAATGATTTTGATAACTGGAATTTCTGGACCGGTCTCATGGCCAATGACACTTTCCGGCTGCAACAGGCGCACTGGGGATTTTACCCCAATCAGCGATGGGTTTTTACCGTGAAGGATGCAACCGGCGCAACTTTGCCCGATGCGGTCATCAGCATTAGCTCAGGCACTAATTCATTATGGGAGGGCCGTACCAACAGGTTTGGAAAACTCAATATAGTACCCGGCATCTTCAATGCCAGTTTGCCCGGCAATATGCAATACACCGTAAAATTTAATAACCAGTCATATCAATCAGGTCCGCTGAATGCAGCGGTACCCGACATAAATGTATCATTACCCATTACGGCAAACGCTGCCACTAATGTAGACCTGATGTTTGTGGTAGATGCCACGGGAAGCATGAGTGATGAGATTAATTATTTAAAGGTTGAATTGCTGGATGTATTGAACCGGGCAGACAACCAGTTGCCCGGAACGCTCCGGTATGCATCCGTATTTTACCGTGATTTTGGTGATGCCTATGTTACCCGGGATTTGGGTTTCACCAGTAATAAAACGGCCATAGTAGATTTTGTAAAGGCACAGTCAGCCGATGGTGGCGGCGACTATCCCGAGGCTGTGGAAGAAGCGCTTAAAAAAGCCATGCAACAAAACTGGAGCACAAGCGCAAGGGCACGAATCCTTTTCCTGATACTGGATGCGCCCGTACACGATGACGCACAGAAGTTGGGCTTGCTAAGGCAACAGGTAGAACTGGCTGCAGCAAAAGGTGTGATGATCATCCCGGTGGCTGCAAGTGGCGTAGATAAACCTTCCGAGTTTTTGTTCCGGTTTATGGAACTCTCAACAAATGCTACCTATACCTTTCTTACCAACGACAGCGGGATCGGTAACAGTCATATTACCCCTACCGTGGGTACCTATCAGGTAGAATTTTTAAACAACCTGCTTGTAAGGTTGATCGCTAAATATGGGGGGAATTAATCTCGTTTTTAGTTTCTCGTTGGGCTTTTGTATCCGTGGATAGAGCGTGGGTAACCTCGCA
Source organism: Chitinophagaceae bacterium (assembly GCA_041739485.1). Classification (GTDB taxonomy): domain Bacteria; phylum Bacteroidota; class Bacteroidia; order Chitinophagales; family Chitinophagaceae; genus Phnomibacter. The sequence continues at coordinate 4,471 of JBGSNV010000384.1, forward strand.
GGGTTATATATGCTTTTACTTATCGGGTGCGGTCCCCACCTACTGAAATACAATTTCCAATGGAAGATGTAGTTTTCGCTCAGGATAAAATTGACGCAACATCCCCTGCGGGAGACGTTGCTGGGAAGTAGGAAACAGGCTTCTCAACCCCTACTTCCCAATACAAAACTTACTAAATATATAATCGAGCTGATCTTCATTGGTAATCTGACCGGTGATTTCGCTGAGGTAGTGCAGGCTCCGGAGGATATCAGGGACGATCATGTCACCGGATAGATGGGCAATGATTTTACCCCATTTTTCCTGGCTGATTAGACATCTTTCAGGATGACATAAAGTGGCAGCTTTAACCTTTCATGTTTAAGTTGGGTAATATCCTTCCAATCTCCGTGACAACAGAACCATAAACCCATTAAAGTGTGGTCGATAAACTCCTGAATTTGCTTTCAGCTTGCTGTATCAAGCATAACCCTCAAACTGATTTCAGACAAAATGAAAATGATCCGGAATAAACGATAATTCAATCTCTGAACTTCTCAAATATTTTGTAGGTATTGTATTGTGGGTATTGGTGAGCCAAAATGGCTCCCGTCTGTAAAATTCAACTATTTAGTAGGATTTTTTACGTTTAAAATCTTTTTAATCCATTATTATGTGGAAAAATAGCATAAATTTGCATTAAGAATGTCAACCAAGCTAGAAGTAGAGCAATTCCTAAATGAGCTCAAAGAAAAGATCAGATTCTTTGAAATCAGCTTTCGCCCAAGGGATAAAAACCTGCAAGCCCTGGCAGACCTTGACATTACGGCAACGAGGAGACTTGAATATATAATGAATTTAAAGGCGGAAAACTACTATGCCGGACCAAAAAATGACACATTTGATAACAGCAGACCAGATTATTATGAATTTGGGATCCAGGTAAAAAGGGTTGAGGTTTATATTAAAATCAGTAAGGGCCTGACAAATAAATCCGTTGACTGTATGTCGTTTCACCCTGCTGAATTCCCTATGACTTACCCACTACAAACCGAATGAAAATGAAACAAAAAATAGAATGCCCGTATTGCGATGGCTTTGCTAACCTGCATAAAGAAGGAAAAGATATAAGCTATCGTAAAGATGTATTTAAAATTATAGCCCATTTTTATGCCTGTGAAAAGTGTGCCGAAGAATTTACCACCACCGAAGCAGATAATATTAGTTTAATACAGGCATATAATCAATACAGAGAAAAAAACAATATACCTTTTCCTGAAGAAATTGTTGCCATCAGACAAAAGTATGATTTGTCTGCATCAAAAATGAGCGAAGTACTCGGACTTGGGGTAAATGGATATAGCAATTATGAAAATGGAGAAATACCCACACCTGCCTATGGTAACTTAATGAGCGCAACAGCCGAGCCTGTTATGTTTTTGAATTTACTTGATAAATCTAAAGAGCATTTTAATAAAAATAAATTTAAAAAAGTAAGAGAAAAGGTTCTGTATCTGCTTCAAACAGCCGACGCCTCTAAAGATATTTGCTCGAGGCTGAATGTATACACAGAGCCAAATAACTATACGGGATATAAAAAACCGGTACCGAAAAGAATCGCAAATATGCTAACTTATTTAATACGACATTCGAAGCCAGACTTCAATGACAAGTTGAAACTAAATAAACTGTTGTTCTTCACAGACTTTACCCATTACAAGAATTATGGAAAATCCATCAGTGGTTTAAGTTATAGAGCTATTCAATATGGTCCCGTACCCGCCAACTATGATAACATATATGCCTATCTCGAAAATGAACAGCTTATTACTCCTCAATTTTTGAAGCTGGCAAATGGTGGTGCAAGGGAAGTTTTTATTTCGGAAGCTGATTTTGACAAAACCCTTTTCAATGATGAAGAAATACAAACAATCAGTACCATTGCAGAAAGATTCGCTGACATTTCAACCTGGGATATTGTTGACTTAAGCCATAAAGAAAAAGCCTGGAAAGAATTAGAAGCTAACAAAGCATTGATTAGGTATCAGGATTATGCATTTGAACTAAAAGGAGTTTAATAATTATGCAGACTTTATCAGGCCAATATATATTCCAACCTTTCCTTGCATTTATGGTAATCAGGCAACATGCAGCTTAAAAAGCTTTGAAACGCTTTAGTATTGCTGGCAGGAAACAGGTAGCATAGTTCGTGAATGATTAGGTTTTTATGAATCTTATTCTTGATTTCATACAGACTCATCTTTAATTGAATATAGCTACCTACTAACAATTAGCCCCCCTACTTCCCAATACAAAACTTACTAAATATATAATCCAACTGATCTTCGTTGGTGATCTGTCCGGTGATTTCGCCAAGGTAGTGCAGGCTGCGGCGGATGTCAAGGGCGCTCAGGTCGCCGGGTTGATTGGCTTCAATGCCTTCGGCAATGTCGGCGAGGCTCTTGTCTACTTCGTGGAGTGCCTGATAGTGGCGGGCATTGGTGACGATCGTATCTTCTTTCAGGTGGCGGCCATCGAGTACCCAATCCACCATACGGCGTTTGAGGGTTTCAATGCCGGTGCCCGTTTTGGCTGATAGTGGTAAGGCGTTGCGGGGAAGCAAAGCACTTGTGGTATCTAGTTGGGTGGTATCGGCCTTGTTGGCAAGCAGGAGGTTGGGTTTGCCCGATTGCTGCAGCCAGTTTAAGGTGGTTAGCAGATCGGTTTCACTTTCGGTTTGCACATCGTAGAGGTAGAGCACGAGATCAGCCTGTTCCATTTTTTCGAGACTCTTGCCAATGCCAATGCCTTCAATGGTATCGGCAGTATGTTCGCGGATGCCAGCGGTATCTATCAGGCGAAACAGCAGTCCTTCGATGTTCAGTATCTCTTCGATGGTATCTCGGGTGGTGCCGGCAATTTCGCTGACGATGGCGCGGTTTTCATTGAGCAGCTGATTCAGGAGTGTGCTTTTACCGGCGTTTGGTTTTCCGATGATGGCTACCTGCACTCCGTTTTTAATCACATTGCCGAGCTTGAAAGATTGCAGCAAACCACCCACGTGTTGACGCAGCAACTTCAGCAAAGCAATCAGTTTATCACGGTCGGCAAATTCCACATCTTCGGTGGCAAAATCGAGCTCGAGTTCTATAAGGGCTCCAAACTGTATCAGTTCATCGCGTAGCGTGGCAAGCGTTTGACTGAAACCACCCCGCATCTGTTGGAGCGAAGTACGGTGGGCGGCTTCCGATTGACTTGCAATCACATCAGCCACGGCTTCGGCCTGTGCGAGATCCATTTTGGCATTTAAAAAAGCCCGTTGGGTAAACTCTCCGGGTTTAGCCATCCGGATCCCGTTTTCGAGAAATACATCGAGGATGCGTTGCAATACATAGGGCGAACCGTGTCCGCTGATCTCAATCACATCTTCGCCGGTATAACTGCGGGGACCTTTAAAAAGCGAGACCACCACTTCATCTACCCGTTCGCCGTTGTAGGTCAGCCAACCCACATGCAGGGTATGCGAGGTCTGTTTTTCCAGATTTTTGGAAGGGAAAACCGCATTGGTAGCCGCAATTGCCTGCGGGCCACTCAAACGGATAACTCCGATAGCACCCACACCCGGCGGGGTGGCTAAAGCAATGATCGTATCGTTCCACTGTTGCATATTGGCTGATTTCTATGCTGCAAAGCAAGGTAAAAATTATGCAATTGACATCAGATATCCCCCAACCACCATAAAAGAATCCGGAACCATAAACAAAAAACTGTTTATGATTCCGGATACATTTATATCATACAAATCGTTAATCTACCTTCTTTACACTCCCCCTTCCGGCAATAGACTGCGAAACAGTAGGATTTCCCCGGTACTGCACATCCCCGCTTCCGGCAATACTTACATCGAGTTTGGTACTTGCAAATACACTTGCATTGCCACTGCCGGCAATGCTTATCTCGCTATCCTCACTCAACAATTCCTCTCCTATAAAATCGCCACTACCGGCAATATCAACTTCAAGCCTCTTGGTTTTTCCGGACGCATTCACTTCGCCACTGCCACCAATGCTTACCTCTACCCGTGGACTTTTTACATCGATATCCATATCACCACTGCCGGCAATAGTAAACTCCATGCGGTCAGGATGCGACATTTGGGATCTTGTTTTCACCTTTCCGGAACCGGCTAGTTCAATCGTTCTAAGTTCTTGCATATATATGGTTAGCTTAATGCGACCATCCATCTTTACCCTTACATTGTTCTTCAATCGTACCTTCACCCGATCCCCTTCCTGATCCACCCGAACAAATTCCTGAATATTTTCATCGGCCTCTATCATTACCCGGAACTGATCTGATGGCACCAATTCCACTTCAAAACTACCACTGATCTCAAGGTCTTCAAACCGATCGAGCTTTTTTTCTTCGGTTACCCGGATACCATTGCCCACTTCTTCATCCATAATGATGGAACAACCACTTAAAGAAATAAGAACCAGAAAATAAAAGAAAATACTTTTTTTCATACGTGTAATTTTAGTTTTGATCACCTGAGGTGCTGATTTAATTTTGTAATATAATCCCGATTTCCAACGGGATCGGAACCCCTTACTCCCTCCTGCCAGCCTTTCAGCAAACAGGCTGCTTGCCTGCCATCGTGGGGGTATACGACAACCTGTGAGTATTTCACTTGTATCTATTTTTGTTTTCTGTTTACCTCAGTTTACACCCCACTTATTCGCATAGGAATCCTTTCGGGTACCCATTCTATCTCTTGCAAATATCCTGCTTTTGCATAAGCAAATAAAATGTTAATGGAAAAACGGAAACATAGCCGGATAAACAGCGATTGGGAACTACAAAAGGAAACCCACTCCTTATCTTTGCCGCATCATGACGGAAAAAATACTGATACTCGATTTTGGCAGCCAATACACCCAATTGATTGCAAGGGTAGTGCGTGAAGCCAATGTATACTGTGAAATTATACCTTATCATAAAGCCGACCTTTCGGATCCGGAACTAAAAGGGATCATCTTAAGTGGTTCGCCTTTCAGCGTAAACGAACCGGGTGCCCCTACCGTAGATGTGGCGGAAATTACAAAAAAGTTACCGGTACTTGGTGTTTGCTATGGCGCACAACTCACGGCAAAAAGCTTTGGCGGCCGGGTAGAGAAAAGCGATAAACGCGAATATGGCCGGGCCTTTATGCTTCAGCAGCAACCCGATGCCTTGTTTGCAGGTATGGCTACCCGCTCACAGGTTTGGATGAGCCACAGCGATTCGATTGTTGCGCTCCCCGAAGGCTTTGAATTATTGGCCACTACCGACAGTATTCCGGTGGCAGCCTTTAAAAAATCAGCCGGAAGTGATCAGCCACTTTACGGTTTGCAATTCCACCCCGAAGTGTACCACAGCACCGAAGGCAAAACGCTGATTAAAAACTTCCTATATCAGATCTGCGGATGCAGCGGGTCCTGGACTCCTGAGCATTTTGTAACAGAAACGGTGGCTGCGCTTAAAGAAAAGATCGGCGACCGAAAAGTAATTATGGCCCTCAGCGGCGGTGTAGACAGCACTGTGGCTGCCACCCTTATCAGCCGGGCTATTGGTAAAAATCTGTTTGGCATTTTTGTAGATAACGGCGTACTACGCAAAGGCGAATTTGAGCAGGTACTCGAAACCTACAAGCAACTCGACCTCAACGTAAAGGGAGTAGATGCCCGGGAACATTTTTACACCAAACTCGCCGGCAAGGCCGATCCGGAACAGAAACGCAAGGTAATTGGGGGCACTTTTATAGAAATTTTCGATCAGGAAGCCCACAAACTCGAAGGCATTGAAATGCTTGGCCAGGGTACCATTTACCCCGATGTAATTGAAAGTATGAGTGTACATGGGCCGAGTCAGACCATCAAGAGCCACCACAACGTAGGCGGTTTGCCGGAGAGTATGAAGATGGAACTGGTAGAACCTTTGCGCTCACTGTTCAAAGATGAGGTTCGCCGTGTAGGAGCTGAACTTGGGATACCGGCCGATATGCTTAACCGGCATCCCTTCCCCGGTCCGGGACTGGCTATCCGCATCCTTGGCGAAGTAACCGAAGAAAAAGTGCAGATGCTACAGGCAGCAGATGCCATTTATATACAGGGCTTAAAAGACCACGGCTTGTACAATGAGGTTTGGCAGGCAGGAACCATCTTACTCCCGGTAAAAAGCGTTGGGGTGATGGGCGACGAAAGAACGTATGAATTTACCGTTGCTCTTCGGGCCGTTACAAGTGTGGATGGTATGACGGCTGATTGGGCACATCTGCCTTATGAATTTCTGGCGCATATCAGCAATGAGATCATCAACAATGTAAAGGGAATCAACCGCGTAGTGTATGACATCAGCAGCAAACCACCCGCAACCATTGAGTGGGAATAGACTTTTACTTTAAAAATTAAAAATGCCGGTCTCCGCAAATGACCGGCATTTTTAATAACCTGGTTTTATTTCAAAAGATCACCCAAAACTGTTTCCGGCTTAAAATAATGAAAGGTCTTATCGGTACTCATCGCTACAAATAAACCCCTTGAAAAACGGTCATTGAGAGGTACCGATATTGCCTCGCAGCCATCACTTTCTTTAGCAGAAACTTTCACTTTCCTCAGCAAAGGATGACTATTGACATCATCAGGGCTCCCTTCTCTTTGAAAAATATGAAAAGCCTGCGCCTGCTGATCCGATACCAGAATAAATCCGGTACTATCCGAGGTGTTATAAATGGAAATACCTTCATGATCGTCTGCAAAACCAGAAGTTCCGAAGAGGGCGAGCTCTTGATTCCCTTTTTCAGGATCGGCATAATACTTGCGGATACCAATTCCTTCATCGCAATAATAAATATACCCCATCAAATCGTCTGCCACAATCGCTTCTATCTCATGATTACCACTGTATTTTCCAAACTTCCTTACAAGGTTAGCTGTAACCAATCCTTTTCCGTCATCCTGTAGTTCATATTGCCACAGATAGGTGCCATCCGTTGGACCCGATTTGCGGCCCACAATGGCAAATATTTTTCCGGCTTTATTTTTATACAAACTAATCCCCATCAAGTCCCGGAATCCCGGTTGGGTTTCGCCCACAAAAACGTCAATCCCTCCCCCGTCTACAGGCTTCATTTCCGGCAGCGAATAAATCCGAAGTTTATGGGTAAACCGCTCGGTGGTCACCGCAATATCCTCAGACTTTCCGTTGAGCAATAACCCGTATTCAATATCCACATTATTGGGTCGCTTTAATCCCGTCACCGTCTTCTCCCGAATCATCTTACCATCGAGATCAAAAACATAAAGCCCGCCATTTTCGTCTTTATCCGTGCCTATAATCAGGGATTTGGAAGCATCTTCCGGGTTTAACCAGATTGCCGGGTCGTCGGTATCATTAGGTACCGGGTCGGTAATAATCTCAGCCATCACCATACTGGAATCTTCCCTGGAGTTTTGCCTGGCAGCATCCTTTCCACCTTCAGAAGAAGGCATTTTGCAGGCTGAAAAAAGGAGTCCTGAAAGGAGAAAGAGACTTGTTATATATTTTATGTTATTGCTATAATTCATTCCTGAAATTTTATGATGACTAAAACCTATTTTTCCAATACCAGGGTAATTTCATTGGTAGAGTCATCATCGTACTCCCCTTCCAAAATAAGCGTAAGTACTTTACCTGCAATGGCAAAAGTACCCTTGTAAACAAATTCTTTTTCTGTACCATCATCCTGCTCAAGATCATCAGCAAATTCAATTTCCCCATCCATTGATTGTAGATCCAGTTCTTCAATACCCGCTTCAATTTCAATCACCTTATTTACCACCTCCGTATTACCACATTCAGTAATGGTTTCTGTTTCATTCAATTCTATTTCCACCTTCACTTCATCGTATTCAATGCTTATTACAATTTTGTCCACTTCCGAAGCCTCAAGGTCCTGCACATCTTCACTTATCAATCCAAAAAGGCTTTTAAAACGGGCAAACATCACCGCATCTGAAGCATCCAACTCCCATTCTCCATGAATCCCTTCATCATCCAATACTTCGTACTTGAACTCAGTTTCTCCGTTAAAAGTTACATTCGTTCCACCTGATACGCCCATTAATTTAAAACTGATAAACCGGTCATTGGTATTCAAAATATCATCATCAAAAAGCGCTTCATTTGTTTCAAATTCTATTTCAATTTCTTCAACCCCTTTCGGAAAAGTAACCGTTCCCTGCCCGGTAGTGGTATTAAAAGTTACCTGTACATCGGCCTCATTACAATCATCTACTTCGTAAAATGCGGAAACATCTTTTATCACTAGCGTTGCGTTGTTTTATTAATTAGTTCTTTGAAAGTATTGTCAGTATTGAGTTTGCGAGGTTTTTTAGCCTAAGACGATTTCAATTTTTGAAGTTCAAAAAAAATGTAAATTGCTGAATATCACATACTTATG
>JBGSNV010000328.1:0-4353 GCA_041739485.1 Chitinophagaceae bacterium
CTGCCCCATAAGAAAGACTAATATTGAAACGGGATGCTTCAGGCTCCTGACCGAGGCCAAAAGGTTTTAAAAAAAATAAGATAGCAAAAACCACTCCCCCGGACAGGATGACCATTCGATAGGTTGTGTCACCAAGTGCAAAGGACGGAAATGGCTTTTTCAGGAAAGACAACATGATTCAAATGTACATTGATCTACACCGATACGATACTCAGGACAATACAAATTGCCATACCAGGTTTAAAAAATAGTTACAGTAAAAAACCACCGCGCCAATAATCAGCTACGGTGGTTTCCAAATATTTTCAACAAGGATTCTGAACCTTAGTCCTCATTCTTTTTACCCTGATTCAGGAATGGTTTTAAGAGATCGATCGGCACCGGGAAGATGGTGGTACTGTTGTTTTCAGTAGCAATTTCACGCAAGGTTTGCAGGTAGCGGAGTGTCAAAGCACTTGGTTGCTCGCTTAAAACCTTGGCAGCATCACTGAGTCGCTGCGATGCCTGAAATTCCCCTTCAGCAGAAATGACTTTGCTCCGACGTTCGCGCTCTGCTTCTGCCTGCTTGGCCATAGCCCGCTGCATTTCTTGTGGCAGATCAATTTGTTTTACCTCCACATTGGAAACTTTTACACCCCATGGTTCGGTCTGATTATCGATGATCTCCTGCAGCCTGTGGTTGATTTTTTCGCGTTGCGAAAGCAGGTCATCGAGCTCACTTTGACCGAGTACACTGCGCAAAGTGGTTTGCGAAATTTGCGAGGTTGCAGCTAAAAAGTTTTCAACCTGCACGATGGCTTTTTGGGGTTCCAATACCCGGAAGTATACAACGGCATTCACCTTGATGCTCACATTATCAGAAGTAATGATGTCCTGAGGAGGCACATCCAGTACAACGGTCCGCAGGCTTACGGTAACCATTTTATCAATAATCGGGATCAGAATGATCAAACCCGGCCCTTTTACGGCTATCAACCGGCCGAGGCGAAAAATGACGCCCCGCTCATACTCCCTCAAAATCTTAATGGAGTTGAGAAGAAAAAATAAAATGAGTGTAATGACTACAATTCCAAAAAACGGGATGTCTGACATGTTGTTTTGATTTTATGTTGTTTGTAATGGTTCAATAATCAGCAGAAGCCCTTTGATCTGTTTTACTTTGATTTTGGCTCCTTTTACAATCAGGCCTGCGACAGATTCGGCTTTCCATATTTCGCCTTGTATCCTTACCGAACCGGTAGGGTCAATATCCGACAGGGCTTCCCCGGTTTCATCCAACAGGGCATCTGCCCCGGAAGCAATTTTGTTTCGCTGAGCTCTGAGTCCATATCCGATGATTACCAGAAAAAAGAGAGCCGTTACGATAATAGATGGTATGATCACGCCTAATGAAATTTTAGCCCATTGAAACTGTGTTCCCGGTTTGATGAGCATCATGGAACCGAGCGTTAGCGAAATTACGGCACCAATGCTTAAAATGCCATTGGTTGGCGTAGTTAATTCAAGAATAAATAATACAATAGCAAGTATAATCAATGCGAGCCCTGCTACATTGATGGGCAGGGTGTTCATTGCATACAAAGCAAGGATCAGGCTAATGCCTCCCACCACCCCCGGAAAGCCGATTCCCGGATTGTAAAACTCGAAAATAAGTCCGTAAATACCGAGTAGCATCAACACATATGCGACATTGGGATCGCTTGCATAGTTCAGGATTTTCTGGATCCAGCTCATCTGTACATTCACCACTTCTGCAGTAGCCGTATTCAATACCACCTGTCTGTCTTCCATATCAATGGTCAGGCCGTTGATAGCCCGCAACAGGTAAGCCTCGTTGGCTGCCACAAGATTGACCACATTTTTTTTAACGGCTTCGGTTTCGGCAAGCGATACACTGAAACGTACCGCATCTTCGGCCCATTCCATATTGCGGCCTCGCTTTTCTGCAATGCTGCGTATAAAAGCTGCAGCATCATTGGTTACTTTCTCCCCCATGATACTGTCCATCCCTCCGTTCATATTTACCGGATGGGCACTGCCAAGATTGGTACCCGGTGCCATTGCCGCCACATGCGCAGCGAGGGTAATAAAGACCCCTGCTGAACCTGCATGTGCCCCTTCAGGAGTTACATATACGACCACAGGCACCTTACTTTTCATCATGCTGCCCACAATTTTCCGGGTAGAAGTCAGCAAGCCACCCGGCGTGTTCAGATTGATCAAAATACAGGAGGCCTTTTTAGCTTCCGCTTCAGCAATCCCTTCCTGAACATATTCGGCCACCACCGGATTGATGGCACCATCTATTACAATGCGTACCACTTTCTGTGCCTCTAAGGAAAACAGAGGAAGCAGGGAAATGACCAATAAAACTATTCTTGTAATAAAATACCTCATGTAGCGAATCGCATCTTAATGTTGGGGGGGAAGATACACCAATTTTATGTATAAAGAGGGAAGGGGTCTTGCTTTATAAGCCTAAATATATTTCTGCCGATTCTGCGGTTACCTTTGCTGCAAATGCTCCACAAAGGAAAAATAGTAAACGACCCGATTTACGGATTTATTCAACTCCACCACCCGTTGGTCATGCAGGTGATCAGTCATCCCTGGTATCAGCGGTTACGCCGCATTCATCAGATGGCACTTGCCCAACTGGTTTATCCCGGTGCCGTACATACCCGGCTCCATCACAGCTTTGGGGCTTTTCACCTGATGGGTATTGCTTTGAAGGAATTGCAGAAAAGAGGAATTTCTATTACCCCCGAAGAAGAAATTGCTGCTCAGATTGCAATTTTGCTGCATGATATCGGGCATGGGCCCTATAGCCACGGACTCGAAGGGGTGTTGTTGCCGGGTTACAGCCACGAATCGCTAAGCCTGATGATGATGGAGACCATGAACCGCGAAATGGAAGGACAGCTGAGCATGGCCATAGAAATCTTCAAGGGCAGCTATCCCAAAAAATTTTTACATCAGTTGGTAAGTAGTCAGCTTGACGTAGACCGGATGGACTATCTAACGAGGGATAGTTTTTTTACCGGGGTGAGTGAAGGAGTTGTAGGATACGATCGTATCCTTTCCATGCTTACCGTTCATGAAGGCCGGTTGATGGTGGAGGAAAAAGCCATTTACAGCATCGAAAAATTTCTGGTAGCCCGGAGGTTGATGTACTGGCAGGTTTACCTCCACAAAACCGTACTGGTTGCCGAACAAATGCTGATTCGCATCATTGAAAGGGCCCGCGATATAGGAGCTCCTGCCTATGGCGCGCTATCCGGATTTTTACAAGCCGGTTCGCTACAGGATGATGCCGATACTGTTTTAAAAAGGTTTGTCCTGCTGGATGATGTGGATGTACTCATGGCCGTTAAACTATGGCGGCAGCATCCCGATCCGGTATTGCAGGCCTTGTGCAACGGGCTGCTCGACCGTAAATTATTGAAAATCTCGCTGGAAAGCAAACCCATTGAAGAGAATGTTGTTGCTGAAAGGGATGGGGAACTGGAAGAACAAACCGGATGGCCGGCCTCCTGGAGAAAATACCTGGTATTTACCGGAGCAGCACAGAATACCACTTACAAAACAGGCGACGAACGCATTGAAATTTTATTTAAAAACGGAGCTGTTAAAGATATTTCGCAAGTAGACAATGCATTGATTCTCGGTACCCTCGCTGCCACCGTTGGTAAATATTATATTTGCTGGCCGGAAAAAGGTTCTTAATTTTCCAAATTGATGCTTTAACAACCATAGGCTATGACATTTACAGCTACGCAAATTGCGGCTATTATACAAGCAGGTATCGAAGGTTCTCCGGATGTGGAAGTAGCTTCTTTTGGTAAAATTGAAGAGGCTCAGGATGGTCAACTTGCCTTCTTAGCCAATCCGAAATACGAAGATTACCTATACATAACCAAAGCCTCGGTGGTTATCATCGGTCAGGATTTAAAGCTGCGACAGCCGGTGAACGCGACCCTGCTCCGGGTAAAAGATCCTTACAGTGCTTTTGCAGCATTGCTGCGTCAATATCAGCGACTTATGCAGCAACAATTGGTAGGCCGTGAGGATCCAAGTTATGTTGACGATACGGTTACGATGGGCGAAGAAGTATATATAGGCGCCTTTGCTTACCTCGGAAAAAATGTAAAAATTGGCAACCGGGTAAAAATTTATCCGCAGGTGTATATTGGTGATGATGTGATTATTGAAGATGACAGCCTGCTTTACCCGGGAGTAAAAGTTTACAATGGCTGCCGGATCGGCAAAAAAGTAACGCTTCATAGTGGTTGCGTAATTGGAAGTGATGGGTTTGGTTTTGCCCCACAAGCAGATGGTACGTTGAAAAAAGTG
>JBGSNV010000392.1:0-9842 GCA_041739485.1 Chitinophagaceae bacterium
CAACATCAGCGAGCCTATTGATAGCGGCAAAGCCATCATGTATGCCTATGCAGCAATTGCTTTAGGTGATATTACCGTAGGATTGGTGAGTCAATGGTTGAAAAGCCGCAAAAAAGCCCTGTATATTTTTTATGCAATCACCACCGTTTTCATGATCTTATTTTTTACCATGTTACAAAATGGAACAGCCGCCATGATGTATTGGATCTGTTTTGGATTGGGATTCGGAACCGGATTCTGGGCCATTTTTGTAACGATGGGCGCCGAGCAGTTTGGCACCAACATACGGGCTACCGCTGCCACCACTATTCCCAATATGGTGCGGGGTATGTTAACCATAATGATCATACCTATGTTTAAATTTTTCAGGGCTGAAACAGATTATATTACGGGTGGCTGGATTACAGGAGCCATCATTATGGTAATTACTGTTGTGGCAGCTATTATGACCAAAGAAACGTTTCATAAAGACCTCAATTATTTGGAGCCAGAAGAAATGATGCCATAGGTTACGAAACTTTATGACATTCGTTAGCAACGAGTTCGCATATATTGACGTACTTTGAAATATAATAAGTACAATTTCTCACACAATCACCAATTCTTTTGGCCAAATTTCTCATTATACGCTTATCGTCAATTGGCGATATTGTGCTAACCACACCGGTTATCCGTTGCTTGCGTCAACAGGTCCCCAAAGCAACAATCCATTATCTTACCAAAAATGTCTTTTTACCGTTGCTGCAAAGCAATCCCAACATTGATCAGTTGCATGGTTATGGTGACGATCCAAAAGAACTTATACAAATCCTGAAAAAGGAAAAATTTGATTATATTATTGATCTGCATCATAACCTAAGGACCTTGCGGATCAAAAAGGCGTTGAAAGTAAAAAGTTTTTCTTTTGACAAACTCAATATTGAAAAATGGTTGCTGACCGCATTTAAGATTGATAAACTACCCGGCATCCATATTGTAGATCGTTACCTGAATACCCTATCCACTTTTGGCATACAAAACGACGGTAAAGGGCTTGATCATTTCATTCCCAACTCAGAAGGGGTTCCCATAGAATCGCTTCCGGTTTCGCATCGCCACGGCTATATAGGTCTTGTAGTGGGGGCTGCACTTGCTACCAAGCAATTGCCTTTGTCAAAACTGGAAGATCTTTGCGGGGCACTTCACGAACCAATTGTGCTTTTAGGTGGCAAAGAAGATCTGGAAACAGGCAGCTTCCTTGAGAAAAAATTCCCCGAAAAAATATACAATGCATGCGGTAAATTTAGCATACAGGAAAGCGCCTCGTTGGTGGCACAGGCAAGGATTATTATTACCCACGATACCGGCTTGATGCATATTGCTGCAGCCCTTTGTAAACCCATCATCAGTATTTGGGGAAATACAATCCCGGCTTTTGGAATGACCGCTTACTATCCAAAAGACTTTCCGGCTTTCCATAGGATTTGCGAGGTGGCTGACTTATCTTGCAGACCATGTAGCAAGATCGGGCATAAAAAATGTCCGAAAGGACATTTCAACTGTATGATGAAACAGGATATTCCCTTAATTGCGGGAAAGGCTGCCTTGTTTTACAGGCTGAACGCCCCTGCTTAATAAAAATTAAATTTACTTGTCAATGAAAATTACTTTTCATGGTGCCGCCCGAACTGTTACCGGTTCAAAGCATCTTCTTACGCTTGATAATGGAAAAAATATCCTTCTTGATTGTGGTATGTTTCAGGGCCTTGGCAAAGAAACTGACGGACTGAACCGAGACCTCGGATTTGATGCCCCTGTGCTTGATGCAGTGATCCTAAGCCATGCACATATCGATCACAGCGGCCTGTTGCCTTTGCTGGTAAAAGAAGGGCTTTTAAAACCGATTTACTGTACCCCCGCCACCAAAGATCTTGCGACGCTGATGCTTGAAGACAGCGCTGGTATTCAGGAAAATGAAGCCAAATACATGAATAAACGCCGGTCGGGAGAAGGCAAACCATTAATACAACCCCTTTACAGCGAGAAGGATGCTTTAGCTGCCTGTGCGCTGCTTGAGGATCGGGAATACGGAGAAAGGTTTGACGTAACAGACGGTGTTCGTTGTATGTTTACCGACGCCGGACATATCATCGGGAGTGCCTGTGTGCATTTGCAGATAACCGAAGCCGGAAAAACCATTCATCTCAGCTTTAGTGGTGATGTTGGAAGATATCATGACGCCATTCTACGCGCTCCGGAAACCTTTCCCAAGGCGGATTATATTGTGATGGAAAGTACTTATGGCGATAAGTTGCATCCGGCCATGAAATCTTCGATGGAAACCCTGCTGCACTGGATTGAAAGAACCTGTATTCAAAAAAAAGGCAAACTGATTATTCCCGCATTTAGTGTAGGCAGAACGCAGGAACTTTTATTTTTCCTCAATCAACTTGAACTTGAAAACCGGTTGCCCGATACCGACTACATTGTAGACAGTCCGCTCAGCACTGAAGTAACCAAAGTGGTAAAATCACATAAAGAAAACTTTAATGGAAAGGTTCAGGAAATTCTAAAACAGGACAGCGACCCCTTCAATTTTAAAGGCATGCGGTTTACCAAATCGGTAGAAGAAAGCAAGCAACTGAATTACCGCCGCGAACCTTGTGTAATCATCAGTGCAAGTGGCATGGCCGAAGCGGGACGCATCAAACACCATATAAGCAACAACATCGAAAACAGCCGCAATACCATTTTGATGGTGGGCTATGCGGAACCAAGATCACTTGCCGGAAGATTAAAACGACGCCCAACCGAAGTCAATATTTTTGGTACTCCCCACGAAATACACGCAGAAATAGCCGAAATGGATAGTATGAGTGCGCATGCCGATTACGACGACTTATTGCAATGGCTCGAATGTCAGGAGCGCTCCAAAATAAAAAAGCTGTTTCTGGTACACGGAGAGTACAAAGTACAGCAGAATTTCGCCGATCGCTTAATCCGTAAGGGCTACAACAATGTAGAGATACCCGCTCCCCATGAAAGTTTTGACCTCGATTGAAGGGTGTCCCTGATCGGAAAAACCGGAAATATATCCATGGAATAAACCGGTTCATCAGGGTCTGACCATAGGAATATGATCAATCCCATCTTCAGGATAAACCGGACCGGATTGCTGAAAACCCAATGATTCATAAAATTTTTTCAGATATAATTGCGCTCCGATTTTGATGGGGGAAACTCCATAAAGACTTTCTAATCGTTTGATCGATTCCTGCATCAGGGCAAAACCATAGGCTTTTCTACGCACTTCGGGTGCCGTAACCACCCGTCCTATACTTGGATATTCAGCATAGGCAAGCCCTTTGGGTAAAATGCGGGTATACGCAATCAGAACTCCGTCTGCATAACCAAACAAATGATGGCTTTGGGCATCTAAACCATCCATATCCAGAAAAACACAGTTTTGTTCTACCACAAAAACCCTGCTACGAAGGGTTAGTAAATCATATAATTCCTGATTGGTGAGGGCATTAAAAGATTTAAAATGCCATTCCGGCAATTGATTAGTATCCATATTTTCCTTTCCAGCGGTCTTTTAAAAATCTTCTTAATTCTTCTTCCCGGGCATTCTTACCCGGGTTGTACAAAGTGGTGCCTTTGAGTTGGTCAGGAAGGTATTCCTGTTCCAGAAAATTGCCCGTTCCCTGATGACTGTACTGATAATCCTTTCCATACCCCAGTTTTTTCATCAATCCGGTGGGGGCATTGCGAATATGCAAAGGTACCGGCAGGTCTCCATGCTTCTGTACGAGTTGCAATGCCTCTTCTATAGCCATATAGGAAGCGTTGCTTTTGGGGCTTGATGCCATATAGGTCACACATTGGCTGAGTACAATCCGTCCCTCGGGGTATCCGATCTTTTTTACAGCATCAAAACAGGCATTGGCCATTACCAATGCCGTTGGATTCGCATTGCCAATATCCTCACTTGCCAGTATAACCAACCGCCTTGCAATAAATTCGATATCCTCTCCCCCGGCTATCATTCTTGCAAGCCAATAAACAGCACCGTTTGGATCGCTTCCCCGGATACTTTTTATGAAGGCAGAAATGATGTCATAATGCTGCTCGCCCGATTTATCGTAAAGTGCCACCCGGCTTTGTGCGGCCTGCATGACTGCCTCATCTGTTATAATCCGATTCCCTGTTTGCTTTTCCGCACCCAAAAACTGCACCGTAAGCTCAAGCAAATTCAGGAGTTTTCGGGCATCTCCCCCACTCATTCTTTTTATGGCTTCGGTTTCCTGCAGTACGACCTGCTGCTTATGCAGCCAATCATCCTTTTCTATGGCTTTTTGCAAAAGCAGATCGAGCTCCGTTTCATCAAGCGATTTCAGCACAAATACCTGGCATCGGCTGAGCAAGGCCCCGTTTACCTCGAAAGAGGGATTTTCGGTAGTGGCTCCAATGAGCGTAAGCGTTCCTTTTTCCACGGCCCCAAGCAAGGCATCTTGTTGCCCTTTATTAAACCGGTGAATTTCATCGATAAACAGCAACGCATTCCCCAATTTTTCAGCTACATCAATAATTTCACGAATTTCTTTTACCCCGGCCCGGATAGCACTTAACTGAAAAAAAGGGCTGCCCAATTCCCGGGAAAGCACCATAGCAAGCGTTGTTTTCCCAACGCCCGGTGGACCCCAAAGAATCATACTCGGGAGCTTTTTTTGTTGCAGCCCCCTGCTTAATATAGATTCCGGCGCGGTTATATGTTCCTGCCCGATGATATCCTCTAAATGAAGGGGACGCATCCGCTCGGCAAGAAGGGTAGCATTTTCCATACTGCAAAGCAAAAGAAAAAAGAGAAGACGATGGATTTTCTTACGTAGTAAAGAAAAAAGAGACCTTAGGGTAAGCAAAACATTCAGAAAAACCACCCTTTTTTCAGACTTTAAGACAAGCTCCATTTTTATTAGGATAGATCATGGTGTGAGGTTCAAAATAAATATACAAGCACGATTAATTCTGTTTCATAAAAACACCCATTTTTTTAAAAAAAAATGAAACAATAATCTGCATAAAATGCAATCAAAGTCGTTTTATTAAAAGATTTTTCTTTCAAAGTTGAAGCAATCAAACCAATGTTTAAACATCCGATTTTTTGCTCCAAAGGCATTTGGGTTTAAAATAATGATTAAAATATATTATTGAACTTAAAAGACAGTAACTTTCCCTTTACTTATATATTTAATCTGTAAACTATTATTCAAAGGAGCCATAAAATTAGGAACGTAAATGATTAATATGAAAATTCCCTTTGAATCTATTATTGACAGTACAAACGATTTATACTGGACCGTAGATGAAAATTATTATTTGGTCTATGGGAATAAAGCCTTTTTGAATTTAATTAAGACAATGACCGGGGAGGCAATTAAGCCGGGCGATAAACTGATACAGGAGGAGCAATGGAGTTCCTATAAAACAACCTGGAAAAGGTATTATGAAAAAGCTTTTACCGGTATTATTCATGAGATAGAAGACGAGTATTTTGACCCTGAAACGCAGAAAAAAAAATTTGTTCTTGTACAGTTCTCCCCCTTGCCAGACCCTGAAGGCAAAATACAAATGGTGGTTTGCCATGGAACTGATATTACCACCCAAAAATCGAACGAGGAAGAAAAGTTGAAAATGATGAATGCTTCCCTCGATGTAATCTGTACGATTGATGAGGAGGGCCGGTTTGTGAAAGTAAATGCTGCTTCAGCATCAGTTTGGGGCTATGAACCTGAAGAACTTGAGGGAAACCCCTATTTGGATCTTGTTTTTAAAGAAGATATCCCAAAAACAGAGATGGCAGCGCAATCCATTATGTCGGGTATGGATACCACCACTTTTGAAAACCGTTATCGAAAAAAGGATGGCAGTCTTGTGTCTATTGCCTGGTCAGCCCGATGGGATTTCGAGTCTGGAATTATGTATTGTGTTGCAAGAGATGTTACAGAAAAAAATAAAATACTTGTAACCGAAAAAGCCATAGAGAATCGCTTCAAAGCCTTGATTCAAAACGGATCTGATCTGATTGGTGTTTTGGACCTTGCAGGCAATTATCAATTTGTCAGTACCACATCTATTGCTATTTTAGGGATAAGCCCTGAAGAATTTATTGGAAAAAATACTTTTGATTTCATTCATGCAGAAGATAAGGAATGGGTATTTGAACGCTTTGGTCAGATTGCCACCCAAAATGAAATTAAGATTGAACCTTTTAGATTTAAAAACCATCAGGGGGATTGGAGATGGATTGAAACCTTTGTAACCAATATGCTGGACAATCCGGATATTATGGGCATTGTTACCAATTCGAGGGATGTAACAGAAAGGGTTGAGCAGGAAAATATTTTAAAAAAATCGCAGGAACAATATCAGATGCTATTCAACCGAAGTCCGCTTCCTAAGTGGATTTACGATTTGGAAACCTATAAAATCCTGGATGTAAACGAAACGGCTGTAAGGCACTATGGGTATTCCGTTTCAGAGTTTTTATCAATGACAATCTTCGATCTTTACCCGCCTGAAACAAAACAGGAATGGGCAGAGTTAAACCCAAAGGCCGATGAAGATAATGGTTCAGTTTCCTTTGGGATATTCATCCATCAAAAGAAAGACGGACATCCTATAAAAATGGATATTTACGGACATGCCGTAACCTTTCTGGAAAAAGCAGCTATGATTGTGGTTTGCCATGATGTAACCGAAAGAGAAAATCTTATAGAAGCGCTGAATAATTCTGAAACAAAACTTAAAACAGCTTCTTCCATTGCAAGACTGAGTTACTGGAAATTAGCCTTGGAAGGTCAAAATCTACAATGGTCTGACGAAGTATATGAAATCTGGGAACGCAAACGGGAAGCATACCCCTTGAATTTTGAAAATTTTTTGGAAACCGTACATCCTGATGACCGGGAAGCCCTTCAAAATGCAAAGGATACTGCCTATACCGGGAAACAGGAACTCAATCATGAGCATCGGATTCTTTTACCGGATGGCTCTATCCGGTGGGTGCATGAACTGGGGAGACTCGTGTACGATTTGCATGGTCAAGCTATTGCTTTTGAAGGCACCGTACAGAATATTACAGAAAAGAAAAACGCAGCGCTTCAACTTCTCAAAAACGAAAAAAGATACCGGATTTTAATTGAGAACGGAGCCGATGCCGTTGTGATTCTGGGTGCCGATGGCAACCCCACATATGCCTCCCCCTCCATAACAAACGTGTTGGGCTACTCCGAAGAAGAAGCGCTGCAACTGAATCTCTTCGAAATAATTCATCCAAAAGATCAGGAAGGAGTGATCAAAAAAATGGAAGAAGTTCTTTCCAATCCCGGAATACCCATTAAAGGATATACTTCGAGAACGAAACACAAAGATGGAAGCTGGCGATGGCTGGAGGCTACCATTACCAATATGCTGCATGATCCCGAAATACAAGGCATTGTAGATAATTTCAGGGATATTACAGAGCGCAAAGAAGAAGAACAGCATCTGAAATTATTAGAAAGTGTGGTTACCAATACCAACGATGCGGTTTTAATTACAGAAGCGGAGCCCTTTGATCAGCCGGGTCCAAAGATTCTGTATGTAAACAAGGCCTTTACAAAAATGACTGGCTATACTACTGAAGAAGTGATTGGTAAAACACCCCGCATGTTGCAGGGACCCGGATCAGATACCGAAGAACTAAAGAAGCTGAGCAATGCTCTCCGAAACTGGGAGCCTTATGAGATTACCACAATCAATTACAAAAAAAATGGGGATGCATTCTGGATCAACTTTTCGGTGAGCCCGGTGGCAGATGAAAACGGTTGGTTTACCCATTGGATTGCCATTGAAAGAGATGTAACAGAACAAAGAAAAACAGAACAACTGCTTAAGGATGCGATCCAATTGGCGCGGGTAGGTAGCTGGGAAGTAATACCAGATCAAAATAAATTATCATGGTCAAAAATGACTTTGGAAATTCATGAAATTTCATCATCAAATGCTCCATCAATTGAAGAGGCTATTTCTTATTATAGACCCGACTTTAAAGAGCAGATAACTGAAAGTTTAAAGCAATGCATCGCTTCCGGAAAACCAATTGATTTCGAAGCGGTTCTGATTACCCAAACCAACAAGGAACGATGGGTAAGGGTAGTGGGAGAAGCTGAGTTCGTAAATGGAAAATGTCTCCGTATTTTTGGAAGCATTCAGGATATCCATAACCGGAAAATCATGGAATTGCAAATGTCCGAGATCCTTACGAGTATTTCGGATGCTTTTTATGCGGTAGATAAAAACTGGAACTTTACGTATTTTAATAAGGAGGCGGAAAGCCTGTTGAATAAAAAGGCAGAAGATGTTTTAGGCACTAATATTTGGGAGGTTTTTCCAGCCGCTAAAGGAACAGAACTAGAATCCATTTATCAGCATGTTGTTCAACAGGGTAAACCTCAAAGTTTTGAATATTATTTCCCCGGAGATAGCTCCTGGTATGAAATCAACAGCTATCCTTCACAAGGTGGCGTTTCGGCCTATTTTAAAAATATTGACGAACGGAAAAGGGCTGCAGAGGATTTGTTGAAAGCTTATGAGGAAAAAAACCGCATCCTGGAAAGTATCGGAGATGCTTTTTTTACCATGGATCGCAATTTCATTGTTTCCTATTGGAACAAAGTAGCCGAAGACCTAATGAAAATGCCGAGGGAAGCGATCATCGGCAAAAATCTCTTTGAGGTATTCCCGGATGCAATAGGCTTGCCTTCTCATATGCAGTACCTCTATGTAATTGAAACCGGTGAGGCTGTTTCTTTTGAAGATTATTTCGGAGCCTGGTTTGAGGTTAATGTCCACCCAACCGAAGAGGGTTTATCTGTATTTTTCAGAGATATTACCTTACGTAAAGAAACAGATCTTCGCATTCAAAGAGCCAATGAACGGTTTGAAAAAGTAGTAGAAGCTACCAATGATTCTATCTGGGACTGGGATATGGCCAAAAACCTTTATCACCGAAGCAAAGGATTTGATGAACTTTTTGGCTATAAAGTAGCTACTATACTTACAGAGGATCAGTTTTGGCAGGACAGTTTTCATCCTGGTGATTTAAAGGGCATACAGAAAAGTCTGGAACAGGCACTTGCAGATAAAAATTGCACCAAGTGGGAACAGGAATATAGAATACTGCATAAAAACGAGGACATTAAAACCCTGTTCGATCGGGGAATTATCATCCGGAATTCATCAGGCAAACCCATTAGAATGGTAGGAGCGATCACCGATATCAGCTACCGCAAAAATCATGAAAAAGATTTGTTGGCCCTAAATAACTCGCTGAAAAAGTATGCCAATGAATTGGAAATATCCAATGAGCAGTTAGAACAATTTGCCTTTATTGCATCCCACGATTTGCAGGAACCGCTCCGAATGATCAGTAGCTTTCTAAATCAACTGGAACGAAAATATAAGGATAAATTGGATGAAAAAGCGATTCAATACATTCATTTTGCAGTAGATGGTGCAAAACGTATGAAACAAATTATTCTCGATTTGCTGGAATATTCAAGGGCAGGCAAATTGCAGGATCAAAAAGAATCACTTGATTCAACCCTGATTCTGGAAGAATACTGTCTTCTCAGAAGAAAAATGATTAAAGAAAAAAAAGCCATTATTGAAATGGATCCCATGCCTTTGATGGATGGTTATAAAACGCCATTTATTCAAACGATGCATTGTCTTTTGGATAATGCCTTGAAGTATTCAAAAACAGGAATTCCTCCTGAAATCAAAATCACCTTTTCTGATGAAGCAGATAACTGGCTGAT
>JBGSNV010000029.1:0-6489 GCA_041739485.1 Chitinophagaceae bacterium
GCAATATGCGGATATTCGAGCGGTTCCATAGATCGCAGAAGATCATGAAGAATCTTTTTATTATAGTCTTTTTCTTTATAAAAGGAAAGCGCGCTGAGCACATCGTCATTTACAAGATCGAGTATTTGTTTTTGCAAAGCCCTGTGGTCCATGCGAAAATGATCCATTTGTTGAACAGAAATGGCAAATGCATGTACCCGTTTTGAAATGTAATCAGGACTTAAAGGGAATATTTCGGTGAAGGGTTTCCCCTGGCTTTTCAATAACCATCGTTGTTCGTGATATTGAGCTTTGGAAATAGGGTCATTCAGTATTTGATAAGCTTCCTGAATTTCGCGGTACCAGGCATCTGCATGCAGCAATTCCTGATTCACATCCGGATGAAAGCGCATCGCAAGTTTTCTGAATTGTCTTTTTATAGTGACCTCATCCGCGTTCGGCTCGAGTTCCAATATTTTGTAATAGTCTTTTACCATGTATTTTCTTGCAAATGGGTTGCATTAATTCGATGCCAATAAAAGCAAACTTTCGCAGGAATAGACGTCTATTCTGTTGAGAGTTTAATTATTTGCCTTAATTTAACAGCCGTCCTCCATTTTTAGTTGAAACACAAAAGTTCTCCTATAAATTTTTAATGACTATCCTTTTTTAATCAATCTGCAAAAATGAAACCAAACATGAAAAGAATTATTGCACTTGTACTTTTTTCGGGTCTGCTCACCACAGTGATGGCAGGGCCGGGTAAAAAGCCAAATCCGGAAGAAAAATCACTTTCGGCGGAAGTAATCAGTAAAATCAGAAAAGAAGGGCTTGAAAATTCCAAAGTGATGGAATATGCCTTTCGGCTGACAGATGCAAGCGGACCAAGATTAACGGTAAGTCCGGGTTTTATGCGGGCTGCCAACTGGGCCAAGGCTACGCTTACCGATATTGGGTTGAAAAACGCAAGACTTGAAGCCTGGGGCGAGTTTGGGAAAGGCTGGGAAATGGAAAAGTGTTATGTGGCCATGAAAGCACCCTATTACACGCCTATTATTGCCATGCCAAAGGTTTGGACAAGCAGTACACCGGGAAGCATCAGCCAGGAAGTCATTCTGGTTAAAGCGCAGGACAGCACCACTTTTAAAGCCGACTACGAAGGAAAGTTGAAGGGTAAAATTGTGATGTTGGAAATGTTTGATACGCTGAGCCCTTCTTTTACAGCGGATGGCAGCCGCTACGATGAGGAAACCCTCGATAAAATGGCTAAATCTGAGCCTGTTATCCGCAGCAATCCTGATTTCAGAATCGGACCGGATATGGCGCAGCGTTTTCAAAGAATGAATTTACAGCGCCGGGTAATGGCACTGATTGATAAGGAAGAGCCTGCCCTGATCCTGAGCATGAGTGCCCGGGGAAACGACGGAACGATATTTGTGCAGGGTGGCGGATCTTATCAGCCCGGTTCACCCGATGCTCCGGCTAATGTGGTCATCAGTTCAGATGAATACCTGCGCATGCAACGGCTGATTAACGCCGGCATTCCGGTTACCATGGAAGCAGAAGTACGCACCCGCACTATGACCGACGATATGAATGGCTACAATGTACTTGCTGAAATACCAGGTACAGATCCGAAGCTGAAAGACGAAGTAGTGATGCTTGGCGCCCACATGGATAGCTGGCAGGGAAGTACCGGTGCAACCGATAATGCAGCGGGTACATCGGTGATGATAGAAGCCGTCCGGATTTTAAAAGCAGCGGGATTACAGCCCCGCCGCACCATTAAGATTGCACTTTGGAGTGGCGAAGAACAAGGACTGTACGGAAGCCGTAACTGGGTAAAAAGTAATCTTGCTGATCCTGCCGATATGAAACTGTTACCGATGCACGATAAGGTTACTGCTTACTTTAACCTCGATAATGGTACCGGAAAAATCCGGGGTATTTATACACAGGGTAACAAGGATATCATGCCCATATTTCAGGAATGGTTGAAGCCTTTCGAAGATTTGGATGCCAAAACGGTAACGGTAAATAATACCGGAGGAACCGACCACCAATCTTTTGATGCCGTGGGCATTCCGGGTTTTCAGTTTATTCAGGACGGGATTGAGTACAATACGCGGACGCATCATACCAATATGGACAGTTACGATCACCTGATTCCGGAAGACCTGAAGCAGGCCGCTACCATTGTAGCTGCTTTTGTGTACAATGCGGCACAGCGCGATGAAAAATTGCCCCGTAAAGAACTACCCAAGCCAAGACCCGGCCGGAGATAAGTATATTTTTGATCGCCATTTAATAGGGTAAATAAGAAACCGCCCTGTTTCCTTTGCTGTTTTCTCAGACAGTTCCGGAGCAGGGCGGCTTTTTGCGCAGTTGGTATTGGTTCTTAAAACTTGTTCTTCCACATCATGCTTTCAACCGGTCTGTTGGGTTGATTGCCATATTTGGCGTGGCTTTTGTTGTTGTAGCTTACCCCGATTACTCCCTCTACCGGAAAGTAGATCAATTGCCCCACAGGCATACCTTTGTACACCTTTACAGGCTGCTTCACGGAGATCTCAAGCGTCCAGTGGCCACAGAAGCCTACGTCTCCCTTGCCTGCCGTAGCGTGGATGTCAATCCCAAGCCTGCCGGTACTTGACTTCCCTTCCAGAAAGGGTACATGGGCATGGGTTTCGGTATATTCGAGGGTTACCCCCAGGTAAAATACATGCGGATACAGCACAAAACCTTCGTCGGGTATTTCAAAGGTTTCAATCTGATTGTGTCGCTTTGCATCGAGAATATGATCCCGATAAGTAGCAAGGGTACCTCCTAAATGAACATCGTAACTATTGCTGCCCACACATGCGGGATCATAGGGAGCAATTTTAATGGTTCCTTTTTCTATTTCCTCGAATATTCTTGTATCGCTTAAAATCATGGATAAAATTTCAGTTTATTTACTTCATATGTAGCTTTCAAGTCAATTTGGTTGTATTTTCCACCCTCAGGATGCAACAAAAAAGATATCCTGCAATTTGCAACCTGTTTTTTTAATATGCCACTATTTTATACACAAACTATTGACCAAAGCACCAAACTTGCGGTTTGGCATATCACAGAACCGGACGAATTTTTTCGGGAAAAGGTTCCTTTGAGCCGGAATATTACCCATCCGGCCAAACAATTGCAACATCTTGCGGGCCGCTATTTGCTGCAGCATTTGGTACCGGATTTCCCTATCCGGCTGATACAGATTGCGGATACCCACAAGCCATATCTGCCCGAGGATCCGTATCATTTCAGCATCTCACATTGCGGCGCCTATGCGGCTGCTATCGTAAGTGATGTAAAAAGGGTAGGGATTGATGTGGAAGAACCTACCGAGCGTATTCTGCGGATCATGAAGAAGTTTTTGAGCGATAAAGAGCGGCAGCTGATTGTACCGCATTCCACCGAACAATTGGTGCGGATGGGAACCGTATTCTGGAGCGTAAAAGAAGCGATGTACAAATGGTACAGTCATGGGGAGATTGATTTTATCCGGCATTTGCAAATTGCCGACCTTGCCTATACCGACGAAAAAAATCAGGAAGGCATGATTGAAGCGCTCTTTACCCGGGATAAACCGATCGGGCTCAAACTGCACTTCAAAATGTGGGAGGAATTGGTGCTGAGTTGGGTGGCGGTATAGGTGTAGGGGGGGATGATAAAGCCCCAACTTTACCAACTTTCAACGTTATTTTCGACCCACAGTAAAAGTAATTTTTTACTCATTGGTATTAATTGACCTCAAATGTACGCCAGATATACATTTAAAGATTCGAAAGCTATATCTACTTTTTTTGTATGCTTACGTTATTCAGCCCAATCATATTATTATTACAACAAAATAAATTTAGTGGAAAGGAAGGAACTAAGGGGCTGCTTTAATATACAGTTCAAGAATGGCCGAAACCATCGAAAGGAGCAGGTAAAAGCCATTGGTAAGAAGAGATGATGGCCAACAAAAGCATCAAATCCGGCAACCCGATTTGGTTTTTAAAAACCCGAAAATCAGCTTTTTGCAGAATGACTAAATATTTCAAATTGGCAGCCGACAGACTGCTTTAATATTTTTTGAAAATAGCATTCAACACCTCTTCTTTTCTGCGTCTGCTTACTTCAACCTCAATCCCATCTTTCATAAGTAAGGTTCCATTTTTACTAATGAACCGTTCTACATAATGAATATTTACAAGATTAGATTTATGAACTCTAAGGAAGCCGTGATCTAAAAGCAGGTTTTCAAATTCAAGTAAAGTTCTGCTAGCAATGAGCTTTCGTCCCCTGGTTAGGTGAAAATGGGTATAATTACTATGACCCTCCGCATAAATAATATCAGGCGTAGGAACAAAATAAGAACCTTCACTTGAAGAAATCATTAACTTAAATTCATTCACCGGGTTTTGTAAACTATGTTGCAATTGCTGCAATTGTAATGGTATTGCCGGTTGCAAAGGTTCAGTTGCCTTTTGAATAGCTGCCTTAAGCTCTTCTGCATCTATAGGTTTAAGCAAATAGTCAAGGGCACTAAACTTTATAGCTTTAATAGCGTATTGGTCGTACGCGGTTGTAAAAATAATATGAAAATTAATTTCATTTACTTTTTGGAGTGTGTCAAATGCATTCATACCAGGCATTTCAATATCCATAAAAACAATGTCAGGTTTATGGATTTTGATAGCATTTAAGGCAACATATCCATCTTCACATTCCTGCAACAATGTTACCTCCGGACAGTACATTTCAAGCATCATACTCAATACCTCCCTGCAGTGCAACTCATCATCCACAATGATAGCTTTCATATCAGTTCTCATTTTTGTTTGAAATTCTATTAATTGTCAGCAACACTTTAGTGCCTGTTGGCACTCCTTCTTCATTGTACAAATCAATCACATCCGCCCTAGCATTTATCTTATAAGCCATGTTTACAACCCTCATTCGTTCTGTTGTTATTTTCATACCATAGCTTTTGTTTTGCAAAGCCGATTTACTTTTTAGTAAGTCAGCAGCGGCCCTGCCCACACCATTGTCGGTAATACAAATTTCAATTTCATTATTGCGGTCTTTAATATGAACAGATAGCAGGCCACCCGGATTTTTCCTATACATCAAACCATGCCAGATAGCATTTTCAATATAGGGCTGTATAAGCATTGGAGGCAAAATAATTTGTTCTGTAATGATAGATTTTTCAGTGTTTATATCATAACTAAAAGAGTCATTAAACCTCAATGCTTCAAGTTGCACATATAACTCAATTGCTTTTAATTCGCTTTCTAAGGATACCCATTCATTTCGGCTATTCTCCAGTATGAGCCTCATAAGGCGGCTAAACTTGGTAAGATATCCTGAAGCGTTCTGCCGGTCATTCTTAAGAATAAAACTATTAATACTGTTGAGGCTGTTAAACAAAAAGTGGGGATTCATTTGCGTACGCAACAGGTTCATCCTTACCTGCGCCAATTGATTTTCAAAGTCCCTTTTCAGTGCCTCTTCCCGCTTAATTTTTTTAATACGATTTGAATAAATTAAAAATAGTATTCCACACAAAGCCCCCGATAATCCAAGTATAAACCAAATGGTTTTCCAAAATACTTTAGCTACTTCAATACTTACAGGTCTTTGCATACTAAACCAGTCATAGCCATTTAGGGATGCTTCCACTATAAAACGATACTTACCCGGCGGAAGGTTGGTATATCTGGCTGTTCTTTCTTTTCCTGCATGTATAAATCCGTTATCAAACTGCTGCAATTGGTATCGATATTGAATGGATGGCCCAAATTGAAAATCTACCGCAAAAAAGGAGAAAGAAATATTGTTCTGGTCGTGGCGTAATTGATAGGAGGTAATTTCGGGTGAGGTAAAGGTTGTATCGGTAAACTCAATAGAGGTCAGCATCACCTTTAGTGGAGTTTTTACCGATTTAATGTTCTCAGGGAAAAAATAATTGAACCCATCCGAACTGGTAAAAAAAACTTCGCCATCAGGTGCCATATAAAAATTACCTAGCGTGTGGTTGCTTTGTTCAATCCCATCTCTTACATCAAAACTTACAAGTTCATTTGTATATGGGTTATATCTGGAAATACCTATATTTCCTAATATCCATACCATGCCTTGCTTGTCGCAAAGTAAACCCACAATATTATTACTGGTAAGACCCTCCTTCTTACTTAGGAATTTTTTTACTGAGAGTGTAGATGGTGATATGATATACAGGCCATTCATTGTACCTGCATAAATATCGCCGCTGCTATCCGTAGCAATTACCTGTGTTTGAATATTATTTTTTATAACTCCCAATGTTATTTTATGCAGCGAGTCCTTTTTCCGGTCATAAAAATACAAGCCCCCAATCTGTGCTACCCACCAATTATTCAATTTATCGGCCAACCGGTAAAAAGTAGTTTGGGTGGAAATTTTACTTAGCACCGGATGATTTAAAAACCGGTTTGTTTTACCACT
>JBGSNV010000062.1:0-3431 GCA_041739485.1 Chitinophagaceae bacterium
GTTTTACCGAGGCTTTTCATGGGCGTAGCATGATGGCCATGTCACTTACCTCTAAAATAAATTATAAAACAGGTTGCGGTCCTTTTGCGCCGGAAGTGTACCGGTTGCAGTTTCCGGATTATTACCATTTTGGCAAAGGGCTTTCTTTGGATGCTTTCATAGATCAGGAATTAAACAGGCTTGAAATGGCAACGCATAGTGTGGTTGCCCCCGAAAATATTGCAGCTGTTATTATTGAGTTGGTGCAGGGGGAAGGCGGATTTAATGTGGCACCAAAACGTTATGTGGAAGGGCTTCGCAGGTTTTGTGATCAGCATGGGATTGTTTTAATTTTTGATGAAGTGCAGAGTGGCTTTTGCCGCACCGGTAAATGGGGCGCATACGAGCATTATGATGTGATACCCGATATCTCTATCTGGGCCAAATCTATGGGTTCCGGTATGCCGATAGGCGCCGTAATGGGTAAGCAGGAGATCATGGATGCAGCTATCCCCGGAACGATTGGAGGAACCTACCTCGGCAATCCGGTTTGTTGTGCCGCTGCAATGGCCACGATTGAGTTTATGGAAAAGGAAAATTTGAACGATAGAGCTATTAAAATTAGTAAAATAGTAGAGAGCCGTTTTGCTATCATGAAAAATAAATTTCCCTGCATCGGCGATGTTCGTGGTTTGGGGGCTATGCAGGCTATCGAATTTGTAAAAAACGGAGATCCTTATCAGCCTGATCCCGAGCTTGTTTCCACCCTAATAAAAAATTGTTTTAGCAGGGGTTTATTGCTGATCAGTGCAGGAACTTATAAAAATGTGATCCGGCTTTTAAGCCCTTTGGTCATTTCAGATGCCCTTTTAAATGAAGGAATAGACATAATAGAAGAAGAATTAGAAAAAATTTATAATTAGTAATATATGATACACTTTTCGATTGCAGGTGTGCAGATGTATGTATCTGCTGCAAGGAGTAATGTTGAGATGATGAAGCACAAAATAGAAGTATTGGTATCTGTTTATCCCTGGGTTCAGATGGTGGTATTTAGCGAGTTATGTGCTCACGGGCCGTTGACGGCTTACGCACAACCCTTTCCAAATATTGAGGAAGGGGAGTTTTGTAATCTGGCAAAAAAACATGGGATCTGGTTAATTCCGGGGACGATGTTTGAAAAAAAAGAAGGGAATATTTACAAAACGGCAAGCGTTATAAATCCGCAGGGACAAGTAGTGGCAAGATATCATAAAATGTTTCCTTTTTATCCTTATGAAACAGGAGTAACAGGAGGGGACGAATTTTTGTTTTTTGATGTTCCCGAGGTTGGCCGTTTCGGTTTATCTATTTGCTACGATATGTGGTTCCCGGAAACCTCAAGAACCTTGGCCGTGAAAGGGGTTGAAGTGATTTTGCACCCAACCCTTACCGGTACTATCGACCGGGATATTGAACTTGCTATCGTGCAGGCAACCGCAGCTACCAATCAATGCTACATTTTTGATATCAATGGCCTTGGAGATGGCGGCACCGGACGATCTATTGTTTGCGGACCTGATGGCAGAATATTATATCAGGCAAGTACCGGGGAAGAAATGATTCCTATTGAAATTGATATGGAACGGGTGCACCGGAGTCGCGAAAACGGAGTCCTGAGATTAGGGCAGCCTTTAAAGAGTTTCAGAGACCGGAAAATACTGTTTGATATTTATCAGCAAGGGACAGAAACTCCCTACCTGCAATCATTGGGGCCGCTTATAAAACCCACAAAAACGAATCTGCAGCAAATAAAAGAGGTTTTGCAGACCGATATCCCCGAGTTGGGTCATGTAGCAGAAAGCGCGTCAATGGTCTTACCGTTATCCTAATATTCAAATTAAAAAAAATATGATACAAAATAAATAAATAAGAAAATTCAACAGCAATCAGTTTTATAATGTCAATCAGTTTCGTATGAAGGTTTGGTCCTCCTTAAAATTGGATACTCAACAATTAGTGTTGTCTGAAAAAGAAGATATTGAATTAAAAAACGCCATTCTCGAAAATCTGAAAAATCTTAAAAAGATTGAGCAGTACTATGCTTTTCCGGGTATTGATGCCATCCGTAATATGAGCACTATGGTAACGCAGAATGAATTTTTGATGCTCTCGAAAATGGTAGCGGATATAAACAGGTTGCTGGTAAGCGAAGACTACAGACATCGGCCGGAAGCGGCAAGCCATCTTGGTTCCTTTGCCAATCAAAAAGATGAAAACCAACATTCGAAAAAGAATCATAAAAAGTATTTTGAAGTTTTATTTACCGATAAGTTGACTGCCCGGGAAGAACAGGAAATGAAAGATAAGCTTGTGGATATCCGGGAAGAGAAAGAGGGATATGTTTATAATGCCATTTTTGCCAAATCATTTCAGGATACGCTGATTGCTTTATTATTCAATCCTAATATTCAGGCCTGTGTAATCCGGTATGGCGTGTTATTCGAATCTAATAACATGAACCCCATTATTAAGCCCTTTGTCTCACAGATTCTGAATAATCAGTTTGATGACGGCTCCGGAAAATCTGTTAGCGTAATGCTCGCCGAAGCCATTCGAAAACTAAGACCGGAACTCGATTTATATTATGTAACCGACACACCGGTAAACGGGCTTTCGGATAGTGCGCTTCAAAACTTCAGCAGAATTTTTTATAGGAAAGAAGATGTGCAGGAGTTGCACCTGAGTATTTTAATGGGGATCAAAGAGCGATTTGAAACCCCGTTTTATACCGCCTTAATTAATTACAGTAAAAGGCCAACCGGTGTTTTTCATGCCATGCCGATTTCGAGGGGAAATTCTGTTTTTAAATCCAATTGGATAGATGATTTCGGAGAGTTTTATGGCCGTAATTTATTTTTGGCGGAAACATCTTCTACCACAGGTGGGCTCGATTCTCTGCTGCAACCTACCGGTCCTTTGAAAAAAGCGCAACAACTTGCTTCAAAGGCATTTGGATCAAAGCATACCTTTTTTGTAACCAATGGTACCTCTACTTCCAATAAAATTGTTTTACAATCATTGATCGTACCCGATGACCTTGTTTTGATAGACAGAGATTGTCATAAATCTCATCACTATGCCATGGTATTAGGAGGAGCCAATGTGGTGT
Organism: Chitinophagaceae bacterium; assembly: GCA_041739485.1. Classification (GTDB taxonomy): domain Bacteria; phylum Bacteroidota; class Bacteroidia; order Chitinophagales; family Chitinophagaceae; genus Phnomibacter. The sequence continues at coordinate 3,131 of JBGSNV010000062.1, forward strand.
ACCTCGATTCTTATCCCCTGGAAAAATATTCTATGTATGGTGCTGTTCCGCTTAAGACGATAAAAGATAAACTTTTACAGTTAAAAGAAGCTGGCCGTTTAGATTCTGTAAAAATGGTGATACTTACCAATTGCACCTTTGACGGCCTTGTGTATAATGTAGAAAAAGTGATGTCGGAACTATTGGCTATCAAACCGGATTTGATCTTCCTTTGGGACGAAGCCTGGTTTTCATTTGCTGCCTTTACCCATACCTACAAGCAAAGAACAGCCATGTTTGTGGCTGATAAACTCCTTCATAA
>JBGSNV010000065.1:0-7491 GCA_041739485.1 Chitinophagaceae bacterium
GGAATTAGACAACAGAATGCGGGAAAAGAATGTATATTACGATGATCTGATCCGGGGGAATATTTTAAAGAAATTACAAATACGAAAAGTAGTGAAGGGAGGCTTTGTGGTTTACCTTAAATCAGAGGGAAAGCTTGGCGGACAGAACAAGGTACCCCGGTTGAACAATGATAACAAAGTAGTAACTGGTTTGGCAGCATATGAAGCCTGACGCTTGTTTCGCCGGTTTGAATGGTCTTTTGCAAACCGGCGTTTTTATTTAGGTTGAATTAAATTGAAAAAATTGTGAAGCGAATAGGAATATTTGGGTCAACCGGTTCTATAGGAACACAGGCCCTGGAAGTGATCCGGGCCAATCCCGACCGGTTTTCAGTGGAAGTATTGACGGCACATTCGCAGGATGAGTTGCTGGTAAAGCAGGCATTGGAATTTGATCCCAATGTGGTGGTGGTAAGTGATGATAGTAAATATGAGGTAGTAAAAAAAGCACTTTCCGGTACCAATATCAAGGTTTTCGGTGGGGAGTCCGCTTTGGAAGAAGCCGCTTCAATGGATACCTACGATATTATGCTGGCTGCAATTGTGGGTTATGCCGGTCTTAAGCCAACCCTTCAGGCTATTGAAAAAGGCAAAGTGATAGCGTTGGCTAACAAAGAAACCCTTGTGGTTGCCGGGGATATCATGGTTCAGAAAGCCAAAGATTCGGGAGCAGCGATGATTCCGGTAGATAGTGAGCATTCTGCCATTTTTCAATGTCTGGTAGGCGAAATGCGCAACCCAATTGACAAAATCATACTGACAGCAAGCGGCGGACCATTTAGGGGCAAAAAACCCAATTTTCTGGTAAATGTAAAAAAGGATCATGCCTTGCAGCATCCCAATTGGTCAATGGGTGCAAAAATTACCATTGACAGCGCAACGCTGATGAATAAGGGGCTTGAGATGATTGAAGCCAAGTGGTTATTTGGTTTGCGGCCCGATCAGATTGAAGTGGTGGTGCATCCCCAAAGCATCATTCACAGCATGGTGCAATTTCAGGATGGAAGCCTGAAAGCGCAAATGGGTTTGCCGGACATGAAGCTTCCGATTCAGTATGCCTTGGCGTTTCCACAGCGGATACCCAATGATTTCCCCCGTTTTGATTTTAAAAAGGCCCACACGCTGCAGTTTGAAGAACCTGACCTGCGTACCTTCCGAAACCTCGCACTTGCTAAAGAGGCACTACATAAAGGAGGAAATTTGCCCTGTATTATGAATGCGGCTAACGAAATTGCGGTTTGGGCGTTCTTACATAACCGGATTGGTTTTCTGGATATGATGGCTGTGGTTGAACAGGCCATGGAAAAAGTGACCTTTATTGAAAAACCAACGCTGGAAGATTATTTTGAAAGCGATGCTGCTGCAAGAGAGTTTGCCGCAGCGGTAGTGAAACTATAAGCAACTCAAAATGTATTTTAGCTGCTAAAACCGGACCTCCTGTCATAATTAACCAAATATTTGATGGAATCGTTGCAAATTTGCTTGAATTGAATGCATTTATAAAAAAGAAAAGATAATTTAAACATACAAATGATACTCTTAGCTATTGATTGGGCTGTGGTAGGTGTACGGGCAGGCCAGTTATTATTGTCCTTGTCTATCCTTGTTATTCTTCATGAATTCGGACATTATATTACCGCGCGGTGGTTCAAATGCCGGGTGGAAAAATTCTATTTATTTTTTGACCCTTATTTCTCACTTTTTAAGAAAAAAATAGGTGATACAGAATATGGGATAGGTTGGTTGCCATTGGGTGGTTATGTAAAAATTGCCGGAATGGTGGATGAGAGTATGGATAAAAATCAGTTGGATACGCCTGCTCAACCGTGGGAATTCAGAAGTAAACCAGCCTGGCAGAGACTGATCATTATGATTGGAGGGGTTACTGTAAACATCCTGCTGGCTTTTATCATTTATGCCGGTATACTGATGTATTACGGGGAAACCAAAGTGCCTGCCGACTCCGTAAAATATGGCATAAGTATACAAGACAGTGTGATGTACGAACTGGGTTTAAAGGATGGGGATAAAATACTTGCAGCTAACGGAAAACCGATTGATGATTACAACGATGTGATCAAGAATATCATTTTGAGTACAACGCTTACGGTGGAGCGTGATGGAAAAGTACAGGAGCTTGCCATGCCGGTCGATCTGATAGGAACCCTGATAGAAAAGAAAAAAAGCAACACCCCTTTATTGGTTCCGAGAGTGCCAAGTGTGGTAAAAGAAACCGATTCATCCATGGCTGCTTTTCAGGCGGGTATTCGTGCAGGAGATTATATTCTTTCGGTGAACAATCAACCCGCTCCGTTTTTTGATGAATTGAAGCCGGCTATTGAAGCCAATAAAAACAAGTTGGTTGATTTATTGGTAAAGCGGGGAACTGACACCATGCAGTTATCGGTTCCTGTAAATGCAGAAGGTAGGATTGGATTTGCAGCGCTCAACAGCATTGAGGATTATGAAGCCTATGGTGTATTGCGGGTAACTACAAAGAAGTATGGTTTTTTCGAAGCGATCCCGGGTGGTATCCGGTTATCTGTAGAGCAACTGACTTTTTATATCGATCAATTTAAACTGATCTTTCAACCTAAAACAGGAGCATACAAAGGCGTTGGTGGTTTTAAAAGTATGGGAAGCATTTTTCCTGCCACCTGGAACTGGGAACGATTCTGGAACATTACGGCCTTTTTCAGCATCATCCTTGCTTTTATGAATATGTTGCCGATTCCGGCCCTTGACGGCGGACATGTTGTCTTTACGCTAGGGGAAATGATCACAGGCCGCAAGCCAAGCCAAAAGTTTCTGGAAGTTGCACAGGTAGTTGGTATGGTACTTTTACTCGGGCTGATGCTTTATGCAAATGGGAATGACTTTTTTGGATGGGGGAGAGGAAGGTAGAAAGAATTTAGATTGCAAATTGAATATTTCAAATTGCATATTGAGTATTGCATATTGCCTATTGCAAATTGAATATTTCAAATTGCATATTGCCTATTGCCCATTGCGTATTGCCCATTGCGTATTGCCTGTTGCCTATTGAACATTGCAAAATGCGTATTGCAAATTGCCCATTGCCTATTGCAGATTGGCCTTGTGATTTTGGATAGGAGGGATCATCGTTCTGGTAATCAACGATAGGTTTTATTGAATTAACGAAGCAGAATGATTTTATAATCATAACTTTGGAGGCTGTTTAAGATTTGACTTTTTGATAGGGGTAAAAAATTGTTTTCAATCAATATTCAATCAAAAATCTTCAATAGTAAATAGTTCCGGGGCTGACCGGTTTTGACAGCAAAGATCTTTGAACGTGTAAGCATGTGGTGCGTTGGATAATTAGCACCTTAATCTGAATATTCAAAACTCAAATGGCAATACTCAGTATGCCATGGCTGCCTAATCAGTGATTATGTAGTCATTAGGGCCGCCGTACGGGTTGATTTGTTACCAAGTGCCGCCGCCGACTCAAAAATAAAACAAGTTGCTGCAACAGTAGGCTGTGCCTGTTGCCTAAGATTATTCAGCTAAGGAGATGATCGGTTTGTCCGGTTCCTGTTATTTCCCGACAAGCAATGCCGGAATAAACATGTAGAAAGCGTTTGGCGAATTTGTTTGGACCAGGGTTCGACTCCCTGCAGCTCCACTTATTTCGATAACATCTTTTGGTTTTTGAAAACCCTTGGATGATTTTTAAAGGGATTGAATACACTTCAATCCCTTTTTGCATTTTGGTAATAAAAGGAATAAACTGTAAAGAATTTCGATGACGAGATTAAATAATTCGATCTGATTAATTCAACAAGTTTGGGTATGCAAAAGGGGATGTAAAGCATCCCTTTTGTAATACAAAAACTTAATGAATGACAAAATCTCCACTTTTTTTAAACAGCCTGTTAATCAGGATTCGGTAATTCTTCTCTTGGCTTGTTCTTCAAATACAATACTTGCATATTTCAGCTACTCCTAGCTATTCTGGTAAACTTATCCTCTCCTGATTGTTTTCAATGTTATGAATGCTTTCTTTCAATCCGTTTTAACCCTCTTTGCTTTCTTTCAATTTCATTCACTTTTAGCAGCTTCGGGAATGCAAGCTCAATGTTTGATTTTAAGATAGATTTTCATTGAATCTCCTGTATTTCCATTTTCTGATTTATTGACCTTTCAGAATTTATATATAAAAAGGGTAGGGGCGTTATAAAATTCTTAACAAATCTTGTTTCTTAGGTATATATCTATTACCTTATCCCAATTGGTTGGTTCTTCATTCATCCGGTTGTATTTGCTTGTGGTTAAAAATTGCCTGTATCCGGTTTTATTCATTTCAATTTTTAGGACCTGCCTTCACTAAAAAAAATGAAAGGTTATGCGAAAAATGTATTTGGCAGCATTCAGAAAGGCTATTGGAGTCTTCTTTGTTTCGGTTTTTTTTGCAAATGGTGCTGAGGCACAAAATGTTGGTATCGGTACAAACGACCCAATGGAGTTGTTAGACATCAGAAGCAGTGGGGTAGATGTGGATGCAAAGTTGTCTATAAGTAATTCAGATATATCCCGACGGATGGTGTTTTTTCCCGGCACCCAAAATGATCCGTCCCCCTTTTTATTATGGTCTACCGGCGGACCACTAAGGTTTGTAACCGACGAAAATAATTTCCGGGAATTAATGCGTATTAATTCTAATGGACAGGTAGGTATAGGATTGACCAACCCCAATGCCTTGCTCCACTTAGAAGGAGGTAATTTTTTAATTTCAGGAGATATAAACAACGGGCCGGCAATCGAATTCGGTGGTCTTGCTTCAAAAATGTTTTTTAATCCGCGAAAGGCTGCTTTCCGGGCCGGCTACGTAAATGGAAGCCAATGGGACGACGCCAATGTAGGGCTTTATAGTATAGCCGGTGGTTTTAATGCTATTGCTAAAAGCAATCATAGTGTGGCTCTTGGTGCCGAAAATGTAGCGGAAAATGAACCCTATGCAGTAGCTATAGGCAGGCGAAACAGAAGTGCGGGGTTTTCCTCGCTTGCTATGGGACATTTTTCTGAAGCAACCGGAGATTATAGTGTATCTGTTGGATTGCGGGATACTGTTACAGGTTTTTCTTCTGTTGCTATAGGACAGAATAACAAAGCGCTGAATAGCGATGTGTTAGTGCTTGGATTAAATAATCTTGTAACCGCCAATCGTGGTATTGCCATTGGGATTTCTGATACCGTTACAGCACCCAATGGGGTAGCTTTAGGAAATTTCAATATAGTAAGCGGGTTTGGAGGGTTTGCTGTGGGTACTTCGAACAAGGTGCAGGCACCAGGCTCCATCAGCATTGGGCAGTCCAATACCCTTACAGGAAACAACTCTGTTGCCATCGGTTTAGAAAACACTGCCGGCGGATTTGGAACCTTTGCAGCGGGCAGAGGTAATCAGACAAGTGGCAATCACTCTTCTGTATTTGGATTTTCCAATACGGTAACTAATGATCAGGCTTTTGCTATGGGATTGTTTAATAACGTGGGCGGAAAAAATGCGGTGGCCATGGGACAAAGCAATTTTGCTCCCTCTGCCGGGGAGCTGACGATTGGTAATTTTGCCACCACATATACTGCCAATGATGCAGATAATATAAATACCGGAGACCGTGTATTTACCATTGGCGTTGGAACAAGTACAGTTGCCCGTAAGGATGCCATGGTCGTTTTTAAAAGCGGGAATATTTCCATACCCGGCAATCTTGCTGTAATCGGCACGATGTCGAAAGGCGGCGGCTCGTTTAAAATTGACCATCCACTCGATCCGGAAAACAAATACCTCTACCATAGTTTTGTGGAAAGCCCCGACATGATGAATGTGTACAATGGGAATATCACCACCAACGACAAAGGCGAAGCAGTAGTAGAAATGCCCGAATGGTTTGAGTCCTTGAATAAGGACTTCAGATATCAGTTAACTGTTATGGGTACTTTTTCGCAGGCTATTGTTTCTGAAAAACTAAAAGACAATCAATTTGCTATACTTACCGACAAACCCAATGTGGAAGTAAGCTGGCAAATCACCGGCATCCGGCATGATGCCTTTGCGGAAGACTATCGTATTCCGGTAGAACAAGCAAAAACCGGTGATGAGATCGGCAAGTATCTGTATCCGGGCAGTATAGAAAGATCAAGAAAAGTTGCCAAACAAATACCTCATTAGCTTTGGTTTTCAGGAAGCAAATAGTCGCCTTATTGTAGGATTATTTTGTAAGTAGCTGGGTTTGCGTTTATAATGCTTTAGCAGCAGGTATGCCTTTTGTTCTTTAGTGCTTTTATAATAGGGTGAAATAGGGTGAATCCGGTTATTTGAAGGTGATATTTGATTTTGAAATTTGGCGTTCATGGGTATAGCAAATGACCAATGGACCTTAGTAAGGCCAATTATTAATTCCAATTTACCACTTAAAAAGATTTCCGGTAGGGCAGCGGGTGGTGGTTGCTCTTTATTAAATGGTATTCTTTGGATTTGCCGAACAGGAGCGTAATTGAAAGATTTGCCTGACAAGGATCCTCGATACTAAACCTGCCATCGTGTTCCCCGAATGAGTAGAAGCCAAAGTACAGGAGAAAATATTTGCAAAACTTACCGTTGACGGGAAGCAAGGCGAGTATTAAAATATGGCAGCATTTTTTATCCATGAAAGTTGTGCAGGGGGCAAAAAGGGCGCGCCGGATTTGGAAGAATTAGTCATGGCTTGGGTTCTTTGGGCATAGCGATTATGGACAGCAATGGTTTTCTTAGCGTCAAATCTATAGCTAAAGCAAGTACATATAAGGTTAAACTCGTTGAGGAAACAATATCTAAATGCTTAACGCAAACAAAGTCAAAACGATTAATGGGCGATATGGCTTTGGATGGAAAATCTTTGGATATGGCATTGAAAAAGCGACCTATAAAAATGAAAACACATCATAAAAATAACAGGGTTAAAAAGGCAACTCAAGATGACAGAGAATTACGCCGTTTCACTAGAAGATGGACGGTCGAAAGACTCATTGTATGGATTTAGCAATGCAGAAGGTGCCAAACATGATTTGATTTTTATGACGAGAATTTCCTGGGGTTCGTTCAATTGGCTTGTATTGTAATTTTACTCAGAAACTACTTTTGAGATATGTTCTATTATGGTTACCTTACCTCAACTTGCAAAGACTGCATAATATTTTGGCACCCCCCCTTGTAATTTTAAGGTACTAATGGGGTTCCCAGATAACCAACATAAGGTTTTACTATAATCATTTAACCAATGGTGTTTGTGATCCGAAATAAAAAAAATAAAAAAATCGTTGGTTATATCAAAAATGTTTTATAGTATTATTCTATCAAATAATTAAGCGCACTTAACAAGCATTCTTTTTTTGAACACCTTACACTACATACAATTTTTTTTGCGGGTTGGGGGGGGGGGGGGGGGGGGG
>JBGSNV010000112.1:0-2847 GCA_041739485.1 Chitinophagaceae bacterium
AATAAATTAAGATATGGGTTGAGGGCCTGAGGGCTATTAACTGACAATTGTTTTACAAACAAGTAAAAAAATGAAGAATTCCGAAAGATTTAATTTGGATTTAGCTTTTTGTTAAATAAATAATTACATTTAAAAAATTTATGGTGTTTACCCATGCCTTTAAAACCAAAATAAGATGATGCATGGCTGATTTTCAAGGGATTTAAAGCCTGGATTGACCATAATAAAATGCGCCAAAATTAAAATACCATTATAGGTGGCTTAAACTAATAATATATACATATATGAAAAAATGTTTCCACAAAAATTCCTGTTTTTTGCTTTTTTCGATTGGCATCACACTGCTCAGTTGTCAAAACTCCTCTTCAGAAAAAACAATGGAATATGTTTCAGAAAAATCTGAAAGCGATCCTGAAATGCGTTGGAAAGAAGAGTTCGACATGCTGAAAAACCCTACTACCGGTAAAATTCCATATGGCATAAGAAGGGATGAATTGGATGAAGCGGCTACTGTAAGGCTAAAAGAGGAATTCGGTTTATTTTCCGGAAATGCATATGTTTTTCAAGGTCCTGACAATCTGGGAGGAAGATGTCGGGCTCTTGCCTATGATATAAGATACAATGGAGCCGCTAACCGGGTAATATTGGCAGGCGGTGTATCCGGCGGTATGTTTCGCAGTACAGATGGCGGCCTTAACTGGAGCCGGGTGAGCAGTCTGAACGATATAAATAGCGTTACCTGCCTGGCACAGGATCCAAGACCGGGCAATCAGGACACCTGGTATTTCGGAACCGGAGAATCGCTCGGAAACTCAGCTACCGGTTCAGGTTCTTTCTATTTTGGTTTTGGCATTTATAAATCTACAGATAACGGGCTCACCTGGAATCAGTTGGTCAATACCGCAGCCGGATCGCAATTTTCTTTCGACTTTCAATTTGACTTTGTAAGCCGGATCGCAGTAAATCCGGTAAATGGAGAAGTATATGCGGCTACCACAAATAGTATTATTCGATCTACCAACGGTGGTAATACCTGGACCAACGACCTTGGTGCCTTTGGCGGAAATTCAGGAGGAATCACAGATGTGACTATCACCAACACCGGGATCGTTTATGCCTCTATTCCGGGCAGGGGATCTGCTCCGGTCGCCAATGAAGGCATCTGGAAAAAGGAGGGAGGGTCATGGACCCGAATTGCTGGTGGAGGAGCTCCGGCATGGTTCAATACCGGAAATAATCTCGGACGTATTGTACTAGGATTGACCCCTTCCAACCAGGATATCCTGTATGCACTTTATTTTAATGGGATTACTTCCACCTGTCTTGTTCCTGCCATTGAAGCTGAATTGGGAAGATATGATCGTAATACCGATATGTGGACAGACCTCAGCGCTAACCTTCCGGATGAACCCGGTTGTCTCAGTGGCAATGATCCTTTTGCCGTACAGGGAGGATATGATCTTGCTATATCCGTTAAACCGGATAACCCCAATGTGGTTTTTATTGGTGGCACAAACGCATACCGCTCCAACAATGGGTTTACCAGCAGTATGCAAACTACCCGTATCGGGGGCTATGTATCAGCAGGGAGCTATGGCCAATATGCCAATCATCATGCGGATGTACATGCTTTTGCTTTTGCCCCGAATAACCCCAATATCATGCTTTGTGGCACCGATGGCGGGTTACATGAAGGTGATATTTCCCAGTCGGTTGTTTCCTGGAATTTAAGAAACAATAATTTCAGTACTTTTCAATATTACTATGCAGCAATGGATCCCACAGCGGGCTCCGACAAATACATCGGCGGTACACAGGATAACGGAACCAATTACCGCAATTCCGGAACCAACAGCCATATTCCTATTTTTGGTGGGGATGGGGTATCGGTTGGGATCAGCAACAATAATATAAATCAATATGTTGGTGTCCAAAACGGGATTGTGTACAGGAGACTATCTACCCTGAATAACGGATTTATAAATGCCAATCTCACCCCTGCTGATTTATCTGCAAACAAACTTTTTATAACCCTGTTCCATTTAGATCCCGATAATAGTACTGTTTTATATTATGCAGATTTCAATGAATTACACCGAAATGCCCGGGCCGATACGGTAAGTATTAATGCAGCAGAAGCAAATCGGATGCAGCAGATAACCGGAGTAGCCTCAACGATTGGGGCGGTAAATATCCGGAGTTTTGCCACAAGTCGTGGAGCATATAATGCAGCTACTTCCAAATTATATTTTGGAACAAGCAATGGCAGAATCTTTCGGTTGGATGATCCCAGGGATTGTTCCACTGCAACAGCCCCGGTGGAAATTAATGCAGGCGCTGGTATGCCAAATGGAACCATCATGGCTATTGGAGTAAACCAACGCAGTGCCGATACTCTTATGGCTGTGTACTCGAACTATGGGATTACCAATATCTGGTTTTGTGGCAATGCAACTGCTGCAAACCCAACCTGGACAGCCATTGAAGGGAACCTGACTTTACCCTCCATCCGATCTGCAGCCATTGCTATAAGCGACGGACAAGTGGAATATTATGTAGGAACAAGTACCGGATTATACAGTACCACAGCACTTAATGGCAACTCAACTGTTTGGGTAAAAGAAGGGGCGGGCAGCATTGGCAATGCCCTCGTCATTGATCTGAAAATAAGACCTGCTGATAACCGGATGCTTGTGGCCACCCATGGAAATGGCTTGTTTGTCACCGATATTTTGTTGCCTGTACAGATGGGAAAATTTGAAGGACAAATCGTAAACGATAAAAGTCAGCTATACTGGGAAACGCTTACCGAATCAAATAACAAAGGCTTTGATATTGAAAAATCAG
>JBGSNV010000139.1:0-31965 GCA_041739485.1 Chitinophagaceae bacterium
ACGGGCAGTTAACAGTTACAGCTAAAACACTGATTGTAAAAGCGGAGAATGTGAGCCGCGGATTGTATGAAAATAATCCACCGCTCACCATAACGTATGAAGGCTTAGTGGGCAACCAAACAGAGGATTCCATTTGTCTGAATTACGCAATACCTCCTTCTCCGAAGGTACTTAACAGGCTGGATAGAACCGCTATATACACAGGGGTAAATATTAACGGAGCTTCCAATGTGTATACTGCATCGCCCGGTGAATCGCTTAACCTCGGGGGTAGTTTTTCCTACACTCGCAATGCGGTAATGGATTGTCCGGGTTGTATTACCCAATTCCATATTGGCATGGCAGATAATAATGGGGGAAATGTATTTACCCAATGTTTCGAGGTAACAAATGATGGTGGTTATCCTCTGAATATTTCTTTTACTGCACCCACCACCCCTGGTATTTATTATATTACGCAAATAGCAACCTGGTGGTTTTTTTGCGGCCAATTCCCGAATGAATTACATAACAATGTGGACGATGCAATAGCAGTAGTGATTGTTTCAGATGGGGGAGAATTACTTACAAATAAAATTTCAGCGAGTGTAACTGCTGACTTTTATTCCCTACCCGGAGCGTACCCTATTACCCTGCAGGCCTGCGATAGCTACAATCCAAACTACAATGTGGTGTTGCAGCCGGGTACCCTTACCATTCTGGAAACCTGTACCGATCAGGCACATGTATGGAATGCCAATGGTAATTTTAACGATGAAAAAGGGACTGGTAACGGAACACCGTTTGGCGGGGTTACAGCCCTTGGAGAAGGGAGAGTTGGTTCAAACAGCTTTGCTTTTGATGGATCAACCGGATATATTGAAACCGGCACAGGGGGTTCGGTTTCCGGCACAGGAGACTTTACGGTAAGTGCGTGGGTGAAAACCACTTCAGCAGAGCCTATGGTAATCATTCAGCAAAGAGATGAAGATCTGGATGGAGAATATATCCTGAAAATAGGGGGTGTTCATAATGGTCATATTTTTGATCCGCTATTGGCCGGAAGGGCTTATTTTATGATGTTTGATCCGGTTAATAATCCTGAAGTGCTGGATTTGCTTTCCACTACCTTAGTGAATGATGGTGAATGGCATTTAATAAAGGGCGAACGAAAAGGCACTTTATTGAACCTGTATGTAGATGGTGTATTAGAGAATTCAGTCAATACCCCTGGTGTTGTAAATTTGAAGCCTTCTATCAAAACGTTTATTGGTGCGGATCGTAGAGATAATGCTTCTTATTTTAATGGACTCATTGATGATATAAGGGTAAATATGTGTGGAGAAGAATTAATTGTTGTTGGATCAGCTGTTAATGAGATGCAGGCTGCTCCTATGCAGATTGTAGAAGAAGCAGCGGTTAAAGCAAAAATTACAACCAACAGAATATTCCCCAATCCGGCGTCGAACATCATCCGGGTCGAGATAGTGGATGATGTAAAGTCGCCCAATGATTTACAGATCCTGGATGTAATGGGTACATTAAAGCCCGGATCAGCCCGGAAAATGGATCAACAGATTTATGAAGTGGATGTATCTAAACTTGCAAAAGGGGTATATTTCATAAAGGTAAATGGGGAAAAAGGTGTCCGTGTTTTCAAGTTCTTCAAACTATAATTAAAAAATAAAGAGGCGAAAGCCTCTTTATTTTTTTGATCTCAACTCAGTTTGAATCCCTATTTTTACGACTGCTACATTGATTATGAGATATATACTTTTTTTTGTATCGCTTCTTTTCAGCTTTTCGTCAATAGGTCAGGTCAATAGCATTGGTAAGGATTCTGCAACTGTTGATGCTTTATTGGATGAAAGTAAAAAATTCATCAACAGTGATTCTCTTCAGGCTGTCAATTTATCCCGGCAAGCCATTACAATTGCCAAAGAGTTGAGGTACTTGAAGGGTGAAGCCCTTGGATTGAAAAATATTGGTCTTGTTCATTATATGAAGGGGCAATATGCTGAAACCCTTAATTTCTGGAATCAATCCCTCGAAGTGTTTCAGGAGCTTGGCGATAAAAGCGGTGAAGCAAATATGTTTAATAACATAGGAGCTATTTATTTAAATCAGGGTGCCGATGATAAAGCACTTGAGAATTGTTTAAAATCATTGCAAATTGCTGAAAGAATCAATGATACCCTGCGTATTATTTCTGCCTCTATGAACGTGGGGAGTATTTACCACAATAAAATGGATCCGGTTGCTATTGGTTACCTCACCAAAATTCTTCCGATGGTAGAAGCAAGTGGTGATAACGAGGCCCTTGTTGTGCTTGCAGGTAATATCGGGGAGATTTATTTTGACCAGAAGAATGATTCTAAAGCCCTGGAATATTACGAAAAATCCATCAAAATTGCCGGAGATGAATTTTCTTCTGCTTATTCCATTAACGGTACCGGAAAGATTTTTCTCAGGAAAGAAGAATATGATCTTGCCTTAGCCGAGCATAGCAAAGCCTATAATATGGCTGAGAGATTTGAAGATAAGCTGCAAATCATCAGAAGCCTGAGGGGAACTGCTGATGTTTATGTTGCTCTTGGTAAAACAACTACTGCTATCGATTATTACAATCGTGCCCGCATACTTGCCGAAAGCATGGATGATGTAAATATTGAGCTTAAGGATTTATATGGCGAAATGGCGGCTGCGTATTCCAAGCAAAATGATTTTACGAATGCCTATAAATTTCAACAACTGTATTCAAATATCCAGGATACTCTGTACAATATTGAAAGCAAAAAGAAGCTGAATAAGTTGCAATTTGATTTTGAACTCTCTAAAAAAGAAGTGGAAATCAGTTTGCAGAATGAAAAAATAAAAACAGAAAAACAGGCGCGTACTGCCACCACCGTTGGTCTTGGTTTGATTTTAATCATTGCTGTGATTATTTATCGAAACTATTTGCAGAAGTCGAGGACGAATCAAATGCTTGATAAGCAGAAAGATGAAATTGAAGGACTGCTTTTGAATATTTTACCCAAGGAAGTTGCCGAAGAACTGAAAGATCAGGGGGTTTCTGTACCCCGGCATTACGAAGAAGTTTCGGTATTGTTTACTGACTTTTATGGTTTTACTGCCATTGCCGATACCATGTCGCCGGACGATTTGGTCAATGAGTTGAATCAATGTTTTATAGCGTTTGATAGTATTGTAGAAAAGTATGGCCTGGAGAAAATTAAAACGATCGGAGACTCTTATATGTGTGCCGGAAATCTCCCTTCCGAAAATCCGGATCATGTGTACAAAATCATTAAGGCAGGCATGGAGATGCAGGATTTTTTAAAGGGGTATAATGATCGTTGGATTTCTAAAGGAATGCTTGGATGGGATATTCGAATAGGAGTGCATGTAGGACCTGTAGTAGCAGGGGTGGTAGGTAAAACCAAATATGCATACGACATCTGGGGAAGCACTGTAAATATTGCAAGCCGTATGGAAACAAGCGGGTCTCCGGGTAGGGTAAATATTTCGGAAAAAACCTACGACATCATCAAAGACCGGTTTGAATGCAGTCACCGTGGTAAAGTGCATGCAAAAAATTTAGGAGATATTAGTATGTATTTTATTGAGTTTGAAAAAGAAAATCAGGAGGAGAATTCAAAAAGGTAAGTAAGCCAAAGGGTGTTTTTTTACCATCTCCCTTTTTTTATAATTCCCGAAGGGCAATGGTCGATGGAAACGAAGTTTTCAGCTGCTTGTTTTTTCTACTGATAAAAACAAAACCATTTAAAATGCGCAGATTTAGAATATCCTGCATCCCATCGAAAAACTGATCGATCCAAAATCCTCCTTTGAACGGGTGTCCCGGTTGAAAAGGTGGATGTAAGAAATACGTCCTGTCCATTTTTGGTTTTCGGAAAAGAAAAAGCCAAGAGAAGGTTTCACGCCCAACAGAACTTTTTCACTCACAAAACCCGGACCGGCAGCAAGCGAGCCAAATATCTTTTTTGCAGGGCGATAAGCAACGCCTCCCAAAATATTGACCATGCCACGAACATCCCTGATTTCACTACCGTCGGCGTTGGTTATGTAGATTTTGTCATTTTCCAGATAAGCATCGGCAGTTACATCGATGAATGGCTTCCATTTTTGGGTGGGATTAAAATAGCATTGCACCCCCAACCCTAACCCCCATGGATTGTTGCCCTTTGTGATATCCTGAAGTGTTTTGTTGTATTGTCCGCTTAAGTAGGTATGCACCTTGTGGTTATTTTGGCCATAGCCATCATATAAGACCCCTAAAAGGAGCAACGTACAGAGGAATGATTTCATGAAGGGATTGGTTTAATTAAAGGATAAAACAGTTTGTATTTTTGGTTGTAATTCAAAATCCTTTTTTAAAAATAGAATTTATTTTCTTACGGATAGGATCCATTATGGAGTCGCCCGTTTTTTTAACTTTTCAATAATCTTCAATAAGGCTTCCCGGTTTTTGGCCTCATGATAAAACTTTGGCAGTTTTTCCAATAGTGTAAAGTGCGACCGGTCTTTGCTTTCGCGTAGGGTTGCGCCAATGTATTGCCTGAGGTATTCGAGGTGATAGGGGTTGTAGGCCCAAAAGGTTTCGTTTTTAAAGGGGTGTTGCAGCCATAGGGTTGCTTCAAAATAATGATGGGCAGCAATCTGCCAGGCACCGGTTTGTCCCAATACCTGAGTGGTCGTAGAGGCCTCCTTGTTGTATCCGCAACCGGCACAAAGCAACCGGGCTTTCCCTGCCTCAAAGTCCACAGTGGCAATTGCTTTTTGCGCACAGGAAGGGCAGGCTACCCATACTTCTTTTGCAAAGTCAGCAAGCCGGAGATTTTGGTCCTGAAAACGAGGTTCGATGGCGTCCATAAAAAGCTATTTCCGGATTTGTTTCCTTGAATATTTTGGTGTAACCGGGTGTAATTAAATATGAATGTAGGGGTAAATCCGGGATTTAATCTATGGGATTTTTATTTGTCATATCTGCCTGAAGGTACATGTGATTATAAAACAGGAAACAGACAAAGTTTAAGAATTCGGGAATTTCTTTTTTTCTTTTACTTCACTTCTATTATATTTAAAATATTCCTAATCGGATTTTTATCGATATAAATATAAAATAGAAATAATATTATGGAAATTTTATCCAGATTTTTTTCTGTGTTTCCCGGCTTCATTCAATTGTCCGGGTATGCCTTCTTCTTATTGCTTTTTCAAGTGAAACCTGTTTGCAGTCAGCAGCAAGCGGGGTCTCCGGAGCAATCATTTTCATCTACTCGGGAAATAAGTATGGCTGCAGGGTGGTCTTCGGATGTGGCGGCTTCCTCCGCGAAGCCTGAGCAACAACCAGATCAGTTTGATCTTGTAAAAAATGGTGCCTATGCCTGCTATTTGACCAATAAAGCAAAAGGCGATGGTTTTGCTTTAAATTATTTCTGGAATCAAAATAAATTTCCAATTGGTTCATTGGAAAGCAAATGGAAACTATCCGGAGATGCCAGAAATGGCTATCAAATTTTAGTGGCTATTACCGGAAAATATTTTGCCTTATCTGCCACTCCGGATGCCTATCCAAAAATGGATCTGATAAAGCCGGAAGACAATTACCAAAAATGGATAATAGAACGCCTTCCGGATGGGTACTACCGGATTTCGAATATTGGTTTATTGAATGCCAATTCGCCTTACCCTTATTTGTATTATCAGTCTGTAAAAGAAAACTTATTTCTTACAGGATGGGAGGATGCTAAATCCCTCAATGGACGTTGGCATTTTTTTACAAATGGGGATAGTAAAGAAGCTTATGATGCGTTTGATAACCGTCGGTTGACGCTTACGAGTTTTCAAACCAATCGAAATATGTGTTTAAATTATCAGATGACCTCGGACGCCACCGGCAATAGTTACCTCGGCCCCTGTGAGGGTAATTTAGACCGCTTCGTTTTTGTAAGAGCCATGAGCACCGCTTATTTATTAAAGATTGAAACCTTTAAAAATAACCGCAAACAGGAGTATTATGTCGACGCTTATATGAACCTGATTGATCCCGAACAGCAACCCATTGATTTCTACAGCCCGGCTTTATCGCTTACCTGGTATATTGAAAAAATAGGGGGCGGAAATTATTACCGGATCACAAATAACCAAACCCGCAAAGCGATGGAGATTCAACCGGCCATTGCAAGCAGTTCCGTTGGAGGAAAAGGTTGGGGGAATGGCTCCCCGGAGCAAATAGAAATGAAACCTGTTTCTAATTCCACGGCTCAATATTGGTATTTGCGCTAAAGAGCCACAAGTTTTCAGGGTTTCATGACCACTTTTTTTCCGGTTGCAGCACTTTTTTTTGCCGCTTCCAGTAGCTCCATCACCACCATATTGTTTTCCAGCGAAGAGGGATCGAAGCGGGGAAGTTGCACCTTATTTTTTATAACCGCAGCCAGTAAAGCAAATGCATCATCAAAAGGGACGGGGCGCGCATTGAGCATGAATTGCTCTTCTTTAAAGCCATCGTATCCTTCTGCTATCCGGATCCGTAATTGGTTTTTGTTGTCTGCAAAAATAGCCCCGGTTAATCCATAGAGTTCAATATCCTTTCTGCCGATCGGCCAGTTCCACGATGCCTGAATGGTGGCATTGCAATGCGGATAGCTCAGTAAAATGGTGGCATCATCATCCACTTTTGGGTTATTTTCGGGTTGCAATTGTTGGGTAACAGCCATCACCGATTGCGGTTTTTGACCCTGCATCAGCCAGGTCATGATGTTGATGCCATAGCAACCAAAATCAGTGATAGCTCCTCCGCCGTTCAGTACCGGATCGGTCAACCAGTTGAAGAACTCCTTGTTGATGCCAATTTTTTTCGGCCCTCTGTGTCCGTCATGGATCACCACTTTTCGCAGGTCCCCGATGGCTTGTTGCTGCATTAGATCAAAGGCTTTTTGCTGACTAGGGTACCAGGTGGTTTCATAATTGGTGAGCAGTTGTATGTTATGTTTTACGGCAAGGGCTTCCATTTTGCGGGCATGTTCCATATTCACTGCCAGCGGTTTTTCCACCATCACATGGATGCCTTTCGGGGCACAGGTCTCCACTACTTCCAGGTGTTCGAAAATAGAACCAAACGCACAAACCGCTTCCGGCATTGTAGCCTCTACCAAAGCATCGAGGGTGGGGTACACCTTGCTCATGGAGAAGCCATATTGGTCCGCATATTTTTTTGCCAGTACCCGGTCCGGTTCAGCAATCCCCACAATCACAATCTCTCCGCGTTTTTCACTCGACAGGATGCCATGTACATGCGTATGCGTAAGCCCGCTGATACCAACCCGGAGCGGTTCGTTTTGGCCAAAACCTGTTTTTGCAAATGCCAAAAGGCAGACGGTAATCATCATCCATTTTCCGGGCATCTTTTCCTGTTTTACTTTCAAAAATAAGCTTTCGGAATGGTTCCTGATTTGGAAAATCGTTTACACTTCCGCCAAATATTTATGTACAAAGCTAATAGCCATGCTTCCCTCTCCTACTGCCGAGGCAACCCGGTTCATAGCGTTCGCCCTTACATCGCCGGCAGCAAAAATGCCATGTGCGCTTGTTTCCAGTAAGTACGGGTCGCGGTCCAGCTTCCATATTTTACCAAAAGTTGGGTTCATTTTTACATCGAGGCCGGTCTCAATAAATCCTTTGCTGTTACGTATCACATTTCCGCCAATCCAGTCGGTGTAGGGCTTGGTGCCTATAAATATGTACACGGCATCGGCGGGTTTGATGGTGGTTTCGCCGGTTTCTGTGTCTACCAGTACGATCTCTTCCAACCGTTCCTTTCCTTTTACTTCCTGTATTTCTATTTTGCCGGACACCATTATATTTTGGGTCCCTTTTATCTGATCGATTAAGTACGACGACATCGATGAAGTCAGGTCAGGCTTTCGGATAACAATAGTTACCGTTTTAGCAAACTTTGACAGGTACATAGCTGCCTGCCCTGCCGAATTGCCCCCACCTACCACGTACACTGCTTTGTCTTTACAACTCGCCGCTTCGGTAACAGCAGCGCCATAATAAATACCGGCTCCGCTAAAATGGTCCATACCCTTTGTATCCAGCTTGCGATAGTTTACACCGGTAGTGATAATAACAGCCCGGGCGTTCAGGGTGGTGCCATCCTCCAGTTCAATGATTTTGTACCCGTCTTTTTCGTTGATCGCTTTTACGGATTGAGGGCTTAAGAATTCGGTTCCAAAACGGGTAGCCTGTGTGATGGCCCTGCGGGTAAGATCGGCTCCGCTCAACCCGTTTGGAAAGCCGAGGTAGTTTTCAATACGCGAACTCGTGCCGGCTTGTCCGCCCGGTGCATGTTTTTCAATCAGCAATGTTTTCAATCCTTCACTTGCCCCATACACTGCCGCAGCCAATCCGGCGGGCCCTGCACCGATAATTACCACATCGTACAATTCGCTTTTATGATTGGGATTTAGTCCCACTTTTTCGGCCAGCTCCCTGATTTGAGGAGTGATTAAATGGGTTCCATCTTCGAAAAAGATGACAGGTAAATCTTTGGCTTCCATTTGGTTGATCTTCATCAATTGATCCGCCTCGCTGCTTGTTTCAGCGTCAAGCCACAGATAAGGCACCAGGTTGCCGGCTAAGAATTCTTTTACCTCATGCGATTTTGGGCTGAATTGATAGCCGATCACCTTTATGCCCTTGAAGCCGGGTTTGTAATTATTTTGCCAATCGTCGAGCAGGTCATCAATCACCGGAAACAACCTTTCCTCGGGTGGATCCCAGGGCTTCATCAAATAGTAATCAAGCCTTACTTCGTTGATGGCTTTAATGGCAGCTTCAGTGTCGGAGTAGGCGGTCAGTAGTACCCGCTTTGCATCGCTGTATATGGCTGTAGCTTTTACCAAAAAGGAAACGCCATCCATATGAGGCATGCGCTGATCAGCAATAAAAAGCGCTACGACTTCCCCCTTGTTTTTTAGTTCCTGAAGGGTTTGTAGCGCTTCGTCAATTACATCGGTACTCAGAACTTTATAGTCTTTCCGATATTGGTTTTTTATGTCGCGGGTAATAGCCCTCAGCACCTGAGGGTCATCATCTATACAAAATATAATGGGTGTACTCATAGTTTTTTGTTGTGTGTTTACGATCAATTATCCGTTGATTGGAAAGCAAACCCGAAAAGTTGTGTTGCCCGGTTCTGAATCTACATTTATGTAGCCATCATGTTGTTTTATAATGCGGGTCACCACATCGAGCCCAAGTCCGGTTCCTTTTCCTATGTCCTTAGTTGTAAAAAAAGGGTCGAATATCCGGCTCTTTACTTCGTCGGGAATGCCCGGTCCATTATCTGTAATAGATACTACCACGCTTTCCTTTTCTTTTTTGGTTTCAATGGATAAAATGCCTTTTCCGTTTGCTTCCATGGCATCCAATGCATTGTCAATAATGTTTGTCCATACCTGATTCAGTTCGCCCACAAACACTTTTACTTCGGGCAGGTTGGTATCGTAGTGTTCCTCAAGCTGTACATTGTTTTTACGGCGCTTAAACTCAAGCATATTCAAGGTGCTGCTGATGCCCGAATGAATATTGGTATACTGCTTGTCGCTGTCCCGGTCCATATGGGTAAAGTTCTTAACCGAACTGATCAGTTTTTCAATGCGCTGACTCGCCTCCCTGATATCCAATACCATTTTTTCGGTCACCAGATTGTTGTTTATCCAGTTCAAAACAGACGATAGCGAGCTGCCTTTTACCATCCCGCTGATAGCCGTTACATCCTCACAGGAAAAACCAAACTCCACCAGGTTTTCCGCAATTTCGGCACTGTTGTCAACCTCAAGTTCATCGAGGCAATCCAACAGTTCATCTTCGAGTTCCATTTTTTTCATCATGGTCAGTACAGGTTTGTCGGACCGGCCGAGTACTTCAAACAACATAGCATTTACTTTGTCCACTTCTGCTTCGGTCATTTGAATGCGCATCACCTTTTTAAAGGTTTCGGGCTGTAGTTGCAAGTGTTTCTGCAGCAGGGTGCTTCCCCTTACAATGGCAGCAGCAGGGTTATTCAGTTCATGCGCCAACCCGGCCGATAGCTTCCCCAATGCCATCATTTTTTCATTTTGCTGTTGCAGCGCTGTATACTCCCGCACCCGGCTTGTCATCACATGTACAAGCGCCTGTGTCAGCTCGAAGTGGTGCTCAATCAGTTCTTTTGTTTTTTCTATCGGGAAGGTCAACAGGAGCGTAGGCTCCGTGGCTTGACCCATAGCGGTAGCCTGCAGCCCCCGGGAGAAAGGCAGATAGCCTGTAATTTCATGGGTATCAAAAAAGGCGAGGGTGCGTTCTCCTTTGGCCTGTGCAATAAACAAACGCAATTGCCCTTTCAATATAAAATGGGTGCCGGCAATAGGGTCGCCTGCTTTAAATAAATAATCACCAGGCTCGAGTTCTGTAAGCAGGCTGTTATCTACCATCCATTTTAATTGCTCTTTGGGTACATCCTTTAGCGGTTCAAACCCGGCAATATCTTCAAAAACGGAGGGGATCATAAGCTTTTATTTATGAGGAATTGAGGAAGGATACATGGAGGCAAGAAGTGTTTTTTTGATTTTATGCTCATAGGTAATTTTTTTATGGGAAGATGATCAGGAGGTATTTTAAAGGTATCAGTTTGTTTGGCAGCGGCCATACGTTTAGAACATTATTTAATTCCGGTCGCTGTTGCAATGGCAATATAAGTTATTTGTCTTTTTTAAAAAAGGGTACCTGCATGATTCATTCGTATTCTTGATTGTCTGCCTGTTGCCTGAGGTTTTACAGAATGGCCTGCTTCTTCTTTTTCGAACAGGCTTCGGGGTGGAATGCAAACTCATGCATAAATATTATTTTAAGGAATTTTATACTTTTCAAAATAAATTTATTGTTTTTCAATAAAAAAGTATTGATATTTGCATAATTACTTTTTTAAAAAAAACATCATGGAACTTTCCATTACCACCAATCAGATCCTGAAAGTACTGCAATTTCTTTCCTGGATTATTTTTATAGGCTTATGTATTGAGGCAGGAGGTATTGCAGTCAATACCATCATTACGCTTTTTATAAATCCTGAGGGAGCCAGCAATTTCTGGGAAGGATCTGCCTATTTAGCGAGCCTTTTTGAGTTTGATACCGGTCATTTTGGTGTCATTACAATTATAATGACGATTGTAGGGGTGTTGAAAGCCCTGATGTTTTACCTGATCATAAAATTGTTTACGGAGAAGCAACTCAATCTGTCGCAGCCCTTTAGCATGGAATTAAGGCGTTTCATGGTAAATATGGTCTATTTGTCGGTGGGTATTGGCTTGTTTTGCAACATGGGCAACAGATACACGGCATGGCTGCAAACGCAGGGGCTTCCGCCTGCCGATCTTCAATCTTTGCAATTGGGTGGCGCTGATGTATGGCTGTTTATGGCTGTGATCCTTTTTGTGATTGTACAGATTGTAAATAAAGGAATAGAAATTCAAAACGAAAACGATTTAACCATATAGCCATGCCCATAATAGTAAACTTAGATGTAATGATGGCCAGGCGCAAAATGTCGCTGAATGAACTTTCCGAAAAGGTGGGTTTAACGCTTTCCAATCTTTCCATCCTGAAAACAGGAAAAGCCAAAGCAGTGCGATTCAGTACTCTTGAAGCTATTTGCGAAGTGTTGCATTGTCAGCCGGGGGATATTTTGGAGTATGAGGTTCCCGGGAAAAAAGGATAAACCTTCTGCCCTTTAAGCAGGTAAGCAGCCTGTCTGCTATAAGAAAGGTACGGAGAAGGATTAGGAGATTTCTTGTCCATCCGGTAAGGGTAAGATTTCAAAAAATTATGTGGGTTTTTTGCCGGAATGGTGGGTCAACATGGTCCGGAATCTCTAAGTGACGATAGGATACGGCTCGTTTATGCATCAAAATGAAACGGAGGCTTCTAAATAATCAATCACCCAATTGTTCTACCTTCAGGAAGGAAAGAATACAAGGGTCTTCTGTAGTTTTAAAAGAGAAGAAGCAGTTCCCCTTTCACGATTTTTCAAGGTATATTTTACCTTTATTTTGAAAGAAATTTGTTAAGCTTCCGAAATCCCGCCAATACCACCCGAAACCATTGTTTATTTTAAGTTTCGTTCTTTTAAAAGATTTTCTAAAGCTCTATCCTCCTTTTTTGACTGATTAATGAATTTATAGGCGAAATACAGAGGAATGAGTGTCAAAAGTCCCCAACTATTTTTCACAACGCTGTGTACAATACAATGGCTAAAAGAAATCCAATTATAAAAGCATTTGTTATGGAAGTTTATTTTACTTTTTTGGCTTCTTGTAACAATTCCTGATCCGTTAGGTCTGAAAGTTTTCTTTGGTTCATTTGATTAAATTGGTTTGTAAATGGATAGTGGTAGGGTCTGATATCATTATCAACAGCGGCTCCGGCTATGTGTACTTGTGTGGGTTAGCAATTGGTTTTGCAAGAACACCTCAAGCTAAAATCCGCACCTTCAGATACATATCGGGATTCAGAAGCAGGCGGGAAAAAGCTATTGCTTTTAGCCATTTTTACTCCTGATTATTATTTTTAATATATTTTTTCAATTGTTCTATCCAATCTGTCTCCATATCAAATGTAACCTTAGGTTCTATTCCTATAGATTCATATGCCAGGTAATCAGAATGTTTTTTCGAAGTAAGCACCGCTATGAAACGGCTACATGGTAAAGTATAGTTCCCGTCTTTTATTTCATAGGCAAGTGTGCCATTGGTTCTTATACCGAATAGTTGACAGTTTTCTAACTTACTTAACCTATTGGCAAATTGCTCA
Organism: Chitinophagaceae bacterium; assembly: GCA_041739485.1. Lineage (GTDB taxonomy): Bacteria > Bacteroidota > Bacteroidia > Chitinophagales > Chitinophagaceae > Phnomibacter. The sequence continues at coordinate 12,859 of JBGSNV010000139.1, forward strand.
GCGTTACTGCTTGTTCTATGATTGATCAATACATAAACCTTGTTTTTCTTAGCGTAGTCTTTTATTATCGAATAAAGAATGTCAGAATTTCGGTCGCCTCCGCCTCCATTATTTCTTAGGTCAACAATTAAGTTACTCTTGTTTAAATTTCCTTCCAGGGTCTTATAAAATTTTTCAGCATTTGAAAGTGTTGGATTCCAGGAATTAAAACTCCCTATTTGCAGGTAAGTGATTTCATCCGAAAGCTCTTCACGGTAATAAGTGTCTTCTGATGGCATTTTTGCAGAATAATTTTTTTCTGCAATATCTTTTTGAAAGCCCATAAAATAAAAGAAGCCATTTGCTATTCTTTCTGTATATGCGATTAATCGTTTAGACGTAATGCTTCCCCCAATGCTCAATAGGTAATCATTACCAAAGGGAATCAGAGTATACATAATTTCTCCTGTTTGCCATACATCTGATTCTGAATCGATAATAATGGCTTTGTAATTATTCAGATCCTTGCTTCTATAAACACCAAGGGTCATATAATTCTCTCTTTTGTAGACACCTTCTATATCCATTTTTGTTTTAGTATTCAAGACTTTTTTTAAGCTGTCCAGGTCAATATTTGGCTTCGGGTAGGTATTAAAAAGGGCTGATTTTTTAAATTCATTGAATTTTTCAGGATTTGCTTTGACTTCATCTGTGGCTCCCGGGTCAATACTGTATACTTTACTATGATTATCGTTTAAAGAAATCAATAATTCATTGAGTAATGATTGACAATCGAAAATTGAATTTATAGTAACTACTTCTCTTAATATTCTTGAATACGAAGCATCATAGGCCTTACTGTTGATTTTATAGGCAGGTGTTTTTCTTATTTTGCCATCCAGGAATTCTAAATCAGTCTTACAACTGCAATCTTCGTTTTGAGAATAAGCATTGGTGAGTAGGCTACCTACAAGTACCAGGAATAAAATTCGTCTTTTCATTAAGCGTTTTTTTTATTAGGGCTAACGGAAATTGCCTGGCGATATGTTGGTATTTGAAAATCGTCACGCGGTATCGGCTCCTAAAATTATTAATAAATGTTTATTGTTTAATTAAAAGCCCAGATTTGTTTGTCAGTTGTAAACAAAACTAATTAGCGAACAAAAAGTTGAGCAATTATTCGTCGACTGTAATATTGCCAATGTATTGTAAGCAATAGTTGTTCTCATTTTCTATAATTTTTCTGTTCCGTGAAAAAGTGCTCCAAATCTGTTTGTTATCAACCTATATGAAGTGTGGTCAATCACTGTATAAACATAAGCATCCCAACCAAGGTCAAAGAAAACCATTCTTTTGTTTAATAGCTTTAAATCTTTGTCAATAGTCTTTAAAAGGTCTATTATAAAATTTTCATCTCTTTGCTTTTCTTTGTCGGCACGCTCTCTCAGTTTGTTTACGTTCTTCCAGTCGGTTGTAATTTGCAACTTTTCTTTTAAAAAACTTTCAATTTCTTCTGTATTTTCTTCTCCACGCCAATCTGTCAAATGCAATTTCTGCCTGCTGTCTCCGAATATATAAATCGCTTCTAAAGGCTTTAATTTGTCCAATTCAAAATTGTCATAATTGGACAACAAGTATTCCTTTTCAGCAATAAATGTTTTTTCGTCTTTAAGGTATGAATTAATAAATGTGGCGTATTCATTGTAAAAATCCGGAAAAAGGTATTTCCCGATTTCTAATAGTTCGTCCTGGCTTGTCTTCCTTTTTGTAATATTCCCTTCTCTTTTTCGCTTTTCAATTTTACCATTATTGATAATTTTGACAATTTTGAATGGGAATGAAAGGAACAGATATATCAAATAAAATGGAAAAGTCAATATGTCAAATATTCTTTTTATCATTTATTGAGAGTCTGTGTTGTTGCAATTCCTGCCAACGGTTTGCAGATTTGCGGAGGGCGGGATTTTTAGCCCAAAAGTTAGTTCGGAGCATAAAGCTTTATGCTACCACAAAACAGTAAAGCATAGACGAAACCCGGCTTATTGCCCAATGTGCTGTTAGTGGCTGCCTTTATTATTTTTTCGTTCATATCCTAATGTTTCAAACCACGCTTTTTGAGGTCTGCTTTTTGGATATCCGTTTTCAGTTCGAAACTTTTTTCGTTCTTCGGTAAAGTCCCACCACGATTTTTTCGTGTCATTTGTGTTTGCAAAATTCACAATTAATCTAAATTGGTCTTCAACGCAAGAGTCAATCCAATAACCTTTTTTCTGTTCGTATTCGTCTGTGAGTTTAGCACCGTCTTTTTGTTTTAGTTCATTGAGTGAATAATAGCCTAAGAAAACAAGGTCTTCTGCAAACTTTATTCCCACTGACGGAACGGTTTGAAATTGTGCTAACGCATAAATTTCTTTTGCTCGTTCAGTTGTAGAGTTTAACAACACTTCCAATTCGTCAGATGCGAAGTCAAGAATATTAGCAATTTTGATTTTATTCTTTCTCAAATTTGCTTTTTCAATGTCAGTCAGCGGAAGTTTTATGTTAGTATTATTTTTCATCTTCGGAAAAAGTCAGCAAATAACCGTTATTATCTTCAATTGAAAATTCTGTCGCACCGTAAAATGTTTTTTCAAGTCCTTTAACCACTTTTACGTCGCCTTTTATTTGGTCATAGAATTTTATGATTTCAGTTGTGTGATTATACAAAAGTAATGAACCTCCGTTTTGTCTTGAAATAACTGGCAAGTCTTTGCCTAAACTTTCAAAAGTCTGAAACATAAAAGTTACGTTTCCGCAAGTCATCATTGCCCAAAGAATGTCGCCTTGTTCAGGAATTGAAGTGACAACATTAAAGCCTAATTGTTTGTAAAAGTCAATCGTCTGTCTAATGTCGGTTACAAAAATGTTTGGTGATACTGTTTCCATTTTTTTCTTGTGTTGATTGTTTGCCTAGTTGTCATCTAAGGTTTCCACTAACTCATAAATACCCTCACAATTTACCTGAAAAATACAACACTTTTCCTTCCAAATCATCTATCCTTATTTATTTTCTTTTCTATGAAATCCAAGTCTGCCTAATTTAAGTAATTGAATTACATAGTATTATCGAATGTATTATACCTAATTACCCGATCACAAACGCTTATATCCGGGAGTAAACGGCTAATATCCGACTCCCGCTTTCCGCTCTTTCCATATTGGTATCAGCCATACGGGGTCAACTCTCTATTTCTTTTTTTTCATTTATATCTTTTCTTTTTGAAATATGTAAAGCAGAACTTATTAACGAAATAGAAATAAGCTGGAAAAAAATAAAATGTCCTGATATTCCCCTGAATTCATACGCTACATAATTAAAGTATTCAGTTTCTGAAATTTCCTCTACAACTTTTACCTTGGTCGTTAGAACATAGGCATTGTTCAATATATCAGGACTCAATCCTTTTGTTAAGAATATCAGGGAATAAAAAAAATTGAAGATTACATAGGGGATCGTTAAGACAACCAAAACCTTTTGGTAAGGAGGTGTGCCTTTCAGAATATCATCCCACATTCCCATTGGGTTATTCTTGTCTGCCAAATTTTGATTTGATTTTAATCCCACATAAAAAGGAGGGAAAATGGCAGCTCCAAGTAAAAAAATTATTGGCGATTTAGAAGTCCTTAAGTAGGGAAAATAAGTGAGTAAATGAAAAATCAAACTGATGATGGCGAAACAAATGGCAAAAATCAAAAAAATATGGAGGGTTCTTCGCTTCATTATTTCTGTTTATAATTTTCTTTTTTCTAACCTTCATTCCTCAAATAATATTATTCTGGTATCGTCCACCGATGATAGCAAAGTCGCTGGTTGTGGTAGCCCTGGTACTGAATTTACTATGTCTTGTATCAACTATAGTGATCCAAATCCCTATACAAAAAGAACTTGATAACAGATTTTCATTGGAATTAATTGAGCTGCTTATATCAACTGATTTGCTTTATAGAAGGATCCCAATGTTCTTAATGGCAATAGTAAATTTTATTATGTTATATAAAGTGGTGAGACATTCAATTAATAAAAATACTCATTCAAAATAAAAAAGGCAGAACTCCAAATAGTAATAAACAAAAAATGTCTGTTCTTAATATTTATTTCACCATCATCATTTCAAGTCTTGCAAGTCTTGCTTTTAATTCATCGTTATCCTTTTGTAGTAATTCTACTTTCCCATTCAATTCTTGGACAGCTTTTACCAAAGGCACCACAAAATCACCATAGCGCAAGCTATACAATGCCTTATCATTCGTTGGCTTATCCACCCCGCTAAAAGTGAATCTTGTCTTCGTTGCAGCCGCTTCCACTTCTTGTGCTATAAAACCAGTTTCACGACGCAAGGCGGCCCGGTTAAGGCTTTGCTGGTAAATTGTTTTTTGGTCAGGGGTTGACGTTTCAGCGTTTTCGGCTACACCAAAATGTCTATCGAGCGCTGGCACGTCAACAAGGTAGCTTACGGGGCGGAGCAGGTTTACAAATTCCAGCCCTTTAATATCTTCCTGTACCTGTTTTTTGTATCGCCCATCCGAAAAAGTAGACCAACCTACCTGCCCTCCAATGGAAGTAACAAAATTTTTACCTACTCTCACTTTATTAAAGTCGTCAACTCTTGCATTGTAACCCAGCACGGTGGTATTATACAGGTTGTTGAAACTTACATCCGCTCCGCCCCCTACAGCAGTATTAAAATACCCTACTGTATTAAATGCCAGCGCTGCTAAGCCAACTGCAGTATTGACGTTAGATTTTGTATTTTGTAAGGCATACAATCCTACGGCCGTGTTTTGCGATCCGGCAACGTTATTATATAACGCAGCCCATCCGATAGCAGTGTTTTGTTCCCCTGTGGCATTTAGATATAGTGCGTTTGCACCAAATGAGGCATTGAGTTTTCCGGAAATATTCGAATAAAGTGCCTGTACTCCACTTGCGGTATTTTCAAAACCTATCGTATTTAAAAAAAGTGCTTTATATCCAAATCCTGAATTATGATTTCCGGTAGAGTTTGATATGAGTGCTTCTTCGCCAAACGCAGAATTAAAGTAACCAGTATTATTGCTTCGTAAAGCAAATGAACCTACTGCCGTATTAAATTCACCTATATTAAATTGTAAAGCCCTAGCCCCAATTGCAGTGTTGTGATTTCCAGTCAAATTATTTTGAAGTGAGTTAAGTCCAATTGCTGTATTAAAAGCACCGTCAGTATTGGAGTACATCGCACTTCTACCCACGGCTGTATTTCTATTTCCCAATTTGTTTGAATATAAAGCTTTGCTACCTACTGCAGTATTGGAGGCACTTTCAACAGCATTGATATTAAATAAGGCTGAATCCCCGATGGCAACATTGTCTGAGCTTGTAAGATTGTTGAATAGTGCTCCTTGCCCAACTGCCGTATTGTTATTACCGCTAATATTGTTATATAGAGAAAGATGGCCTAACGATGTATTATACCCACCGTTTCTGTTTTTAAATTGAGAGCCATAGCCTACTGCAGTATTTACGGTGATTGATGAAGTATCATCATAAAGTGCATATGCGCCCACTGCAGTATTCTCATTTGATTTGTTGTGACGAAGCGCTTCAGAACCGATAGCGGTATTGTTTTGTCCTGTTGGGTTTGTGAAAAGAGCATAGGCACCAACCGCTGTATTGGCTGCCCCTGTGGAATCAAATGATAGGGCATAGGCACCAACCGAAGTATTATAATTTGATAGGTTATTTCGTAAGGTACCAATTCCTACGGCAGTATTTAAAGTGCCGTTCTTATTGGAATACATAGACGCATATCCCACACTTGTATTACTTGAGCCATTCTTATTATTAAATAATGCAGAAGCGCCATAGGCAGTATTATTACCCCCCGCTTCATTAAAAATAAGGGCATTTGTTCCAGCAGCTGTATTATACGAACCGAAAGTGTTTTGATTGAGTGTTTGCACGCCTATTGCAGTGTTTTCTATCCCTTGCAAGTTGCCATTCAGGGCTCCAAAACCTAATGCAGTATTATAATTGCCAAAAGTGTTTCTTTCTAAAGTTTCAGCCCCAATAGCTGTATTCCAACTACCTTTATTATTTAATAGTGAGCGTGAGCCTATGCCTGTATTTTTTATACCTGTAGCAAGCGATGCGCCGGCACTATCCCCTATAAAATAATTCTTTAGCCGCGCATTCCATTCGCCCGACCAAATATTGTTCAACCTCAGCCGAAACGGTTTATTATCCGTTGTTCCTAAAAAATTTATGGAAGAATCTGTTCCCGCATTTCCTACAAGTGACCAATTGCTGCCATTTGCAGCTACAGATAAATTAACCCAGGCGGAGGAATTGTAAAACCAAAAACTGTTGGTATTGGTATCATATACCAATAAACCTTGCGCCGGTGATGCAATGCCATTACGCTGAGATGTATTCATTCTGGGTACGAGCATACCGGTATTTGTGCTGGTTATATCAAGCATAGCACTTGCATGTGGGGTGGTAGTACCAATGCCTACACGCTGTGCAAATGAAGATGTAGCGATGGCTATCAATAAAATGAAAAGTTGTACAGGCTTCATATAGAGTGTCATTTTTTGAAGAGATTTTAAAAATATGGTAAGGAGAGCTTAACCTACGTTGTAGGGATTAAATGAATTTAATTTCATCTTTGTTGCTTTATCACTTGCATTTCCCTCATAAGTATTACCACCTTTTTGGTTAAATCGTCAATAATTTGCTGCTGTTCCTGCACCGCTTTTACCAATGGCACTACAAACTCGGCGTAGGATAGACTGTATAAATCAAATTTTCCTTTGGGTCTATGCAACCCGCTGAAATTGTAATTGCTTTCTATCGCCGCAGCTTCAACTTCCTGGGCTAAAAAGCCGGAGTATTTTATTTTTTCTCCATCGTATTTACCCGGAAAGTTTTCGGTTTCCGTATTACCTGTAATGGAGGTAATGGCAGCAAAGTTTTTATTATAAATTACAGGACGCAGGCGGGTAATAAAATCTAACCCTTTTACATCCTCGGTAATATTCCTTTTTATTCGTTCATCGGAGTAAGTGCTCCAGTTTACCTGTCCGCCAATGAAGATTGTAGACAAATTGCCAATAAATACCTGATTTTGGAAGGCATTTAAAAATCCGTTGTTGCCAATGCTTATGGTATTAAAAATATCTGGTGCTGAAGGATGGGTACCAGAGCGCGAACCAATAGCTATATTTTGAAAACCACGGGTAAGGTTTGCTAAAGCATTTCTTCCCAAAGCAGTATTTTCAGTTCCCGATGTATTATTAAAGAGGGCTTCAACGCCATTGGCTGTATTACCAAAACCTGTAATATTTTCTCTGAGGGCCTTATAGCCTGTGGCAGTGTTTGAAAATCCACTATCGCTATAAAAAAGAGCCTGCCTGCCAATGGCTGTATTTTCGTAGCCTTTTGTATTGGTATAAAGTGCGGAAGTTCCAATAGCGGTATTATCAAAACCTATAGTGTTGCCACGCAAGGCAAAATTACCCACAGCAGTATTGCTAATTGCGTTTGCCGTGGAAGTTGGTTGGTTTGAATATAGCGCTTCAGCACCGACTGCCACATTATTTGATACCCATTGCACATCGCCGTTGTTATATGATTGGAGAAATAAAGCATCTTTACCAATCGCTATGTTGCTACCTGCCGTTGTATTAGATCTTAAGGCGCTTTCACCTATTGCTGTATTTCGCACTCCTGAAGTATTGAAAGAAAGTGTATTAAAACCCAAAGCTGTATTGCTATTACCCTGGGTGTTAGAATATAGAGATTGCATGCCGACGGCTGTATTCTGGATGCCAATAGTATTTGAATAAAGGGCCGAAAATCCAATACTTGTATTGGAATGTCCATCAGTGTTTTTATTCATTGAAAAAGCACCAATTGCCGTGTTGTTAGCACCTGATTGAATGCCTTCTCCTGCTCGCATGCCCATAAAAACATTAAAACTTAAAGGATTGATTTCTCCAGCCCATGTATTATTTAATCTAAACCTTAATGGCAGGTTATCAGTTGTACCCACAAAATGTGAGGCTGGGTTAGTGCCACTATTACCGGTTAACGACCATCCGCTGCCGGCAGATGCAGATTGGTTGATCCATGAAGTCCCGCTATAAAACCAAAAACTATTAGTGTCAAGGTCGTACACCAATAATCCCTGTGCCGGTATAGTAATGGCGATCCGTTGCGCGGATGTCATGCGGGGCACCAATACACCGGAATTTGTACTTTTTATTTCAAGCAAAGCGCTTGCATGTGGGGTGGTGGTACCAATACCTACTCGTTGTGAAAATGAATGCAGGCAGATGAAGCAGTATAAAAAAAGCAGAAAATAATTTTTCATAAAAATATTGTTGATTATTTTATCTTTTCAAATTTCACTAACCTTAGCTTTAATTCATTCATCTCTTTTCTTAACTGCATATTCTCTTCGGCAAGTTGCGCAGTTCTTTTTTCGAGCGCTTGTATGGCAGCCATATCAATGCCAATCATATCAATGGGGTTTACTGTGGTGTCGTTTCCTATTTTACCATATTTGTCGTTTCCAAATGCTTGAAAGAAATCCTGTGCCATTATTCCATAATGTCGATGTTGTGAAGGATCCTGCGTTTTATAATTCCACGAAGAGAATTTCATTTCTTTCATTTTTTCTAAAATATCTTCACCATCGAGTGGCTCAAAATTTTCTTTACGGTTTTCGTCGCACATGGCTACCCATGCATTACCACCCGCTAATACCTGTACGCCAATATCGGCACCTGCATCGCTGCTGATAAAATAATAGCCGCCATTAAATCTGGCACCAAACTGATTGTTAAATCCTATTGGCCTCACGCCCTTATTGTTTGGGTCGCTATCGCCAAAAAAGAAAGCGCCTGTCTTTTGATTAGTAGAAACCCTTCGCCCTGCGGCAATGGAAAAGTCGCCACTTGCAGTTGTGCTATTACCAATTGCCGTTGCGTTTCTGCCACTTGCGTGTGTGCGTGAGCCCATTGCAATAGCTGAATCACCACTTGCATTGGTGCTGTTTCCCATTGATACCGATGCATAACCATCAGCCTTTCCGTTGAGTCCGATGGCTGTGGCTACCACACCATTTGCACTGCTATTGTAGCCGAGCGTAGTAGCGGTATATCCATTTGCTTTTGTACTATATCCTAAGGCTGTGGAAAAGGCTCCTCCTGATTCTGAGTTATAACCCATGGCAGTCGATGTATCGCCGCTTGCAGTTACCATAGTACCAATTGCCATAGCACCTCTGCCACTGCTTGTAGATCCATCGCCAATGGCGGTTGAAGCATAGTTAGATGCGGTGACAGCGTTTCCCATAGCAACTGAGCGAGTGGCAGTTGCCCTGGAATCAGTACCTATGGCTGTTGCATGTTCTCCACGGGTATAGCAGCCAGTTCCTATAGCTATGTTAGCGTACCCTAACGCTTGTGATAAAAATCCCATAGCAATCGAGTTTCCTTCGCTGGCATTAGAAAGGTATCCCATGGCCACTGAAGAGTTTCCCTTCGCTTTTGCATTATAGCCGGCTGCAAAGGAGAAATATCCAATACTGTCTTTATCCCAGGAGTTGTCATTGACAGAACCCGCTCTGAAGGCTGCTTTATTAGCATACCACATCATTCTTCTTCCAGGCCCTTCAATGGGCGGATTTCCCGGCTGCATTAATACATTGCCGATGGCACTAAAGAGTACACTACTATCAGTAACATGTAATCGGGCAACTGGAGTACTGGTGCCAATGCCCACGTGTTGTGCGAAACCATATCCTGAAATAAACAGGATCAGCAATAAAATGAATAATTTCATAAACAGATTTTTAAAAAATAAAAAAGATTTTTAAATGTAAATCTATTAGATGTCCCGCTTTCGCCCATTAGTATTCCGGGAATTTTGGACATTGCTATAAGTTGGTGTTTGGAAATATTGCTACAATGGTAATTTTTACGCTGTAGTAAAGGTATGGTCAGGTTTAATAACACCCGTAAATTATAAATTATAAGGTTTTGGGAAAATAACGTGGAGCTTTTAAATTAATTAAGGGTGCAAGTATATGCATGATAACTACATTGTAACAAAACTGGCTTTATTAAAGTCGCAGACATCCTGTTTAACAATTAAAAACAAAATGAAACTAAAGATTTTTTTTAAAAAGCATATTTTATCAATTGAATCAATATTTTTTTTGAATAAATCACACTGCATACAATATGTATTAATTATCGTAAATATTTATTATATACAATTGAATAGCAATCTCTATCATTTAAGCAATGTGAAGTTTAGGCTGCTTTTTGTAAAATTATTTGAATATGTATTTAAATAAATAGTTATTAAATCTGTTCCATTTTTGTAAATAATAAACGCGCAAAGTGGGCCACTTCTTTGGATGCAGCATTATGTTTTGACTTATATAGAAATCTAAAAATTAATTTAATTAATATGCTGAGACAAAAAAATCCCGACGCCTTTCGGCGACGGGATTTTTATAAAAACTACGAAACAATCTTTCGTAGTTGTGTGAATTTTAATGTTTTACCATTAAACGTACTGTTTTTGACAGTATTCCTTGCTTTGCCTGAATCATGTAAACACCATTTGGCGTATTACCTACATTAAAGCGTACTTGCTGTTGGCCTCTTCCATCAGTCATTTCGCTACGTGTAGTAATTTGTCTGCCATCTATTGACATAAGAACCAATGAAACCTGTTTGTTAGGCTCAAAACCATTTAATTTAACTGTAACCGTGCTAATTGCAGGGTTTGGTGCCAAGCTAACATCAAGCTTATTATCAACTTTACTATCAATAGCATCAATAGATTTAGCTGAAAGCATTACAGGTTGCTCATATGCACTAACAGCCACTGAGCATCCTTGACCAGGGAAGATATTTGGATTCCTATCGTTGCAATCGCCTCCTGCTGCTACGTAGTCAATAGGCTTAACACAGCTCATTTTTGTAATGTTATCACGACCGAAACCATCTTTGTCAAAGTCAAGATACCATAAGGTAGGTGTACAGCCGGTTCCTTCATCTACCTGTCCGTTACAATCATTATCCTTGCCATCAACAAGTTCAGGTGCTCCTGGATAAATTGAGGCATCCCAATCAGCGCAATCGCCTGCTACTGCTACATATCCAAAAGGCTTAGTTTCACTTAATTTAGTTATGTTAGAACGGCCAAAACCATCATTATCAAAATCAAGGTACCAAACGGTTGGTCCACCACAAACATCATCAGCCATACCATTACAGTTTTCATCAATTCCATTACCACATATTTCAGTAGCACCTGGATTGATACCTGCATTATTGTCATTACAATCTTCACCCAATGAAGTTTCAATATAACCTGCAGGGATGTTCATGCCAATGCACACTGATTGCTGTGGACCACCAGCATAAAGATCACCATCAGCATCAACATACAATAATACATTACGCCATACCATGTCGTTTGCATCATCGCAATCTTCGCCCTCTGAAGTTTCGCTTAATCCGGCAGGGATATCCATACCAATACAATATGTTTGCTGTGCACCTACTGTATGACCATCACCGTCAGCATCAACATACAATAATACATTACGCCATACCATATCGTTTGCATCATCGCAATCTTCGCCATCCGAAGTTTCGGTAAAACCGGCAGGAATGTTCATTCCAATGCAAAGCTCTTGCTGTGCACCTGCTGTATAACCATCACCATCATTATCAACAAACAACAATACATTTCTCCATACCATGTTATTATTGTCGTCACAATCACCAACTGCTGTTAATTCAGCAAATGGCCTGTAACCGGCAGGCTGAGTACATGCCATCACTGTATTACCGGAACCAAAACCGTCATTATCCTGATCTTCGTACCAGGTAGGTTCAGCAGGAGCAGGATCAACAGTTACGGGTTCTGTGGTAGTAAAACAGCTTGTAAAGTCCTTTTCACGAACGGTAACTACATAAGGACCACCGGCAGGAACGGAGAAAGTGTTTGACGCCTGGAAAGCACCACCATCAAGACTATACTCCACTGTACCATTGGCACCGGTTGGTGTAACGGTAAGGGTAGTATTGGTTTGACCGCAAACAAGCGCAGGGGCAGCGGCAGTGGCGGTGAGGTTACAGGCTGGAGCTTCCAATACATTCAGCGTAACACTAGAAGCATCATCTCCTGTATTAGCATTAGGCAATGGAGCACCTGGGCTACACTTAGTAGCATTGGTTCCGCCACCATGGGAAAAATTACCCTGGCATACTGCAGTGGTATTTGCATTAACCCCTTGAACCTTAATGATAGCTGTACGTGCCTGACTAGCCGGTATAGTTGTATTATCATTCGTAAGTACGATTGATTGATCTGCCTGTGTGCAAATAGACCAGCCGGCAGGAAGTACGTGTCCGGAAGCTGCAATTTTTACATTGCTTGCTACAAAAAGAGTAGCTCGCAATTTAAAAGCAGGTGCAATAGTTGCAGGACTTGAATTGTTTAATCTAACATTTACATCAATAGTACCTCCAACGAATACATTCCCGGAATTTACAGCACTCACACTCAGCGTGATGTTTTGTGCAATTACAGCAGTGCAGGCAAAAAATGCCAACAACATCGCCATAATGAATTTAAAATTTTTCATATATTTAATTTTATAAATTAAAAGAATTATTGAAGGATAAGGCTTACAATACCTGTATCATCTCCTGGATTAGAATCACCATCAGTAGCAACAAATAAAACCACCGGTGCAATACCTGATGCTGAACCTACCTGACGAGTAATTCGCAGACCTAAAACAGAAGAACCGCCTTTAGGAATTGCAAAACCTGGTTTCAGGGTAGCAATAATGCCTGTTCCATCAGTAGAAAATAACCAGTTTCCGTTATTGTTAGGGGCACCGTTTGTAGTACCATTAACTCCGGAAGTTGGTGTGCCACTCAGCGTTAAACCTAGAACGGTAATATCAAAACCTGCAGCATTAGGAATCGTTACGGTTACAGTGCCAGTAGTAATTCCCTGACCTGCTTCACCTATAAATGCACCAAAATCAGCAGCGTCTCCCACATTGAATGAACCTACCTGAATATCAGGGAAGGCAAACAGGTTAGGTTGGGTAGATGAAACCGGCAAACCGCTTACACCATCTACATAAGCAGGATTAGGTCTGTAATCAGCATTCAAATAATTAGCAGGAAAAGCATTTACCAAAACCTGAGCTGCACAATCACCACCGGTATTGGTAGAATCATTGCCATGCACAAGAGCACCGGCACGATTAAAAGTACCTGCATCAAAATAAAACCTATGTGATGGGAAGGCAGTTTTATTAGCGGCAAACAGGTTATTTTTAACTATTAAGCGACCCGCATCAAAATTAGCATAAGTACCGGAGTTGTCCTGGATATGAATACCATCTCTAAAACCGATGAAAATTGAATTGTATACATCCAACTCAGTATTTCTGCGAAGATGCATCGCTCTCCAATGTAAAGCATCTACCGGACCGGCATTACCACAACGGTAAGCACCTAACATGGTAACATTGTAAAAGGCAGGGCTGGTTTTGGGGGTAATTTTACCATTAGAACCTGCGCTTGGTGTATTGTCTGACTCAAATCCATTGGATTCAGAAATGTCTGCAAACGTTGGGTCTTTGATACCAAGGCAAAACTGAAGCTGACCTGTAAATCCTAAATCGGTATCGAAATCATCATCTTTGCAACGGTAGGCTATTAGGTGTTTACAATTAACCGTACCGCCAAACCATTCAAAAGCATCGTCCTGGTTGAAAGATACCTGCACATAGTCAATTGTGGTACCACTGCCTACAGAACCCAAGGTAAGACCATTGATTTCGTTGTTAGGAGACAAAATGAAACCCCCATATTCAAGCCTTACATACTTCAGGATTCCGGAATTGTCAGCATTATTTACATTTGCCTGACCACCATGAAAAGCAAGAGGCTCACTGACGCTAATACCTTCAATACCTGCATTTGCACCTGTAGCATTGTTGTCTGCCATACCTAATATGATAAGGCCACCCCAATCACCTGTAGCCCTGGAGCCAACTGGTTGATTTGAAGTAAAAATAATGGGTTGACATTCAGTCCCTTCTGCCATGATTTTGGCACCTCTTGCAATAATCAGCGAAGAAGTAAGGTCAGATAAACTACCACGGATAACTGTACCGGGTTGAATGGTAAGGGTAGCGCCATTGGTTACATAAATTTTACCTTGCAAAAGGTAAGTGTTGTTGTTCGTCCAGGTTGTGTTGGCAGTAATATTTGCATTAACAATTTGGTTCGTTGCAGGATATACTGCATTTTGAGGATCAAAATTTGTCCAATTGTCGGTCCACTGCTTGGCAGGGGCCGGGGCGAAGGCACCACGGTAGTTGGTGGCTTCAATAAACTGCGCCTGGCTCCATATAGAACCGAGCAAACAGCAAGAAAGTAAAAGCTTCTGTTTCATAAAATAATAAATTGTTTAGAAAACAAAAGTATCTTCATATCTATCAGAAAGGAAGCCTTATACATTATGAAAACATTAAGTAATTAATAACAAAAACCGCATATTTCAAAAAAGAAAAAATGCGGCATTGAATAAGGTAAATTATACCTTAATTAAAAAACTATAATATAACTCATTACCTTTTTTACGCTTAAAATTTATAGGTTAAACTAAGCGAAATGGTGCTAGGCATGGCTGCTATACTAAAAGCCCTATCACGGGATGAAAGATCTTTGCTGAGGTCATAATCATAATAAAATTGCAAATCCTGTGCAAGCAAATCTCTTACATTTAACTTTATTTCCATTTTATTGGTAAAAAGCGTTTTGGCAATTTGGAAATCAAGCACAGTACGCGCCTTTTCATAAATATCGGCAAAGTCCAAACCACCGGCAATATTAATTCTGTCTCCTACCCTGTTTAAGGTAAATGTAGAAGAAAGACCTAATTTATCATCATTATAACTCAGGCTGCTGTTAATAAGGTAAGGGGATTGGCCTTGTAGCGCCCTGTCGGAAACAAATGCCGAAGCATCAAAACCTCCAACCCTGCCTAATTTAACTTCTGAGAACATAAGCGCACCATTGGCTGCAAGTGTTAATTTATCCCAGAGCGATTTGTTATTTACCACACCAAATAGGGTAGAAAGCAATGTGCGAAACTCCATTTCAAATCCATATACTTTAGCAGATGTAGCATTGTTATATACTGCCAGATTCTCAAAAATAGGATTCGCTATAATTTCTATAGGATTTGTAAAATCTTTATAAAAAGCTGAAACCGAAAATACCTGCGCTCTGCCCGGAAAGAATTCGTACCTGAAATCAAAATTATTAATAACAGCACGCTTTAATGAATCAAAACCTTCATAGGTAATCAGCGTGGCATAATCATAAAAGAGAAAGGGAGCCAATTCCCTGAATTCGGGCCGATTAAGGGTTTTTGCATACGACAAACGAAAGTTCATTTTTGTATTAAGCGAATACACAAAGTTGGCTGAAGGCAGGATATCAGTAATAGTAGTATTCACATTTAATGGCTTATTATCTTTTATCGAGTTTAGCTTTTGGTTAAAATTTTCTACCCTTAGGCCATAAATGAGCCTGAATTTATTATCAGCAAAACGTTGGTCTGCCATCAGGTATCCAAATCCAAGGGTAGATGTTGCATCATAGCTGGCATTCGGTGCGGTACCATCGCTTATCATAAACCCGCCGACACCCGGACTTTTCAATCCAAGATTTTCGGGAAGGTATATTTGGTCAATCGGTAAGGAAGTCAAAGTATTGTCAAATGAAACCCCCGGTCCCCGATAAGGCACAAAGCCTACCAGCCGCCCCGTGAAGTCGCGTTCCCTTTGCTGGTAGCCACCCCCCAATTTTAAAATACTCCGGGTATTCTTAAAAAAGGTAAAAGGCTGGGAAATATCTGCCTTAATGCCTTTAATATTTTCATCGTTATTGGTGAAAAACATGGAACCTGATCCCCTGTTTTGGCTTACGATCCTATCAGAATGATCGGCGGTGAAATCGTTCCCAAATCCTAAATAGGAAGTACGCGCTAAACCAGGAATTTCCCGGTTAACCTTGCTGTAATTTAATAACCAATCTATTTTGGTGCTCTTTTTACCTATTGTATGTTCACCTATTAACTGAGAAGATAAAATAAGGTTTGAAGTAAACCATCGTGCATAATCACCCTGAAAAAAATCAGGACTATTTCCAAAATCAGCATTTCCGAAACGCCTGAATAATTTGTTGTCTGTATTTACACTATAATTATTTTTGAAACTTATATTATTTCTATTATTGATTTTCAAAGAAAAATTAGCTAAAACTGCCCAGATAGTTTCATCGTTGTACACCGAATCATTGTAAACAGCCCTTGGGAAGGGTTGATTAATAGTATCACCTACAGTAGCATCAAAGGTATTCCTTACCACCGGGTTGTAAGAGTAATTTTTATTATAGGAAACTGCGACTAGGGCACCAAAAAAATCATTCCCTTTTCTTTTAAAATTTAGCCCCTGTGATAATTGAAAATTGTAATTGGGGGTTGTTGTTGTTTTATGCACGCCCCATTTACGGTCGCCAAACTGCTTGGCAACCTCAGCCCTTTGGCTAAAGGGCATATTAACTATTTCTTGTTGTGTAGGTAAACCGTCAGGAATGGCGCGGGTGCCATCATCAATACCAAGCCAATCGGTAGAGCCCTTCAAATCGCTTACCAAACGGTCGTTGCCGGTTGCCAAAGTATTATAACCCATTCCTACGCTAATAGATGTAAAATTCTTAGCGGGGATTGATTTGGTGGCGATGTTGATAACCCCTCCGGCAAAATCACCCACCATATCAGGAAGGGCAGTTTTATAAATTACAATGTTATCCAGAATGTTGGAAGGAAAAATATCGAAGGCGAAGGCTTTCCGGTCACTTTCTGTACTGGGTAGGGGTGCACCATTAATAAAAGCGGCATTATACCTGTCATTTAATCCCCTGATGATGGCAAATCTGTCGTCCTGTATGCTTGCGCCGCTTACCCGCTTAAGAACATCGCTTGTGGTGCGGTCAGGCGTTTTGCGTATTTGCTCAAAAGAAACTCCATCGCTTACATTGGCAGCATTTTTTTGTGCTGTTATTAAGGATGCTGTGGTTTCACGAGCAGCCCTTACACGGGAAGTTACAACCACTTCATTTTCGTCCTTTTTTTCATCAAGAGAAATGGTGACTGACGTAGGTTCACCTTTAATAACTACAATTTCTTCTACTATTTTTTCGTTATAACCTACATAGGAACATCGTAATGAGTATGTACCTGCTTCAAGATTAGAAAATTTGAATTCCCCGTTTTGGTCTGCTGCTATAGACCTTGATTTCTCTAAAAGGGTAACAGAAGCGCCGCCTAAACTTAATCCTGAACCTGCACCAATTATTTTTCCCGTAATCTGACCAGTTTGTGAAAAGGCAAATAAGGGAAAAATAATAATAAAAGGAATAAACAAATTTTTCATAGAATATTTTCTTATCCTAAATCGGGAATTGCATTATTAAATATTACATTAATTTTCTACTTCACATTAATAATTATGAAAGATGAATTATCAGCACTTAAGTCACCCTCAAGAGAAGGACCAGGTAAATTGCCTGGAGGTCTACCATTAGCGAAGAATAAATTAGCAAGTACCTTATTTCCTGTACTCGTTTTTACAGCTTTTATTTTTAGTCTTATAGACCTGGATGCATTTGGTGGGATTGAATCAGTTCCATTAGATAATCTTAAGTCGCCTTCTTCATTGCCCACAATACTCCAACCAGTAGGGAGTTGATGACCATTATCACCAAATTTTAAATTCTTTACATCTACATTAAATTGCGGCTTCAGCCTGAAAGGTAAAACAGACCCATATCTACTTGAAGCATTATGAATCGTTATTTCAACCATTATTTCATCGCCCAATTTTACCATACCTTCATTTTTCGCAGTAATTCCTATCATCACGTTTTGTCCATAACTTTCCAACACTATTACAAAAAGTAAAAGAAATGTTGCACCAAAACCCAATATATATTTATTGATTATTTTCATAATTTCTATTTAAACAATTCTAGGAATAGTCAGGAGGATTCTTTGGTTTATTGAACCACTACCTTACTTGTATGAATGATGCCCGAATCATTTGTAATTTTCATTAAATATATACCGGTTGGTATACCTTGAAGATTTAAAGTGTTTAGCCCACTTACTAAAATTTGCTTTTTTACTACCTGACCAGCATAATTAAGGAAAGTAGATTCTGTATTTCCGGTGATTGATTTCATGTTTACAAACATTCTACCATTCACTACAGGGTTAGGAAATGCCATAATTTGAGTTAAAAGACAATTGTTTTGTAAAAGAATAACTTGTGAATAGCGGTAAGAACCATCTAAGTCTATTGTCTTCAAACGATAAAATATTTTACTAGATGATGAAGAAGGAGTCTTGTCTATAAATGAATAATCCAATTCTCTGAAAGAATTTCCAGCTGCTTTTACAGAACCTAAGGATGTCCAGTGTCCGGTATTATCAATAGATTTTTCGATGTCAAAGCGATCACTATTCTGTTCTGTATTGGTAGTCCATTTTAGTAAAGCCTGGCAGTTAACCATATTAGCATTAAACTCGGTAAGGGTAACAGGTAAAGCTGATAATACCTGAATATTAACAGAAGCGGCATCATCTGCAGAGTTATTACTGCTGGTTGGCGGGCCAATAGCAGAACCAGGCGCAGAACCATTAGAAAATTGCATATTCGCTTGAACGACAGAAGGACCTCCCGCGGTAACTCCATTAATTTTTATTAATATTTCACGTTGTTGGGCAGGAGGTAATGTGCCTGTGCCATTTGAGAGGCGAAAGCTACCAGCTTCTGCAGAAAGAAAGGTCCAACCTGTAGGTAAAACATGTCCTTCGGCTGCAACAGAAATAATGCTTGGAATAAAAAACAGCGGCCTAAGCTTGTAAGACCCAACTGTCAGGGATGCACTTGTATTTCCAACATAAATTTTTAGAAAAATGGA
>JBGSNV010000178.1:0-20787 GCA_041739485.1 Chitinophagaceae bacterium
ACAACTCATTGACTTTACCGGGATGGTCAGTTAGTCCGTTTCGCTTGAACGCCGCACCATGTAATCCTTTCTATTCAATGTCTTCCATCTGTTAAAGAGCATCAATATCTTACGGGATATTGTTCAAGTCACACACGTAAAAGAATTGGCGATGTGGCCGGAATTCATGGCTTCGACCGCCTGGCTAACAATGCCCGATAAAGATATAATGTTTCACGTAAAAATATAATGCCTAATAGGTTTTATTCTGCCCGAACCACAGCCCAATAGCAATTGCTTCCGCCCAATGGCTAACCTTCAAGCCGGCCATATAGCCAATGCGCATGTTGTGTGCAGTAATTATCTATTTTGTCGCCTTCTTATAATATCAGCAACGGTGTCTGTCGATGATTTTACTGCTGTAATTAAGAGGCAACTCAAAGGATTCATACAAGTCCACATAAAGCCATAACTGTTTTGGTCACCTGTTGTTTCTTTTTCAAGTAAAATTTTGTTGTCTTTTTTTGAATAGAGAACAGTTGTCAGTTTAATTATTAAAAGTCCATTGCTATTTTCTGTGTGAATATTTTTATAGCCTAACACGTAGTCTGCATTTAATGAGTCAGCAATGTGAGATAAGTCTTTCAATGAAATTTTTGATTTGTCAATTAGTTGAAATGTTGAAAGAGGTGGGTATTCATTAAAATAAAATTGATAAACTTGTGTTGAATATTCTGAAATTGTCTGATAGTATTTAAACTGTTTTATTTTGTATTCGTACTTTATTGCGGTATCTAATTCAGCTTTTGATTGTTGCCTAACTTCTATTGCTTCTTTTTCAGTCATTAAACCTTTTGGATAATCTGTGTCGTTCGCTAATTGCTGCAGCTGTTTTAAAGATGCATAATAACCATTTAGATGGTCTTGCTCTATGGTGTCTGCAAAAGAAATTAGAGACTTATCAATAAGTGCTGTGTCTACAGAAACAATAACCATTTTGAATGGTTTAAACTGCCCTTTTTGTCCAAAAGAAGTTAAAGTTATTGTCAAAAGAATTATAGAGAAAATGTTATACATAGTTGGGGTGTCAGTTTATTGCACACAACGAAAAGGTATTTGCGATGGCAGGGGCTTCCGAGTTTCGTCCGCCGAAGCAAATGCCGATTGAAAAACTAAAGTACAAAATATGTTTAAAAGCCAAATAGATAACGTCCCGGCAGGATATGCCGTACAATAGCGAACCGAAGCCGAAGTTAACAACTTCCCGCCCTGCTATTGCAAATGCCATTGTTGTGTGCATTTTGTCTACCCATAGCTAAACCACACTGTCTTAACACCTCTGCTTTTTGCGTATTCTAAAAACCTCTTGAAGTTTCTGAGGTCTTGACCAAAATTGTTTCTTATATATCCTTCTCCCTTATCTAATTTAAAATCGGAAAAATAATAAGTCGGGTTTAATGTGTCAAAATCGGTTTGAACAAGTCTCTCCTCAAGTTTGTCAATATTTTGTAAGCTTTCGATAAGTGTTGTTACCGTTTGTATCACTTTGTCAATATTCC
This sequence comes from Chitinophagaceae bacterium, assembly GCA_041739485.1. Classification (GTDB taxonomy): domain Bacteria; phylum Bacteroidota; class Bacteroidia; order Chitinophagales; family Chitinophagaceae; genus Phnomibacter. The sequence goes on from JBGSNV010000178.1 coordinate 1,539, forward strand.
CAATCAACAGGGATTTCCTAGTTTCCGCTTCAGTTAATATCTTTTGCTTTTCTTCCTCGCTTTCTGCAAAGTCAAGATCACAATTTAAAGCTTCTTCATCTGGATAACTCTCCATTTCATAGAGTGAAGAAATGTCGACGCCAGCAATTTTTCCAATTTGATCAAGCTCAGGCTCATGATTGATTACATTCCGTCTGCACATTAAATTACAGAATTCACGACTTAAACTGTGCTTTTTGTAATTGCCATTCTTCTCGTCAAAGTAATCCGACGTATGAATATTTTTTGGATTGTCTGTTGAAATACTAATATCAAGTCCCATTTATTAGATTTTTCGGGTTTGAGCTAATTTGCACACAACGTGTTAATATACGAACCCAAAAAGCCATTTTCCAATATATGCATTTTTGATAAGTAATTGATTCATAATGATTTAATATTTTTTCTTGCTTAATTACGGTTCGTATATCCGGATTTATTCAAAAATAAGGATATTTAAAACTCAGTTCCTCCTTTTAGCCACAAATCATCCGTCGGATTTGGTAAATGAATGAGTTGGGTTCTTGCTACAAGCAAATACCGCTCCGTTATTTTTATACAAAAATGACCTAATAGTTCATGAATATTACGGGTTACTACCCCCCTTTTCGGGCATATGTGTGGCAAAGGAGTGCCGAAGCCCATGGAAGGTGATTGTTTTTAATATCCCAGAGGCGTTCTTAGCATCTTTACAGGTATTGGTGCACTTCGTTCAGGTAAATTACGCCGAAGCAAGTATTGCCTTAAAGTTGCCGTATCAAGGGTTGCTAATCCCTTTGCCATAAGGCACACCTGTTGGTAAACGGCAACAATTAGTGGTACATGGCAGGCTTTACGTTCATCCCTATACCTCGCCCCTGGTAGTTTTTTCAAAACCGTGTTACTCTATTTTTTTTGGGGGGGGTAATCTCGGGTAAATAGCATGCGCTCTGAGTTTATTATGCATACCGGGGCTAAAGTAATCACCGGCCACTGAGGGGTAATCATACTTGTTTTTGCAGGAACCCATTCTGCTGACGGAAGGAATACTTCAGCCAGGTTGATGGCTTTTAGGGCAGGTGCAGACTCCGCAAGGGTGCTTTCCAAACAAGGGCATTTTTTGGCACTCATTTTATGTTTCACCTCTTTAGGAGGTTTTTCCATTACCAACAGGTGTATATCAGGCATTCCCCTGTAGCGACACCACTTTTTGCTGTAATCCATTCACCACATCGGCCAACTGATTGATATCCCAAATTGGTTTTTCCACCGGTTTGCTGATCACCATTTTTGCGAGCCAGATCTCAGCGATCTCATCCGCTTGTACATTATAAGGCGGATAATTGGGGTTATCACTTACAAGCGTCATAGAAACAGGCCGCGAGTCGGGCATCTTACGAATCCGCTTATACACAATTCCATCCATTCGGCTCACTACAATGCAAGGTTCTTCCCGGACCAATTCTTCAAAATTCTGTACTTTTTCACCTACTACCACGCTCCCGCTTGGTGTAGGTAGCATACTATCGCCAATGATCTCAAAAGCGCGGTAATCACCTGAGGCAAGCATCGGCAAGGCAAATGTATTGAGCTCATCTACAAATTCGGGATCATTATAACCCGCAAGGTAACCGGCGGCTGCCTTGATAGGAACAAAGGTTATATTGCCACCGCGGCTGCTACCAAGTTTCATTTGCCGCCGCTGTGCCAGATAATTGGATCCGTTATCGGAAAGATCATTCAGCAGTAAATCATCCATACTCAGACTAAATAATTCCATGGCAATCTCAAGCACGTCCAATCTAGGGTCGGCGCGTTCTTCTTCATAAGCACCCACAAGTGATCTCTTAATCCCTAATTTGGTGGCAAATTCATCCTGTGTCCATCCGCGAAGCTTCCTGAGATGCCTCAAATTTTTTCCCGCAAGACTCATTACTATAAATTTTGGGCAATAATACTAATTTTTTTGGTTAAATACGCAAGGATTGCTAAAAATAATCAGATAATCCTAACATTTAATTCATAAACCCTGTTGTAGTCCTTTGTACTTTTACAGCGTTATGAATAGTTTAGACAATAACTTACCCACCATTTTGATAACGAACGATGACGGAATAACCGCCCCCGGCATCAAAAATCTCGTAGAAGCGGTAAAAGATTTGGGAAATCTGTTGATTGTGGCGCCCGACAAACCGCAAAGTGGTATGGGACATGCCATTACTATTGGTAATCCGCTTCGGATGAATCAGGTAAATCTGTTTGATGGGATTGATGCCTGGCAAATCAGCGGAACGCCGGTAGATTGTGTAAAACTTGCTGTAGACAAATTGTTGCACCGCAAGCCGGATCTTTGTCTCAGCGGGATCAATCATGGGGCTAACCATTCCATCAATGTGATATACAGTGGCACGATGTCTGCGGCTATGGAAGCCTCAATTGAAGGTATCCCCTCTATTGGATTCAGCCTGCTGGAATATGGTATGGATGCTGATTTTTCTGCGGCAAAAGATGTCGTAAGAAAAGTGGTGCAAAAAATACTGGAAAAACCACAACCCGATCACTTTTTATTAAATGTAAATATCCCCTACGTTTCTGCTGATAAAATCAAGGGCATAAAAGTATGCAGACAGGCTTATGCCAAATACCGCGAAGAGTTTGACGAACGCAGAGATCCGCATGGAAGAAAGTATTATTGGCTTACCGGAGAGTTTATGAATATGGACAGTGGAAACGATACTGATGTATGGGCCCTTCAAAATAATTATGTAAGTGTAGTTCCCGTATCCATTGATTTTACCGACCATAAGCTCAAAGCACAGCTCGACCAAACCTGGAATGAAAAACCGGTAGCCACTCTCTAATTTTGTGAAGGAATTCTTCAAACAGGAAATAATAACATGACGGATAACAGTTCATCAATGTCTTCCCAAAAAAAAACATATTTGCCGGATAATTTGCGCCTGGGTTTACTGATTGGATTACTGGGTCCTCTGATTAGCCTGGTTATTTATTACTATTGGAAAGTGACCCCCAATACCTGGTCTACTTTTTTTGAATACCTCTTACAAGAAAAGAGATTACTTTCCAGTTTAACAGTAATTTGTTTATTACCAAACATTGCCTTTTTTACGTTGTTTATCAATACACAAAAGGATAAAACGGCCAAGGGTATTTTTGCTTTTACAGTTGTGTATGCAATTGCTTCATTGTTGTATAAATTCCTTGTTTAAATATTGAAGAACATGCGAATATATATGATAGCCGGAGAGGCAAGCGGCGACCTGCATGGGAACAATCTGATCAAAGCCCTTATAAAAAAAGCGCCGGAATCAGAAATACGGGCCTGGGGTGGCGACCTGATGGAATCTGCCGGTGCAAAGATTGTTAAGCACTACCGCGAACTTGCTTTTATGGGATTTTCGGAAGTGATTCTGAACCTCCGTACCATATTGAATAATATTGCATGGTGCAAAAAGGACATTGCAGATTTCAAACCGGATGTATTGGTTTTGATTGATTATCCGGGTTTCAACCTGAGGATTGCGGAATGGGCTAAAAAACAAGGCATCAAAGTATTGTATTATATAGCTCCACAGGTTTGGGCATGGAAACCTAATAGGGTGAAGAAGATGAAACAATGCATTGACCGCATGCTGGTCATTCTCCCTTTTGAGCAGGAATGGTTTAAAACCAATTGGGATTGGGAGGTGACCTATGTGGGCCATCCGCTTGCCGAATCGATTGAAAGTTTTATTCCAGCCATGCAAAACTTTAGCACCCGACCTGTTGTAGCCGTATTACCAGGTAGCCGCAAACAGGAAATCTCGGTAAAATTGCCGGAAATGCTAAAGGTGGCTGAACAGTTTCCTGCCTATCAGTTTATCGTTGCCATGGCTCCCGGTATCGATACCACATTTTACAAGCACTTTTTAGATGAATATCCGAATGCCTCTGCACTGCAGGGGCTTACCTATGAGTTGCTAAGTCAGGCTACGGCAGCCATTGTTACCAGTGGAACCGCTACCCTCGAAACGGCGTTGTTTGGCGTGCCCGAAGTGGTTTGTTACAAGGGTAGCCCTATCAGCTATCAAATTGCAAAAAGGCTCATTAAAATCAAATACATATCGCTTGTGAACCTCATCATGGATAAACTTGTGGTGAAGGAACTGATTCAAAACGATATGAATGCTTTGAACATCAGTACGGAGCTTTATAAGATCCTGAATGATGATGCCTATTTCAAAAGCATGAAAACTGACTTTGAGGTACTGAAAGCAAAACTCAGGACCAAGCAAAATGCCTCTGAACAGGTCGCTCTGAACATCATTGAACTTTCAGGAATTCCCGTCAGGCAGCCCGAATAAGTTTAATCACAAGTATAATCATGGCAAAAATGAAAAGCAGAATAGAAATTCTGTTGATGCCGTGCATGTACTTCATCCATTGTGTTCTCGGCTCATTGGGATCTTTTTTGCGGAGATAAAGATATTCTGATATTTGACGGAGTATGCTCATAATTCAATGTATAAAGGTATAAAACAGCATTCAAAACATTTTGTTTAGCAGGTAAAAACCTTGCTAAAAGCAAAAAAGACGCCGAAGCGTCTTTTTTGTTGGCCTACCAGGATTCGAACCTAGACAAACAGAACCAAAATCTGTCGTACTACCATTATACTATAGGCCAGTTCCGTAGAATCATTTCTGATTTGGGAGTGCAAAAATAAGGGCGGACGCTATCTGCTCCAAAAGTTTTTTTTATTTTCTTTTCCGGAAAGATCAAATGGTTGAAAAAGGGTCACGTATTTTCGCAGGGCATGCAGGTTTTCCATTGGCACAACGAAATATTTATCATTGATTCAAAAAGGGTTTTGTATTGGGAACGTACCCAAACCCTGATATGTTCCGATCTTCATCTTGGCAAAACCGGTCATTTCCGTAAAGAAGGGATTGCGGTCCCTCAGGGTGTTTACCGCGAAGACCTGAACCGGCTTTTTGATGCCATTCAGTTTTACAAACCCAAAACAGTTCTGATGGTCGGCGACCTGTTTCACAGTAAGGCCAACAAAGAGTGGGACTGGTTTGCCCGCTGGAGGCTCGATTTCCCCATGATACAATTTTTACTGGTACAGGGCAACCACGACCGTTTACCCACTTCCTTTGCCGATAAAATGGCTTTGCAGGTAGTCCCCTGGTGGCTACAGGACGATTTTCTTTTTATCCATAACCCCGAAGAAGAAATGCCGGCAGGACTGCAACCCAAGGCGATTATATCCGGACATGTGCACCCGGCCATTCTTGTGCCCGCAAGCGTGCGGCAAAAAGTAAGATTGCCGTGTTTCTATTTTTCAGAAAATCAATGCTTACTTCCTGCGTTCAGTCATTTTACTGGTACGTTTATTCTTAAACTAAAAAAGGCCGATGTTGTTTTTGCTTTGTCGGGTAACGATATCATTCGGGTAAACCGGTAGAAAAAAAGGAAAAAGAAGGCTTTCATGATAAAAATTACATACGATCCTATTTACGCTCATCCGCTCCCCGAAGGCCACCGGTTTCCGATGTTGAAATACGAACTGATTCCAGGACAACTGATTCATGAAGGCAGCATTTGTGAAGAACAGATCAAATCTCCGGATCCATGCCCGGAAGAAACGATCCTTTTAACCCATGAAAAAGCATACTGGGAAGACCTGAAAAACCTTCAGCTAACGGCGAAGCATATCCGCAGAATTGGGTTCCCGCTAAATGCTGCGCTGGTAGAACGTGAGATCAGGATTGCCCAAGGCACCATAGATTGTTGCAAATATGCCCTTGAAGATGGAGTAGCTCTCAATGTGGCAGGTGGTACACATCATGCTTTCACCAACCGGGGCGAAGGCTTTTGCCTGCTCAACGATATGGCCATCGCTGCCAATGATCTGCTACACCGGAAGATGGCCAAACAAATTGCCACTATTGATCTGGATGTGCATCAGGGTAATGGAACCGCACAGATCTTTGAAAATGAAAAAAGGGTGTTTACCTTTAGCATGCATGGCGGGCATAACTATCCTTTTATAAAAGAAAAAAGTGATCTTGATGTTCCTTTGGAAGATGGCATTGAGGATGAAAAATATCTAGGGATCTTAGAGGAAAAATTAGCTTTTATTCATCAGGAAATTCAACCTGATTTTATCTTTTTTCTGAGTGGAGTCGATGTATTAAAAACGGATAAATTCGGGAAACTTGGTTTAACAATAGCAGGATGTAAAAAGCGGGATGAAATGGTTTTTACATCCTGTAAAAAAAACAACCTCCCCTGTGTGGTATCTATGGGAGGTGGGTACAGCGCCGATGTAAAGATCATTGTTGAAGCACATTGCAATACCTTTAGAACAGCACTCGACCTATGGCACTGAACGATTTACCAAGAACCTTATCTGTAACAGCCGATGGATCCAAAACCATTTCCATTACTGAAGCGTGCCTGAGTTATCACAGCAAACATGGGGCTATAGCAGAATGTAACCTCGTTTATATTCAAAACAACCTGCTTGCTGCCTTTGAACGAAAAGATAGCTTGCAGGTCCTGGAAATTGGTTTCGGTACCGGGCTGAATGCGTTGCTTACGCTTAAGGAAGCCCGGCAATACAAAAAACAAATCAGCTATTGCGCTTTAGAGCCCTATCCTTTGGAAGCAGCCTTGTTTCAAGCCCTTGAATACACTGCTCAGGATGATAGCCTGACTGGACTGAAAGCAGCCTTTCTATCGATGCATCAATGTGAGGCAAACCATCCGTTGAAAACCGATCCGTTTTTTGAATTTATCCGGTTTGAAAAAAGGATACAGGACTTTGAATCACCCACCCGGTTTGACGTTATTTACTTTGATGCCTTTGCACCGCTTTCTCAACCCGAAATGTGGACTGAATCGGTTTTTATTCAGTTATTTAATGCTACCCTTCCCGGCGGAACATTGAGCACTTATTGTAGCAAAAGCACAGTACGTCAGGCAATGCAGGCTGCCGGATTTGTGGTAAAAAAAGTACCGGGTCCTTTTGGCAAAAGAGAAATGGTAATTGCAACAAAACCAGCATAAAGAAACACTGCCGGTGGAGAGCAGAAATTATAAGAGTTTATAGGTTAGTTAAGTGTTTTTTGGCCTGAATGTAATGGGGTGTCATGATGAGCCCTATGCTGTTTCGATTATAACCAATAAGGGTAAGCGCTGTTTTGCATTCCTCCTCCGGCAAAAGATTTACCGCATCTTTAATGAGTTTATCGCGTAAATTGACGAATAACCTGATTCGATCATCCGAAGACACTGTGGCGAGCATATCCGTAATTTCCTGAGAGCCGAGTCCTTTTAAAATGGACTCCTGTATTTGATTTTCAAACTTTGAAGCCCAATCAGGGTAAGGATGCAAACAATCCAAAACAGATCGGCCAGCCTCGTTTCAAAACAGATTTATACTTCTTCTTCCGAATTTCCCTCGCCAAAACGGGGAACCTTTTTCCAAAGCCCTACAAGATGCCTGAAAAGAAATATGAAACTAACGAGCATGCAGAAGTAGTAGACGCCGTTCCAGATGGTAAATCCATCTTCGAAAAATAGCAGGCCATATTTGATTCCAAACATGGTATTAAGTAATAACCAAAGCATACCCAACGACATGCTTTGTACAATGGTTTTCAAAAAAAGACGTACACCCGGTTCCAAATCAATTAAATTTTATGATAAAAGTACACCCTTTAAAAAGGAGGAGACCATTGAATGTTTATTTTTACAAAGTGATATCTACTGCAAAAGCCATTCAGGATACCGAATCCGGCCCCATCTTATTGTTTGACGGTGTTTGTAACCTCTGCAACAACAGTGTTCAATTTATAATCCGCAACGACAAAAAAGGTAGGATCCAATTTGCCTCGCTGCAAAGCGATAAAGGTCAGGCATTGCTCAAAAAATACAATCTTGCCACCGATACGCTCCAATCCCTTGTATTAATTGAAAACGGAAAGGCCTACACGCATTCAACCGGTGCTTTAAAAGTAGCTCGATTACTTGATGGTGGTTGGTCCCTTTTGTACGGATTTATTGCAATACCTGCCTTTATCCGGAATGCTGTCTATCGTTATATTGGGAAAAACCGCTACCGTTGGTTCGGAAAAAAAGATCATTGCATGATACCGACACCGGCTTTAAAGTCAAGATTTTTAGATTAATGTACTTTCAGTGCCATTCAACTATTGGATTCAGCCTTCTGATCCGGCTTCCTGTTCCATCCCGATTTTTATTTCCCGACGAATTATTTGCTTAAATTGCTTTTGCCGGCTGTTCCAAATATAAAATGTCCAAACCAAACTTCCTGTAAAAGACATACCACCAATCAGCAAAAGCCATACGGGTTTTACGAAGGGCAATCCGGCAAAAAGTCCGATTGCTACAAACCCCATATAAATCAGAATAAAAAGACCCACTCCGTAAGCAATTAAAAAACTTCCGCGACCGCCTTCCCTTTGTCCTTCCCAATACCTCAAAAATCTTCGTTCATCAGCGGTAATTGCCATAGTTGCTTTTTTAATAGAAAGGGACCCTTGTCCGAATCCGGACAAATTCATTTTTTAAACCCCAAAATAATCAACATAAATCCGGGGGGTCTCGTATAAACGTATTTGATGAAGATGCCCTCCATGAATATGGGGTTCAAGCTGATTCCAGATCTCTATCACAAAGTTTTCTGTACTCGCCAGTTTGTTTTTCATAAAATCCACATCAAGGTTCAGGTTTTTATGATCCACCCGGTCTAACACATGCTCTTTGATAAGCTTGCTGAGTTTCTTTACATCAATGATAAAGCCGGTATCCGGATCAGGATCCCCTTTTACAGTTACATGCATTTCATAATTATGCCCATGCCAGTTTTCATTGGCGCAGGGGCCAAAAGCTTCCTCATTTTTTTCTTTGCTCCAAAGCGGATTGTACAATTTGTGGGCTGCATTAAAATGCTCTACCCGCGTAACGTATACCATAGCGCTGCAAATGTACTTACTGCGCACATAGTTTGCTAAAATCCTATCCTTTCCAATGTTTTATTATCCCTAAATTTTGACAAATACTTTCAATCTGTCGCTTTGTTAAAGAGTTATACGGAATTTTACCCCAAATAAATAACATTTATTATCTCACAGCGGGACGCGGAACAGTACTATCATTTTGTTTAACTTATAACATTTGGAATTCAAACAAAAAGGACCAAATGTTGTCTTTATGATGAATTAAAAGCATCCCGGACAACAATCGCATCATGAACAGAGTATCCGTATTTAGAAAAGAACATTTTAACGCAGCACACCGGCTTAACAACGACAGCCTTGGAGAAGCAGAAAACGCAAACCTTTTTGGAAAATGTAATTATCCCAATTTTCATGGGCACAATTACGACCTGATCGTACAAGTGACCGGTGAAATTGATCCAAAATCAGGATATGTTATGGATATGAAAGTGCTGAGTGACCTGATTAAAGACAAAGTGACCGAAGATTTTGATCACCGGAATCTGAACATTGACGTACCAGAATTTAAATCATTAAATCCGACGGCCGAAAATATTGCGATCGTCATTTACAACAGGCTACGGCCACATATTGAATCATCTAAAGAATTGAAAATCAGATTGTATGAAACAGAACGGAACTACGTGGAATTCCCCGGTTAATGGAAACCATACCCGTAAAACGGAAGAACTGGAACCCCACCCTGCCACCAATGGTTATGCAGGAAAAGAAATAAAGGAAATTGATGGCATTGGAAGTCTAACGATTGATGAAATCGGCGATGAGCACATCAGTACCTCTTACGACACACCCATGCGCAGCGATGCCTTCGAATTAAATGATCAGGATAAGATGGAGATCATTGAAGGTCATTTCAGAGAAATTATGCTCACACTCGGGCTTGACCTGAAAGACGACAGTTTGAAAGGAACTCCCAAGAGAGTAGCGAAAATGTACATTCAGGAGATCTTCAGCGGGCTAAATCCAAACAATATGCCTAAAGTGGCCCTGTTTGATAACAAGTACCGCTATAATGAGATGCTCATCGAAAAGAACATTACGTTCTACAGCAATTGTGAGCATCACTTCGTTCCTATCATTGGGAAGGCTCATGTGGCCTATGTAAGTAACGGAAAGGTAATCGGGTTGAGTAAAATCAACCGCATTGTGCAGTTTTTTGCCAAACGCCCTCAGGTACAGGAAAGATTGACGGTTCAAATTGGTAACTACCTGAAAGAAGTACTCGGAACTGAAGATGTAGCAGTAGTTATTGATGCAGTACACATGTGTGTGAGCAGCCGGGGTATACAGGACCAAAGCAGCAGTACAGTAACAAGTTATTTTGGCGGTGTATTCAAAAGCGATGCCAAGAGACAGGAGTTTTTCCGTCAGGTTGAAATGAAGTAGGCATTCAGCTACCGGAAACTTTTTTCCGAAGAGCTTCTCTATATTTTGTTTCTTTTATATTTTGTAAAGAAAGACACGCCATTTGATGGAAGTGTCTTTTTTTTGTGCCATGAAGTCAGCTTTCACCAACAAACCGTTTTTTGCCTACGCAGGGATTTTGCTTACAGGTATTTTGCTGTGGCTGGCCTGGCCTGCAAATGGTTTTACTACCCTGATTTTTTTTGCCTGGCTTCCTTTGTTGCTGGCTGCAGATAAAATAAAATCTCCCTTTGGCTTCTTCTTCGCACTCTTTTTTGCCTTTGTCATCTGGAATACGGGTACCACCTGGTGGATCTGGAACAGTACTGGACCCGGAGCTGCAGGAGCCATTTTGGCCAACAGCCTTATCATGTGTTTTCCGGTAATGGGCTATCGGTATACCCGAAAAAGGCTGGGTATAGAAATCGGTTTATTGTCCCTTGCTTTGTATTGGACTACCTATGAATATATACATCATAACTGGGATCTGAGCTGGCCCTGGCTCACCCTTGGCAATGTTTTTGCCAACCAACCCCGATGGATTCAGTGGTATCAATTTACTGGTACCACCGGTGGAAGTCTTTGGATTTGGGCTGTCAATCTTACCCTTTATTATGGTATTCAAACAGAAAACAAAAGCAAAGCCCAACGCAACCGGCTTGCCGTATTTGCCCTCTCTTTGGTGTTAATACCTATCGGCATTAGTGAATGGTTAAGGTATTCATATACCGACGAGGTTTCCCCTGCTACCCCTTCAAATGTTGTGGTGGTACAACCCAATGTGGAGCCCTATGAAGAAAAATTCAACACAGACCCCAACGTGCTGACACAAAGCCTGATTGATTTGAGTGAAAGTAAGATCGACAGCAATACCCGGCTCGTTGTGTGGCCCGAAACAGCTATTCCTGCGCAGGCATGGGAGCATGAAATTTATGACATCCCCGTTTTCCAAAAAGTTTTTGATTTTGTGGATCGTCACCCCCAAATACAATTGGTAACCGGCATTGACAGTTATAAATTATGGGGTACAGAAAATCCAGGAGGATTCAGCATTCGTCAGTTAAACAATGGTATGAATTTTGAAGCCTTCAATACCGCTATGGGAAAAGAAAAAGGAAAGCCTTTTGTTTTGTACCATAAAAGCAAACTGGTTCCCGGTGTAGAATCCTTGCCTTCCTGGCTTAGTTTTATGTCGGGTTTGTTTGATGACTTTGGAGGAATAGCCGGCACCCTGGGCCGATCTGAAAAAGCGATTGCTTTTACTGCGGAAGACAACCCTTATGCACCGGCACCTATTATTTGTTACGAGAGTATTTACAGCGATTACGTAACGCAGTATGTACGCGGAGGCGCCAATGTACTCACCATTATCACCAACGATGGCTGGTGGGGCAATACCGCGGGACATCGTCAGCATTTGTCTTATGCAAGACTCCGTGCCATTGAAACGGGGCTTTGGGTTGCGCGGAGTGCAAATACAGGAATCAGTTGCTTTATCGATCCAAAAGGCAACCTGTATGACGAGCTGGGTTGGGATACAAAATCTGCTATAAAAAAAGATATCCCCGCTGTAAATCACCCAAGCTTTTATGCCCGGACCGGAGATTGGATAAGCAGGGTAGTTTGGGTAATGGCGGTTCTTCTATTTTTATGGGCCTTTTTAAGTAAATGGTTATGGAAAAAACAGTAATCCTGTTACATGGATTTGGCGAAGACCGGCATATTTTCGATGGCATCCTGCCTGATTTGACCAAAGAATGCCGGGTGTTGGTTCCCGATTTACCCGGAAGCGGTGCCCTTGCACAACATCAATGGTTACCCGAAGAACAAAACATCGAATGGCTTGCCGATTGGGTTGCAGGATACTTGCAGCGTCATCACGTTGAAAAAGCGATCCTGTTAGGGCACAGTATGGGTGGTTACATTACCCTTGCCTTTGCAGAGAAATTCTCTGACCGGTTGATAGGATTCGGGTTGCTTCATAGTACCGCTTTTGCAGATAGTGAGGCTAAAAAGATTACCCGGGGTAAGGCTATTGATTTCATGCGGAAGAAGGGGGGTTTTTCCTTTTTAAAAACTGCCATACCGGGATTGTTTGCAGAGACCAATACCCACCAAAATACAGAAACAATCAGCCAACTCACAGAAAAAGCAAAAACCTTTGAAACCACAACCCTGATTGCTTATTACGAAGCTATGCGCCACCGTCCTGACCGAACCTCTGTTTTGAAAAACACAGCCCTTCCTGTATTAATGATTGCAGGTGGCGAAGACAATGCGGTTCCACTGAAAGACCTGCTTCAACAGGCTTCCCTGCCGGCGGTTTGTCATTTTTTTCATTTAAAAAATGTAGGGCATATGGGTATGCTGGAAGATCCGCAGGCATTTAGGAGCGCGCTTGTATCATTTATTACTACTTTTTAATAAACAAGGAGGGAAAAAATCAACGAATTTCTTTAAGTTGCGTATTAATTTATTTAGAAAGGAGATCGTAAACAAAGAACGTCACGCAAGATTTTTCCCTGATGCTTAAAAAATGTCTTACACTGTTTGTTACCCTAATGCTGTTGCACACAACATTAAGTGCCTTGCACATCAAAGGCGGCTGGATGAGTTACCGGTATCTGGGAAGAGAAGCCAATGGAGATTTAAGATATTCTTTTACAGTAAAAGTTTACCGCGATTGCGGGGTACAATCTCCCGGCCAAAATGATGCTGTTATCTATATATCCTTGTACCGGAATGCAGATAATGTCTCTGCTGGCACATTTGCAGCAGCACAGACACGAAACTATACCTTAAGAAAAAATACATTCAGCACTTGTATAAGTCCGGTACCGGATATCTGCTATGTTATTCTGGAGTATGATGGCATTGTAACGGTACCTGTAGCATTGCAGGGATATACCGCTTCCTTTCAGCGTTGCTGCCGCATCAATGGAATCAATAATATTGCAGGCCCCACCAACAGCATAGGCAATACCTATACCCTTCAATTGCCGGGTAGTTCAGCAGGAATGCAAAATCTTGAAAACGCCAGCCCGCTTTTTGTAGAAAAAGATACAGCGGTGGTTTGTTTCAATAGTCGCTTTACGCTTGACTATAGCGCTCAGGATCCGGATAATGATTCGCTTACCTATGAATTTGCACCTGCACTCAGTGGTGCCTCTACCAACAATCCTGCACCGGTGCAAGCATCAACACCTCCTTATAATTCCTTACCCTATTTACCAGGATTCTCCCCCGACGATCCGTTTGGTACAGGAAATATAAGCATCAATCCCAGAACAGGTCTTATCATTGGAAACACAGGAAATACAACCGGAGAATATGTGTTGGCCGTATTGGTTCGGGAATACCGGAATGGTAGGGAAATTGCCCAATCGAGGAAAGAACTGCATGTAAACGTAGCCAACTGTTCTGCGCCTGCAGCTGAATTGCCCCTCGAGACCATCAATTGCGATGGGCTTGACGTTATTTTCGTAAATAATTCCACATCACCCGCTATTACCTCCTATTTATGGGACTTTGGAGTAGCCGGTGCTGTAAATGACACAAGTACCCAACCAAGGCCCACTTTTATTTATCCGGATACTGGAGTATATATAGCAAAATTGATTGTGAACCGCGAACAGGCTTGTAGCGACAGTGCAACCACCGTTGTTAGGGTGTTTCCGGGATTTGCTCCGGGGTTTGTAACAGATGGATCCTGTTACAGCAATCCGTTTCAGTTCCGTGATACCACTTCTGCAAGGTATGGAGCCGTAAACAGTTGGCGCTGGAATTTTGGAGATCCTTCTACCCTCGCTGATTCTAGTCAAATAAGAAATCCAAGTTATACATACCCCATTCAGGGAAACTATACGATCACATTCAGAGCAACAAGTACCAAAGGCTGCGACAAGGAAATTACGGTACCCTTAGTGGTATTGGATAGCCCAAGGCTTGTATTACCTTTTAAGGATACGTTGATTTGCAGCATTGATAGTTTGCAACTGCGTGCGGAAGGAACCGGTAATTTTACCTGGACACCAGGCACGGGTCGTATTTTCAACAACAATACCGCAACGCCAACGGTTTACCCGATTACTACTACTAACTACCTTGTAACACTCAACGACCGGGGCTGCGTAGCAAGAGATACCGTGCGGGTAAATGTGCTCGATTTTATAAGTGTAGATGCAGGCCGTGATACTGTGATATGCAGAGGAGATCCCTTTACGCTTCAACCGGTTACGCAAGGATTAAGCTTCCAATGGTCCCCTGCTGCTTTCCTTGATAATGATTCAATTAGAAACCCGGTGGCAACTCCAATGGATAGCATCACGGTAATCCAGGTTACGGCCAATCTTGGGAAATGTCAGGATAGTGATAGCCTTACGGTAAGAACAGTCCCCTACCCGCTTGCCTCGGTTGGGGCCGATACAGCCATTTGTTTTGGAGATATTGCACAACTCAGGGGTTCAGGTAACGGCAACCGGGTAGAATGGGTTCCGTCACAAACGGTTTCCCAGCCTGATCAGTCTATTACGTCAGCAAGGCCGGGAATCACAACGCCTTATATTTTCCGGGTATTTAACAATCAGGGATGCCCCAAACCAGGTACCGATACGATGCTCGTAAGAGTGATTCCTCAAATAGTTACAAGCGCCGGCCGGGATACCACCCTTGTATATGGCCAACCCTTTCAGATGAATGCAAGTAGTAATGCCACACAATTCAGTTGGGTGCCTTCCTTTGGACTAAGCGATCCAACGATTCTGAATCCGGAATTGGTAATTAACAGAGGTACGATCCCCGGGGATCCACCCAATATTATTTACACGCTAATGACTTCAACACCCGAAGGTTGTTCAGCAGAAGGTGAAATTACCATCACGGTATTTTCTACAGGGCCCTCTATTTTTGTTCCAAATGCATTTACACCCAATGGCGACCGGCTCAATGATGTGATGCGTCCAATCCTTGCGGGTATGAAACAACTCGATTATTTCAGGGTCTATAATCGTTATGGCCAAATTATTTTCGATACCCGAAATCAGGAAAATGGCTGGGACGGAAGCATCAATGGAAAACCACAGGGCAATGGTACATTTATATATCAGGTACAGGCAGTTGATTTCAATGGAAATGTGGTTCGTCAGAATGGTACCTTTATTCTGATCCAGTAATTCAGTCCTTTGTTTTCGGACAAATCCTTTAGAAAACAGTTCGAATGGTAGCCCATCCTTTATTTTAGATATATTTGAATTCTTTGTTGCCGGCAAAATGCCCAAATACCAATGAATTCAATCTTATCCGAAGAAAAACGCATTAAAAAAGCAACCTATATTGCGTTTGCTTCAGGTGCTTTCATTCTGTTATTTATTGCCTGGCCAGGGCAGTTTTATTTTTTAAATGACGATCTCATTCATATTCCACTTGCTGCCAATGGCAAAATAGGACACAATAACAGTATCCGGTATATCGGCGACTTATCCTTAAAACTCGATGCTCTTTTTTGGAATAAAAATGCCTTTGGATACCATTTAACGAATCTGATTTTACATCTTATAAATACCTTTCTTTTTTACAAGGTAATCAAAAAGGTCGGAGACTTTCTTGGCTTAAATCCGGGAATCTTTATAAGTACGTTTGCTCCGTTGCTTTTTTGTTTTTATGGTTTCCACAGCGATGCTCTTTTTTGGGTCATCGGCAGGTCTGCCTCTTTGGGGTGCTTATTTTTTTTACTTACCCTTTTCTTTTTTTGCAGCAAACAGCAATCCGTATCCGTTAACCTCCTAACCGCTACCTTTTGGATTGCAGCTCTGTTTTCCTATGAATCCGTTTGGATCTTACCATTTATAGGGGTATTGCTTTACAGACACCGGTATGTTTCTTTGAAGGAATCCCGGGGGCATTTGATCTCGCTTGGGCTTATTGGAATCATCAGTATTGTTTATCTTGTATATCGCCAAAGCATAACATCCGAATGGTTAGGAACCTATGAAGCCGGGGAAATCGTTCAGATGAATCTCCCGGTCTTAGGCATCAATTTCGGTAAGCTAATGCTGCGGAGTTTGGTACCGGCACAGCAGAATACCGGAATATTTGTGGGATCAGCCATCACATTTATAGGTTTCTATAGTTTATTGTCGTTGATGATTTTAAGAAAGAAAAGCAATCGTCTACCCTGGATACTATTGCATGCCGGCTGGCTTTTTTCTTTTGCGCCTTATTTATCGCTTGGTATCAGCATACATACTATAGAAAGCGAACGCTTTCTATATCTTCCATCTCTGTTCCTGGTTGTCGCTATCCTGTTTACCATCGATCGGATTTACCTTTTGTATCGTAAACCGGTGATTTTTACGATTCCTCTTATGTTGTTGGGTATGCATATCTTTTATTTACAAAAGGCAGCAGACCTATACAAAATGGCAGGAAATACAGTAAAGGAAACCTATATCAGATTAGAGGTAGTAAATAAAGGAGATCGCCTTGTTATAAAAAAAATCCCTGAAACCATAGAGGGGATTCCTGTTTTCAGAAAAGGATTTTCAGAAGGAGGAGTCTGGTTGTTGAAAGATTTTGAAACATGGAGGATAACCATACAATCTACAGCTACTTTTGAGAAAGGAAAGGTTGTACCAATAATTGAAAGCAAGGAGGGAAAAAATAACTGGAATCTTTCTTACGAATTTTCACCAATCTGAGGCAACGCCTCTTTTAAGGCATCAAGCCATGGCCGTTGCTCAACACCCCAAATCTCTTTCAAGCGGGTACAGTTAAGCGCCGAATAGGCAGGTCTTTTGGCAGGTGTTGGATAATCTGATGTTTGGATGGCATTTACCTTACATGAAAAGTCTTTATTTTCCTGAATGGCTTTAGCAAAATCAAACCAGGTAATTACCCCTTCATTACAATAATGAAAAATACCAGAACCGGTTATTTCAGTATTCGATATATCGAGTAAAACTTTTGCAAGATCATCAGCAAGCGTGGGACAGCCCCATTGATCGCATACTACACCAATACTTTCCCGGCTGCTCATGAGCCGGCACATGGTTTTTACAAAATTGTTTCCATAACGGCTATAAACCCAGGAGGTCCGGATAATGATAGAATCCGGATTTTCATCCAAAGCCAGTTTTTCACCCAACAATTTAGAGGCTCCGTATGCATTCAAAGGATCGGTAGGAAATGCTTCGGTATAAGGTATATCCGCTAATCCGTTAAATACATAATCAGTACTGATATGAATGAAAACGGCTCCGTTTCTTTTTGCAGCGGCGGCAAGATTGCCAACAGCATATCCATTGATGCCATTGGCGCGATCGACTTCTGTTTCCGCTTTATCTACCGCTGTATAAGCAGCAGTATTCATGATTACATCCGGTTTCAGCGTATCGATTACTTTATCCACCAACTCAAAATCATTTATGGGCAGGTGTTCCCTGCCCATAAAATGACATTCAAGTTCCGGGTAGTCTGATGAGGCGGTCTGAATACAGCGTCCCAACTGACCATTTGCTCCGGTTACAATTATTTTCTTTTTCAGATACCTGACTTGTAAAAAAGCAGTGAATTAAATACTTATGAACTCTTTAGGCTGCCTGAACCAATCTTCCTGCGGCAAACTCTTAAAATAATCATAGGTCTTTTTCAACCCTTCTGCCCGACCTACTTTTGGTTCCCAGCCAAGAATTTCCTGGGCTTTGGTGATATCAGGCTGTCGTTGCTTAGGATCATCCACCGGCAATGGCTTGTAAACAATTTTTTGTGTAGTACCAGTGAGTGTAATCACCTCTTCAGCAAAATCCTTCAAGGAGATCTCCACCGGATTCCCAATGTTAACGGGGTGCGGATATTCGCTGAGTAAAAGCCGGTAAATGCCTTCAATCAGATCGTCTACATAGCAGAAGCTCCTTGTTTGTGAACCATCACCAAATACAGTCAGATCTTCTCCGCGAAGAGCCTGTCCGATAAATGCAGGCAATGCACGACCGTCATTCAATCGCATTCTTGGACCATAGGTATTAAAAATACGTATAATACGTGTTTCCAGTCCATGGAATGTATGATAAGCCATTGTCATGGCTTCCTGAAAACGCTTGGCTTCGTCGTACACACCTCTTGGACCCACCGGATTTACATTCCCCCAGTATTCTTCTGTTTGAGGATGCACCATTGGATCTCCATAAACTTCGCTTGTGCTTGCAATAAGCATTCTTGCTCCTTTGGCCCTTGCCAGTCCCAAACAATTATGTGTACCTAAAGATCCAACTTTCAGTGTTTGAATCGGTATTTTCAGATAGTCAATTGGGCTTGCAGGAGAAGCAAAATGAAGGATATAATGCAACTCACCGGGAACATGGATGAATTTTGAAACATCATGGTGATAAAACTCAAAAGACTCCATTTTAAACAAATGCTCAATATTCCGCAAGTCACCTGTAATCAGATTATCCATACCAATTACATGGTAGCCTTCCTTTATGAACCGATCGCAGAGATGAGATCCAAGGAAACCGGCAGCTCCTGTAATAAGTACTCTTTTTTTTGTGTCTGACATCTGTATTTATTTATAATCCGTTTAGTTTTCTACGGTTTTACGACCAATACTTGAGTAGTAAAATCCAAGTTGCTCAATATGATTTAGATCAAAAAGGTTTCTGCCATCAAAAATCACTCTTTCTTTCAAAAGAGATCCCAGTCTTTCAAACTCAGGAGTACGGAACTCAGTCCACTCTGTTGCAATGATCAACGCATCGGCATTGGTCAATGCATCATAGGG
>JBGSNV010000192.1:0-8627 GCA_041739485.1 Chitinophagaceae bacterium
AGATCGTATTGCAGTGATAGATAAGGCCGGTCCTGCACTGAATGCGGTGATTGAGCTAAACCCTGATGCATTGGAAATTGCCCAAAAACTGGATGAAGAACGGAAAGCAGGGAAAGTAAGAAGCGCCTTGCATGGTATACCTGTAATGGTAAAAGACAATATTGATACCGGCGACAAAATGCAAACTACCGCCGGCGCGCTTGCCTTGGCTGGAAATATGGCTGCCGGAGATGCTTTCATCATTAGCAAACTGCGGGAGGCCGGGGCTGTACTTTTGGGTAAAACAAACCTGAGTGAATGGGCAAATTTCAGGTCCACAGGCAGTTCTTCCGGATGGAGTAGCCGTGGAGGACAGACCAAATGCCCTTATGTGCTGACGCATAACCCCTGTGGTTCGAGCGCAGGCACCGGTTCAGCCGTGGCAGCAAATTTGTGCGTTGTAGGGATTGGAACAGAGACGGATGGCAGCATTACCTGCCCATCGAGTGTGAACGGATTGGTGGGTTTAAAACCAACAGTGGGCTTGTGGAGCCGGAGCGGAATTATCCCGATCTCCGCCACACAGGATACTGCGGGACCAATGGCAAGAACTGTAAAAGATACTGCGATATTGCTTGGGTTACTTACCGGTGCGGATGAAAAGGATCCGGTAACCAACGAAAGTAAGGGGAAAACGATACCGGATTATACGGTTGGTTTATCCACCAATAGTTTACAAGGAAAAAAAATAGGGGTAGACCTGAAGAAGCGAAGCGCTCATTTTCAACTGAATGATTTGTTGGATCAGGCGCTTGATATATTGAAAAAGCAAGGTGCAGAAATTATAGATGTTTCTTACATCGATGAGATCAATGCACTTGGTGATGCCGAGTTGACCATCTTTCAATATGAATTCAAAGACGGCGTCAATAAATATCTTGCCGGTAATACTTCTCCGGTAAAAACGCTTGCCGAAGTGATTGCTTTTAATAAAGAACATGAAGCCGAAGCCATGCCTTTTTTCAAGCAGGACCAATTGGAGAATTGTGAAGCAAAAGGAGACCTGAACAGTAAAGAATATCTTGAGGCCCTGACAAAGGGCAGAGATGGCAGCAGAAAGATCCTGAACGAACTGATGGAAAAACAGGGATTGGATGCTTTTGCCGGCATCACAATGGGACCGGGATGCAGCATTGATCAATTGTATGGAGACCGCTATAGCAATGATTTTTTGACGGCTCCTGCTGCCATGTCAGGCTATCCTCATATTACGGTACCCACCGGAAAAATGTTTGGATTGCCTGTAGGGTTTTCCCTGTTTGGAGCTCCTTATTCGGAGGCTACCTTGCTCAATATGGCTTATGCGTATGAGCAAGCTACCAAAACGCGGGTTGCTCCTTCGTTTTTAAAAGAGATGCCTGTTTAAATAATTAGAAATTATCTATACAAAGAGCCTGTTAGGAGAGCGATATTTTCATGAGGAAGGATCACTCTCCTGATTTTATTTCCAGGTCGTTTTGTAATTTTCCCGAAAAGTTTTCCAATCGGTCGTTTTATTGTGTTGTTCTCCAAAATATACAAGGATCGGTTCTATTTCTTTTTTCTTTAAAACACCCGGCACAACAATCGGCTCTCCCGAAACAGGCAAGATGACGGTGGAGGGATAAACCATATTTCCCCCAAGCCAGAGTGCAGCAAGCATATGAACCTTATAGGTGGTTTTGTACTCATAAGTCTGTCCAAACCAGTCTTCCGGTTCCTTGCTTTCTGCATCAAATTTTATGGCATAAAAATGATCTTTTATATACCCGGATACTTTCCCGTCATTCCATATCGTGTTATCCATCACTTTACAGTACATACACCAATCGGTATATACATCAATTATAATCGGTTTTTTCTGCTCAGCATGTAACTGCTGAACGGTTGCCACCGATTGCCACGTTACCTTTGTTTTATCTTTTTTTTGGCTGAAAACCGGAAGAAATAACCCCAGAAAGAAACAATGAAAAATAACCTTTACCATAGAATGCTGTTATTTTGAAATATGAGTGCATCTTCGAAACATAAAATAGTCGTTGCCATAACCGGCGCTAGTGGTAGTATTTATGCAAAGGTATTGCTTGACCGGTTAATGACCCTTCGGGATCAATGGGAATCGGTGGCTGTGGTAATGAGTGATAATGCCAAAATGGTATGGGAGTTTGAATTGGATGAAAAAAGCTATGAAGACTATCCCGTTACTTTTTTTGCAAAGAACGATTTTATGGCACCTTTTGCTTCAGGTAGTGGTCAATACAACACCATGATCATTGCACCCTGCAGTATGGGAACAATGGGACGGATTGCAAGCGGTGTAAGCGACGATTTGGTTACCCGTGCTGCAGATGTTATTTTAAAGGAAAGACGCAAACTGATTTTGCTTGTTCGGGATACCCCATACAATCTCATCCATATACGCAATATGGAAACCATTACGGTTGCCGGTGGTATCATTTGTCCGGCAACCCCTTCGTTTTACAGCCGGCCGAAAACCTTAGAGGAACTTGCCGCTACCGTGGTGGATCGCGCTATTGACCTTGCCGGCTTGCAACTCAGGTCCTATCGTTGGGGTGAGGAAGGGGAATAAGAAAAATCAACGATTATAGCCTGCTACTAAAGGGCGCCTCTAAAGAAAATATCCTCATAAGATTTGGATGTCCATCCAACTTATGAAGATAATTTTATAGCTTATTGGCCGGTACTTATTGAATAATTTCTTCTACACCGGGATATTGACTTTTATTAAATACAAAGAGGTTATCTGAGAGGTTCTGATTCAGTTTCAGACCATTCATGCTGTAGGTGTATACATTACCACTGTTTTCATAAATTTTGCTGCTTGTAATCATTTGCTGTGCTTCGTCTATGTACAGATACACTTTATAAAAGTTCTTCCGCTTATCGGTTGGTGTCATTTCAATTTCGGTCACGGTTTTTCCACCTTCTTTTACCTTGCCATTGAGTTTATAAATAAAATCCTGATCGTAAAAGTTTGTAAACAACTTTTGCGGTGTAATGCCATCTGCAGCGGCATCTACTTTACTAATCAATACTTCATTGGCATCCGGCTCGTACTTCCATACTTTTTTTCCGTCACTTATGATTTTCAGACTGCTTTCGGTAATCAGATATTTGTCACCTTTTAAGTAGAGTTTCCCGCTTTTTGAGCCGGCACTTTTACCTGCCCGGTTGGTCACATTCAGGTTATAATTGGCTTCTACACTTTTTAATGTCTTAAACTTCTTACTTACTTTATCGAGCAGTGCTTTGGCTTGCGGATCTTTTTGTGCCTGTGCTGATAACGTAAAAAAGGTAATAATTAGTAGGAAAATATTTTTCATGCTTTCAATTTATAGTTTGCAAATTTAACCATTAGACGGTAGAATATGCCCGAGGTTGAAGAATCCTGTAATGTTAACAGGTTATTTGGATTCAGGTAAATGGATGACCTCCTGTTTCTTCAGGTGAAATGGGAACGGGTACACCTTGGCGAAGTGGGGGAGTATTGTTCTTTCAGATATGAAGCACAGTAGTGTTATAACTGCTGAAACAGGGCTTACGTCTGCCCCCATTCTGCCAAACCCAAGGTTCAAGCGGTTCGGGCCTTTTTAGAAAGCTACATTTAATTGAAGATGTCCGCCAAGTCCTTCCTTTACAATACGCATCAATGTTGAAAGTCTAATATCACTTGCATTATTTTCAATTCTGGAAATGTAGGATTTAGTTGTCCCACATTTTGCCGCCAGTTGCTCTTGCGTAAGATTTTGCTTTTCCCGCATTTCCTGAATAAGAACTCCAAGTTTAAATGCTTCAAAGCCTTGTTCGTATTTGTCTCTTTTTGCAGAACCAGGTTTCCCATATTGATTGTCAAGATGGTCAGCAAATGATGTCAGGTTTTTATTTTTTGTTTTTTTCATTGAAATACTCCTTTTTTATTTTACTGGCTAATTCAATTTCACTTTTCGGTGTCTTTTGAGACTTTTTTTGAAAAGCATTTGCAACAATTATTAATTGTCCTTCATCAAAAAAAGCAAATGCCCTGAAAATATTATTACCAACTTCTACTCTTATTTCATAAAGTCCCACTGTGCCTTCCATATGCTGGAAGAATTTTTTAGGAACCATGTCAATGGTGGCGATAAGTTCAAGCGTCCAGTTGAACTTCTTTTTCACATCTTCTGTCTGTTCATTAAAGAACTCCAGAAAGTAGCGTTTGTAGTAGAATATTTCCCGGATAAATTTTTGTCCCACCTTACAAAGTTAGCTAAACAGATAACTTTGTCAAAATTAAAATTATACGTTAAATCAGTCTGTTTCAGGGTTTTAGGGTGTGTCAATTGGCCTGACCGATAACGTGGTAATATAGAGAAAAAGCCGTCCTAACAGGTGAAAACTTTAATGAAAGCAATGCTTCACACCATTTACATATTCAGTAATTCCTGTAAATCCATATCCGTCTTTACCAGTACATCCCGGGGTTTACTTCCCTGATTCGGCCCTACAATACCGGCTTGTTCCAATTGATCCATCAAACGCCCCGCCCGGTTATAACCCAGCTTCATCCGGCGCTGTATCAGGCTTGTACTGCCTTGTTGGTGTGTTACAATCAGTCGGGCAGCATCAGCAAACAAACTGTCGCGGTCCCCAATCTGCAATTCGCGGGAATCCATATCTTTTTCGTCCACATATTCGGGCAGCAGAAAGGCCTCGGGATATCCCCGTTGCTCGCCAATTGCCTCGCAAACACGCTCCACTTCCGGCGTATCTACAAAGGCACACTGCAGTCGGATCAACTCACCGTTATGGCTGATCAACATGTCGCCTTTTCCAATGAGTTGTTCGGCACCCCCTGCATCGAGAATGGTGCGGCTGTCAATTTTACTACTCACTTTAAAAGCAATACGGCTCGGAAAGTTGGCCTTGATGGTACCAGTAATGATATTTACAGAAGGACGTTGCGTGGCAATGATAAGGTGAATACCCACGGCCCTTGCAAGCTGCGCCAACCGGGCAATCGGCATTTCCACTTCCTTACCTGCCGTCATTATCAGATCTGCAAACTCGTCTACTACAAGCACAATAAAAGGCAGGAACTGATGCCCTTTTTCCGGGTTCAATCTCCTTTTTACAAACTTTTCGTTGTATTCCCTGATATTACGTACACCGGCTTCTTTGAGCAGATCGTAGCGGTTGTCCATTTCAATACAAAGCGCATTAAGGGTATGAACCACTTTTTTGGTATCGGTAATGATGGCTTCTTCCTCGCCGGGTAGCTTGGCCAAAAAATGTCGTTCAATGGCCCGGTATAAACTAAGTTCCACCTTTTTGGGATCCACCAACACAAACTTCAATTGCGATGGATGCTTTTTATACAAAAGCGATACTAGCAAGGCATTGATACCAACCGATTTGCCCTGACCGGTAGCTCCCGCCATCAACAGATGCGGCATGCTTGCAAGGTCCACTACAAAGTGTTCGTTATCAATTTTTTTACCGATTGCAATAGGCAGACTGAAAGTACTGTTCTGGAATTTCTCAGAAGCAAGCAGCGTTCGCATGCTTACAATGGTTTTCCGCACATTGGGCACTTCAATACCAATCGTTCCTCTTCCCGGAATCGGGGCAATGATCCGGATACCGAGTGCTGCTAAACTCAAGGCTATATCATCTTCCAGATTTTTGATCCGGCTGATACGAACTCCCGGTGCAGGTACAATTTCATACAAGGTTACGGTAGGGCCTACCGTGGCCGATATTCGCTGTATGTGAATATCATAATTCTTCAGGGTGGTGAGGATCTGATTTTTATGGGTTTCAAGTTCGGCGGCATCAGTTACGATGCGCTCCGTTCCATGGGTATCCAGTAAATCGAGACTCGGATATTTATACCCTTGCAGATCAAGTTTGGGATCATAATTCGGGAGATTTTCAACCGTCTTTTTCCTGACAGGTTCTTCTGCTTCTTCCTCGTCTTCCTCCGGATCAGAAAATTCTGCCGAAGGTTTAATTTCCAGTTCGAGCTCACTGTCCGGGACAACGGTTATTGGATAGTCGGGTGCTTTTTTTACTGATATGGTAATTGCCGCTTCCTCAGGGAGCTCTACATGTGCCGGTTTGGTTTGCAGTTCTCCTGGTTCTACAGGTTCAAGATCCTCTTTGGTGACAATCCCGGGAGAAGCCAAATCTTCCTGCGCGGGTATTAGGGTAAGAGGAATATCCTTATCTACCTTATCAGATACCATAAAAGAATTCATCGGATCTTTTTTAGCAGGTCCGGACGCTTCCGGCATGATTACATTTGCTGAATTTTCGTCTCCTTCAATGCTATTAGCTCCTCCTTTCACGGGTTGCACATCGAGGGGATTAGGGTCATCCTTTATTTGAAATTTATTGCGTTTAGCCAATTCTTCCTGCATGCCCTGTGCATACAATTCGTTGATAGAAAGCCCGGTTGCTGATGTGCCCTCCGGAGGTACAGGGGAAGAGGAGGGTGTTTGCGGTGGGACTGCCGGCCCTTTTGAGGCCGCCTTTGCGGTAACCGGCTCGGGAACAGGTGCAGCCGGTGTTTCTTCCTTTTCGGCCCCTTTTTCTATTTCCAGCACAGCACCCTCCTTCTCATTTTTGGTAAAAAAAGAAGGTTTGGGAACGGGGGGTACTTTCGGCATATTGAAAACAGGATTGAACCGCCAGATAAACCAGGCGAAACCTGCCACCAACAGCAGGAGAATGGTTCCGGCTTTCCCTAAAAACGATTCGAGGCTCTCGCTGATCCACTCTCCCCATCCGCCGCCATAACTAAAAGCCGCTCCGTTGCTTACAAAAGCAAGCGAAACACTGAAGTAAATAAGACCGGTAAGGGCATAAAAAACATTTCGCCAAATGCGAAAGATCTTCTTTTTAAAGATGAGGTTGACGCCAATCGTGAAAGGCAGAATGCACAGGAAAAACGAAGCAAGCCCAAACCCCTTGTAAATAAAGAGATGTCCTGCCCAGGCACCCAACCTCCCCAAACGGTTTTCGACTTTGATGTCATCTGCAAATAAAAAATCTCCTCCTGCTTTAAAAACCTTGTCCTGATCGGTTTGCCAGGTAAAAACATAGGAAACAAAGGCAATTGCCAGCCATAAAGCCAGCAAAATCAGAAAAAAACCGGTGATCTTATGAATCCGCTCATCTCTCACCACTTTTTTTACCGTAATCGGCGGGTCTTTTTCTACCGGTATTGCCTTCGATGTTTTTGTATTTCTAGTATTTCGTTTTGTTGTTGCCATAGTACACTGCCGTAAAGGTAAGAAGTGTCAGAAAAGTCCCGCAACCCTTTTATTCATACCGGGTTAACATCTTGTTGTTTTCGGTTTCCAATACCCTGAATAATCAATAAGACACTGCATATAAGCAGCAGCAACAGGCCTTCCCCCGGAAAGGCAGCCGCATTAAGGATACCGGATAATTGCAAAGGATTCTGATTAGAAAAAAGCGTGAGGGTGCGATAAAGGGTGAATAGTATCCAACCACCAAGAAGGATACCGCTCAAAATATCTGCTATCCAAAAGGTTTGTTTCTTTCTTACTATTTTCCAGATATTGTATGCGGCAATAGCAAGGATAAGACCAGCTACAGCCCAACTGCTATAGTTCTCCAGCAGAAAAACGGTATGATATGTATTCCCCATTCTGAACCGCTGAACCGGTAAAAGGAGTCCCAATAATCCAGCAATTACTAATAGAATACTTCTGTTATTTAAATTTTTACCAGCGATCATTTTAATTGGATATAGTTTCAGGTTTTTTTCAGGAAATATTAAATAGCAGACATTTTCTGTGTGGCTTTCTGAAATATTTTTGCGGCAAGCCAGCCGCTGCCAAGCCCGACAATGGTTCCGAAAATAACGTCAAGCGGGTAATGTACGCCCACATAAACCTGAGCCAGGCTTATCAAACCCGCCCAAACGAACATCCATCGGGTGATTTTGGGTGAAACCAGGGAACCTAAACTTACAAAGACAAACATAGCCAATGAAAAATGATTGGCTGCATGACTGCTTGTAAAACTAAAGGCACCACTGCAGTGATCGATCCGCAACAGGATTTGTGGCAGCACTTCCGGGTCGCGGCAGGGGCGAATCCGTTGAACCGTATTTTTAATAAATCCACTACTTATCTGATCACTGATTGCTACCGAGAGGATGGCGGAAAAAACCCACCACCATTTTCTTTTGCCCATATTCATGAGCCCCCAGGAAATAAGGTAGAGGTAGAAAGGAATCCAAAGAATACTTTCCCGCATCCAGGGTAAAATAGCATCGAATACAGGATTAGCGAGGGTTCTATTTACAAAAACCAATCCTGTTGTATCCAGCTGTTGTATTTTTTCAAGAATGATATTTCCCTGTGCCATTTGGGGGCAAAGGTAACAGACTCCGGCGGATGCTATGATATCAGATATAAGCTGTTATCGTTTTTTTCCTGCCGTCTTTACTGCAAGTAGTCGATCCTGCCATTCAGATTGAACGTTTCGGTAGCTTTTCAGGCTGTTGGCGGTAATGATACATGCCTGATAGGCGCCATCAATCAGAAAGATATTGAGTTGCCTGAAGATGGTTTGCC
>JBGSNV010000372.1:0-5435 GCA_041739485.1 Chitinophagaceae bacterium
AAGAGAAAGAAAAGCAGTTGTTCTCACTATTGATGTTACTTTGTGGCTTATACAGCCTGTTTTACTCTTTTGAGTTAATGGGAACCACCCGGGAAACCATTTTCTTTTGGTTTAAAGTGCAATTTTTCTTTACCTGCCATACCCCGGCTTTAATGCTATTGGTATGTGTCAATTACGCTAACAGGGAACACCTTCTCCTCAAATGGCACAAATGGGTGATGGTTATATTCCCATTGATTACATTAATTGCATTATTTACCAATGAATACCATCATCTTTTTTTTAAAGAGAGTATCCTTCAGGTCTTTCCATTATTTTCTTCAATAAAATATACCCACGGACCATATTTTATCAGTTATCAAATTTACAGCTTTGCGGTTTTACTCATAACCAATGGCATCATTTTCAATATGCTGTCAAATGTATCCAAAGCTTACTACAAGCAGGTTCTGATCATATTTATTGGCTCCATGTCTATTTTCCTTGTCTTTACTTTTCTCCTGCTTGATTTTATACCATTCAATCTTGACCCGCTTCCTTTCAACCTCAATATTGTTGGAGTCATGGTTTATATAGGCCTTTCAAAACATGAATTTTTTGTAAGTCCGCCTGTTGCGTATAAATCTATCTTTTCAAAAATGCAGGATGGTGTACTGCTGGTAGATCATCAAAACAGAATAGTGGACTATAACTTTTCCGCAGCTTATTTTTTGGGTATTGAAGAAAACCATAAGATTATTGGCAATGATAAAATTCTTAAAAATGCACAACCGCTTGCATCACTTATCGTCAACAATGGTTTGGAACAAATCATTCAATTTCAAATTTCAAACGGGGAGGGCTCCTGTTGGTTAGAAGCAAAAATTGCAAACAGCAATATTCGTAAAATCGAAAACGTCCGTATTGTTTTTCTTACCAATATTACTCAAAGAAAAAATGCAGAATTAGCGCTTTTAGAAAACCAAAAGCAACTCAAGCAAATCAACAGGGAACTAGAAAGAAAAGAACAAATGCTTTGGGCGATTACAAACGCCACTCAGGAACTTGTTTATTCCAATGAATTTGAAGAGTCTGCTATCAATGCTATTGATAGCTTCTCCAAAGCCATCAGAATAGATCGTATCCGGATTTTCAGATGGCATCTTTCTAATAATGAAATTCTAAAGTTCAAACAACTTTATGGATGGAAACTTGATCAGGGTACCTGCCTTCAGGAACCCAATCTTAAACTTGACTTCAAACAGGAACTAGCCACTTCATTGTCATCGTTTTGGAAAGACTTCTCAAGTCCGGTATCCATAAAAATATCCCAATTGGCTCCGGGAAATCTTTTGAAGGATATCATGGATAAATCATCCATTAAGACCATTTGCTTTATACCTGTAAAAATCAGTAATAAATCATGGGGATTAGTAACCTATAATATTTGCACAGCTGAAAGGGATTGGTCTGATTATGAAATGGCATTACTCAACAATTTCGGGGACAGTCTTGCAAATGCCATTGAAAGGCTTAGACTGGAGAAAAAACTGATGCAGGCCAAAAAATCGGCAGAGAAGGCAAGTGTGGCTAAATCTGAGTTTTTGGCGAATATGAGTCATGAGATTCGTACCCCTTTAAATGGCATTATTGGTTTCACGGAACTGATGCACGACAACAAATTGGAACAGCCGCAGCTCGGATACCTGAATGCGATCAAACATTCGGGAGATCTTTTGCTGGAAATCGTTAATAATGTACTGGATTTCTCTAAGATTGAAGCGGGAAAAATGACTTTGGTAAGGGAGCGAATTAATCTTAGGGAAATTATGCGAAATGTATTACAAATCATTTCACCACTTGCAGAAAGCAAAGGGCTCGGTCTTTACATGGAGGTCGGAGATAATATACCGGAATGGATTATTGGAGATGAAACAAGGCTGCAGCAGATATTTATCAATCTACTTGGCAATGCCCGCAAATTTACCGATAAGGGTTCTATTACTTTATCAGCCCATTTGATTCATTCTGACAATAGGGGTAGCACTCCCGAAATGTATGATATCCGGTTTGGGGTTACCGATACCGGAATTGGCATTGAAGAAGCACACCAATCAGAAATATTGCGGGCTTTTTCACAGATAGATAGTTCTTCCACACGCAAGCATGGGGGCACCGGGCTTGGATTAACCATTACCAATAAGCTTTTACAATTAATGGATAGTCACTTGCAACTCGATTCTGTTGAAGGAAAAGGTAGTAATTTCTATTTCGATCTGAATGTGGAGGCTTATGCTGAAACACAATCCGAAACACCTATAAGTACAGATAAATATAATGAGTTTCAGCAGAGCAGTTCCTTGATTGCCCCACTCTCGAAGAAAAAGTTCACTATCCTTGTAGCAGATGACACCCCGCTGAATCTGCTGTTGATTAAAACCATGATCCACAAATTAATACCAAAGGCAGAGGTTCTCACTGCAAATGATGGGAGAGACACAATTAAAATATTTAAAGAAACAAAAGCCGATCTCATCATTTTGGATGTTCAAATGCCGTATTTGAATGGTTATCAGACTGCTCAAACCATTCGTCTTCTTGAAAAAGGAGAAAACAGAATCCCTATTCTTGGATTTACCGCCGGTACCATGATGGGTGAACCCCGCAAATGTTTAGAGGCAGGCATGGATGGTCATCTTGACAAACCCATAAAAATGGAAGCTCTGAGAGAAAAACTTCAAAAATTTCTCCAGCTGAAAAACGAAATAATCCTTTAAAAGGTCAAGATTTTTTTCATTTCTTTTCCTGTACTTCTTCTACCCTTTCTATTACTTTTACAAGATCTTTTACATTGACGGTTATAGGTATCATACCAACCTGTACAATGGCATTTTTACCCCGGATTTCTTTTAGCATTCCCACCTGACGGTTCTTGGTAAGTTTTACCCGATCGCCTTCCTGAATGGGTTCTTCCAATTCAATAAATTGCTTATCTATTTTAGCAGATTTTTTCTCGGAGGTAGTTTTTTCCTTTTGCTTGAAAAGCAGGGCATGCATCAACTTGACAGCCTCTTCCTTGTTGTCCGTTTTTCGCCATTCAATCACCATCGCTTTTAGCTTACGCTCCATTTCCTTCAGGTAATTCAATTGATCTTCCTTGATCTTATTTTGTTGCCGCAATAACTCTACTTGCTGCAGATGCTTCTCCTTATCGAGTACCTGCTCCATTTCTTTTTTCAGCCGTTCATTTTCTTTGAGCAATTGGTGTAGATCTTTTTCTTTCGTTTGTAGTTTTTGAAGATCCTTTTCGGTCTTATTCAACAATTTATCTAAAGAAAAATGATCCTCATCCACCAACTTTCGTGCTTTTTGAATTAAAGCTTTTGGCAGACCGATCCTTTCGGCAATCGAAAAAGTATAACTGCTGCCCGGCTTCCCTATAACCAATCTGTACAAGGGTGAAAGTTTTTCCTCATCAAACTGCATAGCCCCATTAATGACACCGGGAACCCGGTTTGCCATCACTTTAAGGTTGAGATAGTGGGTGGTTACCACACCCATCGAGTGCTTTCGTGCCAACTCTTCCATAATCACTTCAGCAAAAGCCCCGCCAAGGCTCGGATCACTTCCGCTTCCCAGTTCATCTATAAAAAACAGCGTTTTCCCATTGGCCAGATCTATGAAGTATTTCATATGCTGCAAATGGGCACTATAGGTACTTAATTCAAATTCCAGGCTTTGGGTGTCTCCTATATGGATGAATAATTGTTTGAAAATACCCATTACACTATCCGGATGTACAGGCACCAATAAGCCGGCCTGTAACATCAACTGATTCAGCCCAATGGTTTTCATGGTAACCGTTTTACCACCTGCATTCGGACCGCTGATAACGAGAATCCGGGATTGGTCATCAAGTTTGATATTCAGGGGAATGGTATCTTTTCCTGCTCTTTTGTTGTACAAAAAAAGCAAGGGATGATAGGCTTTTATAAGTTCTATATGAGCCTTGTTTACCACCATTGGAAGGTTGGCTTCCATTTCTATAGCAAGTTTCGCCTTAGCCCGGACAAAATCATATTCCCCGATGATATCAAGATAACCCTGCATTAACGGAGCATAAGGCTGCAAATGGGCAGTAAGCTGCCTAAGGATCCGGTAAACTTCCTTTCGTTCTTCGTTTTCGAGCGAATAGATCTCATTATTCAGACCGGTAGTTTCTTCCGGCTCAATAAAAGCGGTTTGACGGGTATCGCTTTCCCCATGCAAAACCCCTTTGATCATTCGTTTATTTTCTGCAAACACAGCCAATACCCTCCGCCCATTGATGAAACTCTCCTCAATATCTGCCAGATAGCCCTGCTTGTTCATCTTTTGAATAAGCCGGTCAAAAATTCGGCGTTGTTCGTTGCGTTTGCGGTACAGCGATTGGCGGATTCTTTGCAAATCCTCACTTGCATTATCCTTTACCTGACCAATCTCGTCAAGTACTTCATCAATCATGGCCCGAAGCGCCTTTTCGTAATAGCTATCTTTAATAACGGTAGCCATGGCAGGAAATGCCTCCCGACGCTCTGTATCAAACCATCGAAAGATATCTGCGGCATTATCAAGCAAGCGACGAATCAGATTGTATTGCTCTCCACTTAGCGAAGCCCCCGGTATTCCCAACAGCTTGATATCCTTATGAATATTAAGGGTAAAATCTAGCGGAAAATATTGACCTGCCTGTGCAATCAACTTAAATTCATGGGTTTGATGGAGGGCAGTCTCTATATATTGTATATGATTATTGATTCTCAGATTTCTGGAGCGCTCTAATGCAAACTCGGTTTTGCAATGGAAAGCTACCAATTCCTGTATTTTATCAAATTCTAACTGAACTAAAGCCGATTCTGGAAAAAGACGCATGTATTATGTTACGATGAATAAAAAATTATGTACAAAAGTAACTACAAACCAGGCGAAAGGGTTCACCGAATATCGCTTCTATGTACATTTGCATCAATTTAAGAATGTTTGCCCCTGTCAGCTCATGACAGTTTTTATTTATTTTTTTATTTAAAGAAAAAATCATGAAAAAATTATTATTTGTGGCGCTGGCTTTTGCCGGATTTACAACAGTAAATGCACAGCAATTACGTACGCCCCAGCCTTCTACCACCCAAACCATCAAACAGGAGTTTGGATTGGGAAGTATTGAACTGAGTTATAGCCGCCCAAGTGCAAAGGGTCGTGACATCATGGGAAATCTCGTTCCTTTTGGAAAAGTTTGGCGTACAGGTGCCAACAGTGCAACCACCATTACTTTTACCGATGATGTGAAAATTGGTGGCAAAGACATTAAGCCCGGCAAATATGGCTTACTGACTATTCCGGGCGAAAAAGAATGGACTGTTATCCTCACCAAAGATTTGAATGTAACTTCTCCGACTGCTTACAAGCCTGAGAATGAC
>JBGSNV010000272.1:0-8272 GCA_041739485.1 Chitinophagaceae bacterium
ATTAAAAGAGCATATTCTTTTCTGCTTCCATTGCCAAGAACACGAAGAAAGTTCAGACAAAATAGAATTTGGTGACGACTGCACGCAAAAAATGGAAAAGCTGCGGCTGTTCTTTTCCTCGATGGGTTTAAAGTTCGGGACAGACAAAGCAATCGAATTTTATCCAGGCGAACGTTATAAAGACGAGTCTGTAGCACGGCCAGTCGGTCAATCGAATTAGCTGCTTACTACAAGTGTGTTTGTAATATGGTGGCTGCCGGAACTTAATCAGCAGTAGTTTTTCAATTTGGCTTCTATATTTTTAACCGGGTCCTTGGAATTCTATTGTCGCCACATCACAAACACTTTACGTTACAAAGCATCCTGAATTTTTAAGCATTTCTATATAATTCAAATCCCAATAATTGGTATATTTAAACTTAAATATTCTTTTGTATGTCAAAAAACACTTCAATTCTTTTAGGAGAGCATTTTGAAAAATTCATTAGTAGTGAGGTTTCCTCTGGACGCTATGGTTCTGCTAGTGAAGTTATAAGAACAGCTTTGCGGATGCTGGAAACCGAAGAGCAAAAAAGGAAAGCATTGATTAAGGCATTAGTTAAAGGTGAAAAATCTGGAAAAGTCGGGAATTTTGATCCTGTTGCTCATTTGGCAAAACTTCATAAAAAGCATCTATGAAATTAAAAGTATTTTTTCATGAAGAAGCTTTATCAGATCTAGAAGAAATATGGCTTTACACTTTCGAAACATGGTCACTTGAACAAGCTGACAGGTATTACGAACTAATCATAAAAGAAATTGATTTCGTTTCCATGAAACCAAAATCTGGAAAAAGTCTAAATGCTTTGAGGGAAGGTTATTATTCTACAAAAGTCAAATCCCATTTTATTTTTTATAAATTTTCTTCGACAGAGTTGGAAATTGTAAGAGTTTTGCATGAAAGCATGGATATTCCCAATCGTTTGTAAAATGCAACTACTGCCAACATCGGCTTGGCTCTATGACTGGCTGAGGAATCAATCCTCAACTTTAGGAAATCTATTAGGCGGCAGTTCGGGCTGAAAATCAAAGCTAAGCTGTATTTCTCATCCTCAACTTTAATATCTTTACCAATCAGCGGCCCGAAGGTTCGGGCCGGGCTGAAGGAACTGGAAATTCCAGCCACATCCAAGCCGTGTACGTTGGGCGCAAGCTTATTGACAACCACTAATTACTCAAAGAAATAATGAAGAACCTTTTAATTTTTATAGCCTGTTTATTATTTAGCAATCTGTTATTAAGTCAAACAACAGACACTTTTCGATATAAGAGCATAGGCAACATAATTGACACATTGTATTTTACCAAAGAAAGGTTGCACTCCAATACTTATAAGGTTACCCGTTACTATGGCCTGTCAGACAACTCTAATTTATCTAGTTCAGTAGACACACTTGTAATTGGTAAAAATAAGTGGCATAAATATTATAATAATAAAATAGTTCCTTTTCTTTCTGCAAAGGACTTCAACACTAATTCGACTGTAAACGAATTTTTAGACAGAGAGAATTCGGATTATTACAATAAATATATTCCTGTAAAGAGAATTGAAATTAATGGAAAAGACTTTTATCTATATCGAGTTGTTCCTATGTCCGGAAGAGGAATGGACGAAAGTTTAGGAATTGGGCCATTTCATATAGTTTTCAACTTTAGGGATGGAGAAGTTTACAGAAGCACATACCACATTGAGAAGGTTTTAGAAGGTTTTGAAGTATATACAAAATACTTTAAATGGTAAAGCTCTATGACAAAGCCAGACGCCCAACACGAACTGGCTATACCGCAGACGAAACCTGTGCTTTGGGCATTAGTGCATGGCAGGGCTGCAGTTCGTCCAGACAAGCAGCATTCGGCTTTTGGTTATGTGGTTAGGCATTTATACTTTTATGGGCAGAAGGATTGGCCGGGCGGGACGAGCTATGAATACCGCGCCATCGCCAAGCCCTTTACGCGGTAAATTATTGTGAAAGGCAATCGATATGTTTCATAATCGGTGGCTTTCATTACCTTTGACCTTTCAATTATTAATTATGCAACAACAGTTATTGCTTGCTTTTCCCGGGGGTTCAGAATGGATTTTGATCGTTCTCGCTGTATTGATTCTTTTCGGGGGTCGTAAGATACCGGAATTTATGCGGGGTTTGGGCCGGGGAATTCGCGAGTTTAAAGATGCCAAAGACAATGTGAAGAAGGAAATAGAGGACGGCATGAATGATGAGCCTGCCAAAGAAAAAGCTTCGAAATAAGCTATTAGAATTGACAATGGACTGCCTCAGGCATCCTGTTTACCTTTTTTATTAAAATGCAGGACAGTTAGAGGTGATATATATATTGCCTGTAACTGTCCTTTTTATATTTCAAAATACCATGTCTTTTTCCTTTACCGGCATTGCGGATTACCATACCCGGTTGCAAAACAAAACGTTGACCTGTACCGGGGTCCTCGATTATTATTTGCAGCAAATTGAAAAGAAAAAGCACCTCAACGCCATTGTTGCCGTTTTTGAAGCGAGCGCTAAAAAGCAGGCGCAGGCACTTGATAAAGCAATTGATGAGGGAACGGC
Source organism: Chitinophagaceae bacterium (assembly GCA_041739485.1). Taxonomy (GTDB): domain Bacteria; phylum Bacteroidota; class Bacteroidia; order Chitinophagales; family Chitinophagaceae; genus Phnomibacter. The sequence goes on from JBGSNV010000272.1 coordinate 2,607, forward strand.
ACTCCTGCCCTTACATGGGGTAGTAATAGCCATCAAAGATGTACTTTGCTACAAGGAACACCCTGTCTCAGCCGCATCCAATATGCTGAAAGGATTCACTGCACAATACAGTGCTACCGCAGTTCAGCGGTTGATTGAAGCCGGTGCCATTATTATTGGTTCCTGCAATTGCGATGAGTTTGCTATGGGCAGTGCCAACGAACATTCTGCTTATGGTCCGGCAAAAAATGCCGCCGATGAAACCCGGGTTCCGGGGGGCAGTTCGGGTGGCAGCGCCGTAGCGGTTCAGGCCGGGCTTTGCATGGTCAGCCTTGGCAGCGATACCGGTGGCTCCGTAAGACAGCCCGCCGATTTCTGTGGCGTCATTGGACTAAAGCCTACCTATGGCCGCATCAGCCGCTATGGCCTGATTGCCTACGCAAGTTCATTCGATTGTATTGGTATCCTCGCAAACTACCTGCCCGATGCCGGCAAAATCCTGGAAGTAATTGCCGGACACGATCCGATGGATGCCACTTCGCTGAGCCTGCCGGTTCCGAAAATCTCAGCCTCTGCTCCGGATCCTGAAAAGAAATACCGGTTCGGCTGGTTTGAAAGCACCCTTTCCTTGCCGGGGCTCGATCCCGAAATCAAAGCGGCCAATCTGAGCCTGATGGAAACGCTCCGAAACAACGGACACACCGTTGAAGCGGTTCCATTTGATCTGCTCGATTATATAGTTCCCACCTACTATGTGCTCACCACCGCCGAGGCAAGCAGCAACCTTTCGCGGTACGATGGCATCCGTTACGGACATCAGGTAGCCGGCAATGATGGGGATTTAACAGCATTTTACAAGGCCAACCGAAGCGGAGGATTTGGCCCCGAGGTAAAAAGACGGATCATGTTGGGCAGTTTTGTACTCAGCTCGGGATACTTTGATGCTTATTTTACCAAAGCCCAACAGGTCCGCAGGATGCTTTGCGATCAAATAGCCTTGCTATTCAACGACTTCGACGCCTTGCTGATGCCGGTAAGTCCAACAACAGCCTTTAAGGCCGGCGACCACGAACAGGATCCGGTAGCCGTTTATCTATCCGATATTTATACCGTTTTAGCCAATTTAACCGGTATTCCGGGGCTCAGTTTGCCTTTGTTTCAGCACAGCGAAGGGCTTCCCTTTGGCGTACAGGTGATGACCCAAAAGGGCGAAGAGTTGATTTTACAGGATATTGGGGTAATTTTGCAAAATCTGAAAAAAGAGGCTATCTTGTCTCGAAAATGAAAAACAGGCAACATTTGGTCCTGTGAACCGTTTTTTGAATAGATTAAATGCGCAGATGAAAAAAATTGCAATGTTTACCGGTTTCGTTTTTTTGGCCTTAGCCACGATGGCAGGTACCGGAGAAACCGATCCTAAGACAGACCCCAAGACAGATAAAGAAAAGAAAGACTCTGCCAATGCAAGCAAGGAAAAGGCACTAAAAGGATTTAAAAACCTGTTTGTAACCGATTTCTACAACCCCACCGAACCTTACAAATTACAAATCAATCCGAAGGCTGTTCCCTATATCGATGATTACATGGCCAAACACCGGGATCATCTCGAATCCATGAAAGTATGGGGTCGTCCATATTTCCGCTTGATCGATAATATTCTGTCCGGATACGGACTTCCGAAAGAATTGAAGTACCTGGCAGTCATTGAAAGCAATCTTGAAAATGCAGCCACAAGCTGGGCCGGAGCACGGGGTCCCTGGCAGTTGATGCCCGAAACAGCCCGTCAGTTGGGTTTGGTGGTAACCCCTTACCGCGACGAGCGCACCGATTATTACAAAAGCACGCATGCGGCTGCCAAATACTTAAAAATGCTGTACAATCAGCTTGGTGGCGATTGGTTGTTGGTAATAGCCGGCTACAACGGCGGACCGGGCCGGGTTCTAAGTGCCATCAAAAAAAGAGGTAGCCGCGATTTCTGGGAAATTCAGAACAGCCTGCCACTCGAAAGCCGCAACCACGTTAAGAAATTTATTGGCACCCATTATCTGATGGAAGGCACCGGTGGACTGACCACAGTAACCGCCGGCGAACTAGCCGATCTGCATGCCGAAGCTGCTTCGCAAACGGCCTTAAATACCACGATAGGAGGTGATCTCGCTCAATTAAGAAGCCATCTTCCGGAAGTGGTGACCACAGGCAGCAAGCTCCTGAAGATTCAGGGCAAATACAATTCGGTGGTGCTTGCCAACTACATTGGCATGGATATGGGAGCATTCAATACATTGAATCCTCAGTTCGACAAATTGGTAAGCGAAGAAAACGGATACGAACTGATGCTGCCTGCCGATAAAATGGAACAGTTTACCACGCATCGCTATGTAATCCTGCAGCAAAGTATCATGGCGCTTTTATCAAGCCTCAACAACAACAGCGAAGCATATCCCGAAGCCAAACCCAAGCCGGTCGCTAAGGCTAAAAATTAACCGGTTTAAGAAGCAGACTCCCGGGCCATTTCGGTCATACCGAGGGCCTTTCTGATGGCAGACGCTTTCAATAAACATTCTTCATATTCTTTCTCCGCATCACTGTACCAGGTAATGCCTCCTCCTACCAGATAACTAAGGTATTGGGTAGAGGCGTTGTATAAAAGACTGCGGATTACCACATTGAAGTCGAAATCTCCATCCGGGGTAAAATAACCCACGGAACCCGAGAAGAGCCCCCTTGCCGAAACCTCCTGTTTTTCAATCAGATCCATCACCCGGAGTTTCGGGGCACCGGTCATGCTGCCCATGGGAAAACTCGCTCCAAGAATTTCGGAAAAAGCAACGCCCGGCGCAAGCTGCCCCTCTACCGTGCTGATCATTTGGTGCAATTGTGGGAAAGTGTAGATCCCGAATAATTCAGAAACCTCCACAGACCCTTCGGTACAAATCCGGGAAAGATCATTGCGGACCAAATCCACCACCATCACATTTTCGCTTCTTTCCTTGGTGCTGTTGAGTAAATGGGCTTTCTGTATTTCATCAAGTTCCGGCGCATCCAACACACGGGCTGCCGTACCCTTGATTGGCTGACTGATCAACCGGTTGCCCCGCTTTGCCAGATACCTTTCAGGGCTTGCACACATCAGGTGTGCATCAGCCGAGCGGTAGTATGCCGAAAACGGATTCGGGGAGGCCTGCACAAGTCGCTGATAAACCGATACCGGGTCTATAGCGGCTGCATCCACAAAAAATTCATGACAAAAATTGAGCTCGTAGCAGTCGCCGCGAAGAATATGTGCCCGCACCTTATTGATGGCTTTCAGATAATCCGTACGCTGCATCCGGGGGGTCATGTCAAGCAATGGCATCGGAACAGGCTCCACCAATGTAGTGGCAAGGATGCGTTTCCAGAGGGATTTTGCAGACAGGTCAGGATCCTGACTGATTACCTGCAAGTCTTCTCCGGTGGCCACTACACAAAAAGCCGGTACAAAAAACTGTATTTCCGGAAAACCGATCCGGTCTTCGTGGGTACAGACATGTTGCTGAACGATCGATTTAGCATCGTACCCCATATGCCCGAATATCCATTTGCCGGTATGCTTTTGCAAAAAGGCATCCAATTTGGCCGGGGCAGATCCTGCACGCAGGGTACACAATTCCATTTCAGCGGCTGCCCAGATAAAATCGGGACCGGGATCCGCCGAAGGATAGTGGTGGCTATCGAAAAAGGAACAGCAACTGCCCGACTGGTTTCCCAGTTCCAACAGTTGCTGCTTAAGATTTGGCCATTGTTTCCAATCGCCGCCTTTTATATGTTCACTTGTCAATGTAGCGTAACCCCACCTTTTTTAATAATCATCATCGTCGTCAAAATCATCTCCGCTATCTCCGAAAAGATCATCAAACTCATTCAGGTCTTCATCGACCTTTACATCTTCCTCTTCATCGCTGGCGCCTTTACCCGATTTCTTACCGCTTTTAGGCAAATCGAATTCATCAAAGTCAGGATCCCACTCCTCTTCCTCTTCTTCTCCATCTCCTTTCTCCCAATCATCTTTACCATCATCGCCACCTTCTTCTTCCTCGTCGTCTTCCTCATCTGCTTTCTTTTTTGCAGATTTAGCAGCATAAATGCCGAACTCAGGATTCAGGGTTCCCGTTATCAGATCCTCCAGCAAGCTGTCCTGACCGGAGTCGCTTTCAACAAGAGTTAATGGCTGCAGAGCCAATTCGCCTTCAGGCGTTACCATTACAGGTGAAAGTTTTTTCGTTTGCTTTGTCATGATTTCTCAATTACGGAATGTAAAATTTGTAGTTGATTTCCAATCTTCCAAAAATATTTTTAGTTTTTTTACTTTTTCTCAAATTAATAGCAAATAGCTCCTCCTCAGAATGCCTTAAAATGGCAAAATCCTGCTATCAGGACACTGGCACAATCTTATCTCTGCCCGGTCCGTTGCTTACAAATTTTACCGGAACACCGAGATATCCATTGATAAATTCGATGTATTCCTTCATTACAACCGGCAGGTCTTCTTCCTTCTTGATGGTAGTGGTATCGGTATTCCAGCCTTTAAACGACTTTAGGACCGGCTTAATATCTGCTCTTGTCATCTGAAAAGGAATTTCCTGGGTTTCCTTTCCATCAATGCTGTAGGCGGTGCATACTTCCAGCGGATCAAACTGATCGAGCACATCTGCCTTGGTCATAATCAGTTGTGTAACCCCGTTGATCATACAGGCAAAATTGAGCGCTACAAGATCGAGCCAGCCACATCTTCTTGGCCGGCCTGTAGTGGCACCGAATTCGCTACCCGCCTTGCGCAGATTTTCCCCGGTCTCATTTTCAAGCTCGGTTGGGAAAGGTCCGCCACCTACACGGGTGCAATAAGCCTTGGTTACGCCAAGTACTTCCTTTATTTTTTGCGGAGCAACCCCAAGCCCGTTACAAACACCTGCAGTAATCGTACTGCTGCTTGTTACAAAAGGGAAAGTACCGAAGTCGATATCGAGCATACTGCCCTGCGCCCCTTCTGCCAGCACTTTTTTGCCCTGACCGATGTGGTTATTGATGAAATATTCACCGTTTACAATATTCAGCGATCTCAGAAAATCGATGGCTTCGAAAAAGGTTTCTTCCCACTGACTGATATCCTCCTGAAAATTGTAGGTATCAAGCAGTCGCTGATGTTTCAGTCTGAGTTTAATATAGTTGGTGGTAAAATGCTTATCCTTTAAATCGCCGACACGCAATCCGTTTCTGCCGGTTTTGTCCATATAGGCCGGCCCGATGCCTTTGAGGGTACTACCGATCTTGCTTTCCCCTTTTTGCATTTCGCTTGCCTTATCAAGAGCCCTGTGTCCGGGTAAAATAAGGTGGGTGCGTTCGCTGATGTACATATTCTTTTTTACATCCACCCCAAATTTGGCCACAGTATCGCACTCTTTCTTCAGCGTGACAGCATCCAATACCACCCCGTTTCCAATCAGATTCACCGTATGTGGGTGAAACACCCCGCTTGGTATCTGATGGAGCACCACTTTTTCGCCCCCGACATACAGGGTATGACCGGCATTGGGACCGCCCTGAAAGCGGGCTATGATGTCATAATTGGGTGCAAAATAGTCTACAATTTTCCCTTTCCCTTCATCACCCCACTGAAGCCCAAGTAATACGTCTATCATGAATATTTTGCT
>JBGSNV010000282.1:0-1803 GCA_041739485.1 Chitinophagaceae bacterium
GGGTAATTCTGATTGACTGCCGGGAAAACATCTTCAATCCTTTTCTTTAACTGAGGGGTACCACTGCTCAAATCAAAAACCACAAGATCACTTAGGTTATTGGCATATAAAAAATTGCCTTTTACAGCCATTTCGGTACATAGCGGAACCTGCAAAAAGCCTTTTTTCACCGGATTGGCCGGATTGCTGATGTCAAAGAAATGGATGCCTTCCTGTAAGTCATTCTGCAACAACAGGTTTCCAAATACATATTGTTTGCCGGCATTTTTTATGGGTTTGCCGGATTGAAACTCGATTTTTTTAACTGCACTTGCAAGCTGATAGACCGGTACATAAGCGCTTTGATTACTTCCGGGAAGATCTCCTGTATCAGGATTGCAGGCAATAAAAAACAAACAAACAAGGGTCGTAATTCTTAAGATACTCATGGTATGATGAGTTGTTTTAGCAATAAGACAGCCTTCGAAATCCGGATGCTGCATAGTCATCAAAAAAAATGCAATTAAATTGCATCTCCTTGAATGAAACTATATTATATAAAAGAAATTACCTTGTAAAAGGGGATGCTTAGGCTAAAGAACCGGATTATCATTTATTTCGATCTCTTTACCATTTAAGGCATAGGTAAACAGACCAAGAAAAGGAACCCCCACAAGCAGAAAGCTCCACATCCATTTTAAGTTGGTGGTTAAATCTTCACGCTGCCAGATGGCAATTAGAAAGTAGGAACAGGCACATACAAAACTTCCGGCAAGCATCAGCAGAATCCAAAAGGGTTCACCGGAAAAAATAAAAAAGAACATGGGGGCAATTGTTTACACAAAAATAATTTTATCCTGATCTCAGCAAAATTTCAGTTTCCAATTTTGGGAATTACTTATCCACAGGCTGTGTGTTGGACTGGTTACTTACTCCCGAACAATGGGAATGTTGCCATAAAACAGGCACGGATGTGCGGTGCTTTTTCTAAAGCAGTCCCCTTTTCTACATTTTTAGTCCTTATTGGATGAAAGGCTTCTTAGGTTCTAAAATTCAATAAATAAGTTGTTGTTGGAGCAGCCTGCCAATTAAAAAAAGTGGAACTTTTAATAACCTTTCCTATTATTGTCCTCTGTTAGGCATAAAACAAACATTTAAAACAATAATTTCCGGTTATTTCAATCAGGATACTACATATTACCCCATATTATCCACCGGATGTTGGTTTCGGAGGTCCGGTCTCATCTGTATCAGCTCTTTGTGAGTCTCTTGCAGTTTCCGGTGCCAGCGTAACGGTGTATACCATTGCCTACAAGAACAGGTCCCCCCGAACTGAAATGATCAATGGGGTAGAGGTTCATTATTTTAAAAATGATTATGGTCAGCCTTGTCAGGTAAGCAAAGCCCTGTGGAAGGCAGTTCGCAAAAATGGCCGACAGTTCGATGTTGCCCATCTTCATACCTGGTGGAATCTCCTGATATTCCGGTCTTTGTTTCTCCTCAAAAAGCAGAATGTTCCCTGTATTATTTCGGTGAGGGGCATGCTGAGCAATTATAGTTTTGGACACCGGAAGGTGTGGATGAAAAAGTATTTTCAGGAAACGGCAGGCGTCCGCTTATTGAAAAACGTGGGTATGCAAGCCACAAGCGAAGCCGAGGCCCGCGAAATGAGTGAGCGTGCGAAACGGAAAATGGAAGAGGTAGATATTATTCCGAATCTTTTAAGCCTCACCCACGCCCAAAAGTTTGAGGCACCCGATGGAGGTTTTGTATTGGGGCTATTGAGCCGTCTGCATCATAAAAAAGGGATTGATATATTATTGG
>JBGSNV010000383.1:0-10015 GCA_041739485.1 Chitinophagaceae bacterium
CTCGGTATTAGCAATAAACGGCGCTACTGTGAACTCGGCAATCCTTGCATCATGACTTTTGGCTGTTTCCGTTATCGAAACTTCAACCTCTTCGGCAATCACATGTTCGCCAAAGGCACTGATAAACTGTTTGGTTCGGCCGGTAACCACAAGCCGGTAAGGATTAAGGCTTACAAAACGAACCGTATCTCCGAGGTTGTATCCCCACAGACCTGCATTGCTGTTGATAATCATGGCATAATTCACTCCCAATTCCACATCATGCAAGGATATTCGCAGCGGATTTTCTTTTGCCAACTCTGAGGTGGGTATAAATTCAAAAAAGATCCCACTATCCGTGTTCAGCAACAAGCCTTCGGCAATCTGTGAATCCTGAAAAGCAAAAAAACCTTCGGAGGCCGGAAAGGTCTCTACCGTATGTAAAGAACGCCCTACCGATTCGAAAAGGCGACTTTTATAAGGTTCAAAGTTTACGCCTCCGTGTACCAAAAGGTTCAATTGAGGAAACAGGCTGCCAATCTTTTTTCCAGAACGTTCCTCCAAACGATCAAAATACATTTGCATCCAAGGTGGAATCCCGCTGATCAGGGTCATATTTTCACCCATCGTTTCCTCTACAATTTTATCGAGCTTGGTCTCCCAGTCTTCAATACAATTGGTTTCATAACTCGGTAATTGGTTGGTACGCAGGTATTTGGGAATATGATGGTTCACAATCCCACTCAATCTTCCGGTTGGAATATCACCTACTCTTTCGAGTTCAGGGCTGCCACTTAAAAAAATGAGTTTGCCTGCCGGGAACTGATAATTCCCTGTTTCTGAAATATAACAGGCGAGTGCGCTTCTTGCTGTATTGATGTGATTGGGGATGGAATCTTTGGTAATGGGAATGTATTTAACACCACTCGTTGTGCCGCTTGTTTTGGCAAAATATATTGGTTTGCCTTTCCACAATACATTGTGTTTTCCTTCCTTAATTAGTTGTATATAAGGTTTTAAGCCTTCATAATCCCTGAGTGGAACTGCTTCCTTAAAGCTCTTATAATCTTTAAACTGATCAAATTGATGATCTTTGCCGAAAAGGGTCTTTTTTCCTTCCTCTAGCAAGTATTTAAGAATTGCATCCTGATCAGAAAGTGCTGAGAAACTGGATTTTCGTATTTGCTTTGCAATATATGCTGCAAAAGGCCGAGCAAGTAAAGACTTAAAATTCATGTAGGAGTTCTTTATATTGAAAAAGGGCCTTTCATTATCCTCAAAGATATTTCATGCAAAGCACCTGAAAACAGTGGAAATTAGCAACCAATCGTCAGAATTTATGAAAAATACTGCAAGCAAATATATCCTCAGAAGCCTTTGATTGACCTAAAAACAAGAATAATTGATGTAAAATGACATTTTTATAAAATTATAGTTGGTCGAAACCAAAAAAAACATACTTTTGCATCCCCAAAATAATAGATGGACATGTTTGCAATTGTAAAAATAGCTGGACAGCAATTTAAGGTTACCGAAGGGCAATCATTGTATGTACCACAGATAGCCGGAAACACCGGAGATAAGGTGTCTTTTTCCGAGGTTCTGCTCGTAGATAATGCAGGAACCCTTCAGGTAGGTGAAGCAGTAAAGGCCTCCGTAAACGCTGAGATTGTTGCTGATCTGATTCAAGGCGATAAGGTAATTGCCTTTAAAATGAAGCGTAGAAAAGGTTTCCGTAAGAAGACCGGTCATCGTACGCATTACACTAAAATCAAAATCGAAAGCATCGCCTGATTCTAATAATCAGAGCGTATTCAATAAAAAAATTAAATTACAACTATGGCGCACAAAAAAGGTGAAGGATCGGTAAAAAACGGTCGGGATTCACAAAGCAAACGTTTGGGTGTTAAAATATTTGGCGGACAAGCTGCAGAAGCAGGCAATATCATTGTGCGTCAACGTGGCACCGTTTACCATCCCGGAAAGAATATCGGTGTAGGCAAAGATTTTACTTTGTTTGCGCTTACCGATGGTATGGTAGAATTCAAGAAAGGCAGATTAGATAGAACTTTTGTTTCTATTATGCCAATTGAAGCAGAAGCTTAAGTTTTATATACATAATTTTTAGTGAAAAGAGGTAGTTATCTACCTCTTTTTTGCGTTGGTGGATAAGAAGTGTGTAAAAAAAGAGGCTTGTATTAAAAAAAAATTAATTTTACATTACTTATTAACCAATTAAATGTAAAAATTATGGCAACTGCAAAAAAAGCGGCGAAAAAAAAGGCTGCAGCAAAAAAAGCGGCTCCGAAAAAAGAAGCTCTTAAAAAAGTAGCAGCTCCAAAAGCAGCTCCAAAAAAAGCAGCTAAGAAGGCAGCTAAAAAAGCCGCTCCTAAAAAGGTAGCAGCAAAGAAAGCAGCACCGAAAAAAGTAGCCGCAAAAAAAGCAGCTAAGAAGGTAGCTCCTAAAAAAGTAGCGGCTCCTAAAAAAGCAGCAAAGAAGGCAGCTAAAAAAGCAGCTCCTAAAAAAGTAGCAAAAAAAGCAGCCGCTCCGAAAGCAGCAAAAAAAGCAGCTCCTAAAAAGGCAGCAGCAAAAAAGGCAGCACCGAAAAAAGCGGTAAAAAAAGCAGCTCCCAAGAAAGCAGCTTCTAAAAAGAAAGCACCTAAAGTTGCCCCTCCTGTTGCAGTGGTAACAACACCGGTGGAAACGGCCCCGAAAAAAACAGGAAAAAGAGGCAGAAAAAAAGCCAGCTAATCCACGTAGTTTTTTACGTTTGATAAACTTCCCTGTATCGATGGATACAGGGATTTTTTATTCCTCCCGACTTACGGATAATTATTTCAAATTTGCAAAATGGTAACCAACGAATCAATTGCAGAATATTTCTCCCTGTTATCTAAACTCATGGATATTCATGAAGAAAATAGTTTTAAATCGAAGTCCTATGCCAATGCGGCTTTTCAGATTGACAGGGCTCCTACCCCACTAGCCGGATTAAGTGCTGCAGATATGGCTTCGCTTCCCGGTATAGGTGTTACTACAGCCGCAAAAATAAACGAGATCCTTACCCAGGGCTCACTCTCAGTCCTCGATCAATACCTTCAAAACACACCGGAAGGCATTCAGGAAATGCTGAAAATTAAAGGAATAGGCGCTAAGAAGATCCATACCATCTGGAAAGAAATGGACATTGAAACCCTTGGCGAACTATTGTATGCATGTGATGAAAACCGGCTGACCCTTTACAAAGGTTTCGGGGCAAAAACACAGCAAAATATTAAAGAGTCGATTGAGTTCTTTATGGTTCAATCCGGACGTTTTTTGTATCAGCAAGCCCTCGAATGGCTGCCCCAAATGCAAAACCAACTTGAAAATATATGGAACAAAGAAATCGTTCTACTTACCGGTGACATGCGACGTCATGCCGACACCGTTAGCAGTATTGATTTTATGATTGAAGCTCCCATCGAAGCCATTCAAAATGCCATGAAGGAGGCTGGTTTTGATAATCCTGTTTCACAAAAAGATAACAGCTTGCAATACCAACCGGAAAATGCCCCGAAATTGCAATTGATTTCCTATACCAAAGCAAACAAAGGCACACAGTGGATGACTACAAGTGCAGATGAAACCTTTTTGGTTTACATGGCCGAAAAACTTGGAAAAGAATTAACCGCTACTCAATTTGCTGAGGAAGCCGAAATATTTGAAGCGGCGAAGCTCCCTTTTATTGCTCCCGAACACCGGTCTGTTGCGGCCATTTACCCGGCATATTACTTACAAAACAGAGAGATCCAACTGGTAGAAAGCAAAAGCATTCTTGGCATCATACATAGCCACAGTACCTGGAGCGATGGTAGCGATAAACTGGAAAAAATGGCTAAAGCAGCCCGGGACAAAGGACTCGAATACCTTGTTATCAGCGATCATAGCAAAGCGGCCTTTTATGCAAGCGGACTTTCTGAGGAATCTATCGTAAAGCAACATCAGGAGATTGATGCTATTAATGAAAAACTCGCCCCTTTTCGTATCTTCAAAAGCATTGAATGCGACATTCTTAATGATGGCCGGCTCGATTACACCGATGAGGTCTTAAGCAGTTTTGACCTTGTAATTGCCTCTGTACATTCCAACCTGAAAATGACGGAGGAAAAGGCGATGCAAAGGCTCCTGACAGCCATTGAAAATCCGTACACCATGATCCTTGGTCATATGACCGGCAGACTTTTACTAAGCCGTAAAGGTTATCCGGTTGACCATAAAAAGATCATTGACGCCTGTGCTGCAAACAGCGTGGTTATTGAACTGAATGCACACCCACGGCGACTTGATATTGACTATCAATGGATTCCTTATGCTCTGGAAAAAGGCGTATTGATTTCTATTAATCCCGATGCGCACAGCATTGAAGGATTTGAGGATATCAACTATGGCGTGGTGGCTGCACAAAAAGCATTATTGCCGGCTAGTCAGAACCTGAGTTCGTTTTCACTTGATGAATTTTCCGAATGGCTGTTTGAAACAAGACAGGAAAAAGGAATTTAAATGATTCAGGGAACATGCAAACCGGGATCAGGCTTGCATGTTCTTTTTCACTTCATTCCAAATAGCATCCATTTCACCTAAAGTTAATTCTTCCAGAGGTTTATTACGTTTCAGCGCAATCGCTTCCATTTTCATAAAACGATCTCTGAATTTCACATTCGTACGTTCCAGCGCAAGTTCCGGATCCACTTTCAGGAACCGGGCATAATTAACTAAGCTGAAAAGTACGTCACCGAATTCATCCTCAATTTTAGCAGGATCTCCGTTAGCTTCCGCTTCCTGCAATTCCCCGATCTCTTCCTGCACCTTTTTCCATACATCTTCCTTGGTTTCCCATTCAAATCCCACTTTTTTGGCTTTATCCTGAATACGGAGGCTTTTTATAAGCGCAGGAAGTCCGGTGGGAACACCACCCAATACCGACTTTTTACCGGATTTCATTTTTAGTAATTCCCAGTTCCGCTTCACATCTTCTTCATCCTGTACAGTTACATCTCCGTAAATATGCGGATGGCGGGCTATCAATTTGTCGCAGACCCCATGAATGGCTTCATCCATGGTAAACTTGCCTTGTTCGGTAGCAATTTTGGCATAAAAAACCAAATGCAGCATCAAATCCCCGAGCTCTTCCTTCAATTCGTCCCAATCGCCTTTTACAATGGCATCCGCAAGCTCATAGGTCTCTTCTATGGTTAGAGGACGCAGGGTTTCAATCGTCTGTTTGCGATCCCAGGGGCAGCCAGCACGTAGTTCATCCATTATACGAACCAGCCTGGCAAAAGCGTTTTCTTCAATCATAGGATAATATTATAAAATTGCTTGAGGCAATAGAATTAATTTTGTGGCAAATTAGAACAATCCATACCGGGAATGAAAAAACTTTTTATTATAAGCCTGCTCTTCATTAGTTGTCCATTTCTGCATGCGCAATACTATTTCAATGACATTGTGTCTTTGAAAAATAACGAATCATACTTTGAAAAGTTGATGGCAAACAATATCCGGGTGGTAACCGTAAAAGCCTATGAAACCGACAATAGCGAGGCAACTGATTTCTTTTTGAAGCAGGAAATAAATCCTGTAAAAAGAACGCTGACAACTTTCTCTAAGTCTTCCTTTTCCGATGCCTCTATTTTAGAAACCACTTTTGATGCACAAGGCCGCATAGAGCAGGTTTTCGATTCATCGCAAGGTGGTTCCTCCTATATCAATTACCGCTATAATACCAAAAATCAGTTGGTTGAAATGCAATCAAGAGCCATTGAAATTGCCCAAAAACAGAATGTGGTAAACGAGCGTCGGGAATATATTTACAACGAGAAAGGAATTCCGGTAAAAATGCTCCGCATCAATGCAGGCAAGGATACCATGGTAGTAGAGTTTATACCCTCAGAAAATCAGCTTCCCGGAGAAGAACAATGGTGGAAGAATGGAATGAATGTAGAAACCTGGTATTATTATTATGATGAGGCCAAGCACCTGACCGATATTGTACGCTTCAACCCTGTTGTAAAACAAATGCTTCCGGATTATCTTTTCGGATATGACGAATCGGGCGATTTAACGAGTAAGGTTGCGGTTCAACCGGTAACCGGAAGTTTTCGCATCTGGCAATATCAATATGACGAGCGGGGATTGAAAACCAAAGAAACGGTTTTGAATAAGCAGCGTCAACCGGAAGGGAAACTGCTTTATACCTATCAGTAATTGGGGGTCTTTTTAAAACGCTCCAAAACACGAATGAAAAAGACATTTCGGCTCTTGCATTATTTCGCTGTTTTATTATTTGCAGAATCAGTCTAGGGCAACTAAGTTTAACAAACCCGTTAATTTGCCACGATAAGGATACTTCAATAATATAATTATGTTGACTAAGTACAGTTTATTTCTTCTAATTGCTATTTATTTCGTCTTCTCATATCCTGTGGTAACAACTACCTGGAACTTGAACTATTCCCTTGGTTGGGATAAAAGAGATTGGAAAACATTCCTTCTTCCAATTTGGTTTATTCTGGTGTTTGTCACTTATAAAAAGATATCTATGCAAGGAAGTGAAATATCTAATCTCTTCTTTTGGTCTCATGTCTTGCTTGCTGTAATTCCAACCTTCTATTTTAATCATCCTTTTATTAAAATATTTAATGAAGGAGCCTCAGTCGAAGACAATTTTAGTGGAATGATCAGGAATTACCGGATATTTTTGATGTACCTGGCCATTCAGGTAATCTTTTATATTCTTCTACTCGTGAAGCTTTTTAAAAAATAAGTTCTATTCTACAAGTGGTTTTTCACAATTTAATGTGGAGGTTTCATCCATCATCCGAGTATGGTTATTCGTCTGTTTTTTGGGCGGCAAACGATACTGCAAGAAACCGGCATTGTTCTCCGAAGCTTTTTAATAATTTAAAAAAAACGCGACTTTTTACCACATAGTCATTTTTTGCGATCCATGTACTTTTTAGCACCCAATTGGAAGATATGTAAACAAAAAACCGGTGCTGCCTTTGTATCAGGCAAACACCGGTTTTTAAGTCTATAAAAATCCCTTAAATATCAATAGCTTCTCCGTAGGCCACAGCAGTAGCTTCTTTCAAAGCTTCGCTCATAGTGGGGTGCGGATGCACAGCATTGAGAATTTCATGGGCGGTGGTTTCCAGTTTACGGGCAACTACAGCCTCAGCAATCATTTCCGTTACATTGGTCCCAATCATATGGCAGCCTAAAAATTCACCATATTTGGCATCGTAAATCACTTTTACAAATCCTTCGGTGGCACCGGCAGCACTTGCTTTACCACTCGCCACAAAAGGAAACTTTCCGACTTTCACTTCATATCCGGCTTCTTTGGCTTTCGCCTCCGTATATCCAACACTTGCAATCTCGGGAGTGCAATAGGTACATCCGGGGATGTTATTATAATCCATAGGTTCAGGGTGATGCCCGGCGAGGTGTTCGGCAGCATTGATGCCTTCTTTGGCCGCTACGTGTGCAAGTGCCTGCCCCGGGGTGCAGTCTCCAATAGCATACAGTCCTTTGATGGATGTTTGCTGATTAACATCTACAATGATCTTTCCTTTTTCGGTTTTTACACCCAATTCTTCCAGACCAATCCCTTCTATATTGGCAGCAACACCTACTGCGCTCAGCAGGATATCCGCTTCAAGTACCTGTTCGCCATCTTTGGTTTTTACCGTAGCTTTTACTCCATCACCTGAGGTATCTACAGAAGTGACTTCTGCATTCGTCATAATGGTGATACCGGATTTTTTATATTGCTTTTCCAGTTCTTTGCTGATGTCTTCGTCTTCTACCGGAACAATCCGTGGCATAAATTCCACGATAGTAACCTTGGTACCCATGCTATTGTAGAAATAGGCAAACTCAACACCAATAGCGCCGCTTCCAACTACGATCATGCTTTTGGGCTGTGTTGGCAAAGACATGGCTTTGCGGTATTCAATAATTTTTTCTCCGTCAACAGGCAGGTTTGGCAATTCTCTTGCCCGGCCACCGGTAGCAATAACAATATTTCCGGCTTCAACTACCTGTTTGTTACCATCGGCGGAGGTAACCTCTATTTTGGTAGGGCTGATCAGTTTACCAAAACCCATGATTACATCGATTTTGTTTTTCTTCATCAAAAAAGTAACCCCCTTACTCATCTTATCGGCCACTCCCCTGCTACGTTTTACCACCGCACCAAAATCATGTTCTCCACTTGCTTTGATACCATAAGCATCCGCATGCTTCAGATATTCATACACCTGCGCACTTTTCAGGAGCGCCTTTGTTGGAATACAGCCCCAATTCAAACAGATGCCACCCAGTGCCTCTTTTTCAATAACCGCTACTTTCTTTCCTAATTGTGAAGCACGGATAGCTGCCGGGTAGCCACCGGGTCCGCTTCCAAGTACAATAACGTCGTATGCCATAATGAATAATTGATTGAATGGTAATATTTGCAACAGTAAAAAAACGCTGAGTTCCAATAGAATCAGCTCCTTTTTTTTAATAACTAAGCAAAATTAACCCTACAAAGGCATACTGCAAAAAACGCAAGTATATAAGCTATATAAAGCCCGTGTAAATCGTACACAATCATTGCGTTGAATACCTATATTTGCGCATTAACCAGCAGAAACACCAACAATCGATTGCATGATGACATTGCATTTTTATTTGCGATTCCGATCCAGCTTTGGACAGGAGTTCTATATAACCGGTGGTATACCGGCTTTGGGGAATAATGACCCTGAAAAAGCCGTAGCCCTCCACTACATGAATGAAGACTTTTGGCACCTTGTGGTGGATGTTCCGGAAAACACCGGAGCGTTTAACTATAAATATATATTCCGCGACAAGAACGGAAAAGAAACGACTGAATGGGCAGCAGACCGTCAGATCACCCCGGGTGATTATCAAACGAAGGAACTTCAGATTGCAGATGTTTGGAATTATCCCGGAGAATATGATAACGCGTTTCTAACGCAACCTTTTCTGGATACCCTGTTGAAAACAGCAGATATCCCCTATAAATCAAGGAAAGATAAAAATCCGAGTCATATTTTCAGGATCAAGGCTCCGCTTCTGCAAAAGAATGAAATCGTGTGTTTGACCGGTAATTGTTATGAACTCGGTAATTGGGACGATACACAACCCATCCTGATGACCAAAGAAGGCAACTGGTATGCTTTTTATGCCAATCTTGCTGAAACCGCTTTTCCCATTGCTTACAAATACGGAGTTTACAACATAGAAGAAAAGAGATTTGTACGTTATGAAAATGGCAATAACCGGATCTTAAATGGTATAGGAAAAAGACTCGTCAATGTGTTACACGATGGGTTTATCAATTTGCCAAACAATACATTCAAGGGCACCGGCATCGCTATTCCGGTCTTTAGCCTTCGGACAGAACAAAGCTATGGTATAGGAGAATTTACCGATTTGAAGGGGTTGGTGGACTGGTCAAAATCCGTTGGATTTAAACTGATTCAGTTATTGCCAATCAATGATACAACCGCTACCCATACCTGGACGGATAGTTATCCTTATGCTCCTATTTCGGTATTTGCGTTACATCCGGTGTATTTGAATATTGAAAAGCTCGCCGGCAACGCCTACGCAGAGCTGATCACTGGTTTTAAAGAAAAACAGGTGGCTCTGAATACCTTGCCCGATATTGATTACGAAGCCGTATTAACTGAAAAATGGCAAGCCATCAGGGAACTGTATGCTGTTATGAAAAAAGATTGGCTTCAGGATTCAGGATACTTAGCATACTATAATCAAAACAAACATTGGCTGGTCCCATATGCCGCTTTTTGTTATCTCCGTGATCAGAATAATACAGCTGATTTCAGTCAGTGGAAAACGCATTCTGTTTACAAATCCGGTGTGATCGAAAAACTGGCAGTTCCTACAGGTAAAAATTTCGATCGGCTGGGAATCCATCTTTTTGTCCAATACCAGTTGCCTTCTTTGGTCATCAGGA
>JBGSNV010000320.1:0-2026 GCA_041739485.1 Chitinophagaceae bacterium
GATCCAACTCATATTGATATTCAATTTCCCCCGGATAATCGCCATACCTGATTCTTTTACCAAGCGGTGTTATTTTGAGCGGCATTTTTTCTATCACGAGTGAACCGGAAACAAATGCAAAACGGTATTGACCTAAAATAGGATCAGATTCAGACAGGGGAACTGTTCTTTCCGGGGTAATACTATAAATACCGGCCTTTGTATCTTCTTTAGCAATTGTTGTAAAACTGAGGTCATTGAGTTTTAGGTCAGCAAGCGAAAGATTTGTTTGCTGAATAGGTATACCATTTATAAGAACTTCTGCATCGAAGACCGGATTAGGCTGACCAAACTTGCGGGACTTCTGATTGGCTTTTACAGTAACATTAGTGCTATTACTAAAAAAGAATAATGCCTCTGATAAACCACCATCTTCCCCACTCGGGCTTTTGGCTGCATTAAATAGCTGAAAGGCCGGATCCTCGCCTGGTGTAATAGCCGGAGACATGGCAGTGGCTTCCGTTTTATCAGAAGAAACTTCTGTAGTTACCGGTTCGCCATTGATATAAACCTGCGTATTATTGGTGAGGTATTTTCCTTTTACTTTTACCATAAATGGAGCATTCCCGTTTTGAGCACCGGCCACCTCCGGCATCAGGGTATCCACAATAGGTCTTGCATTGGCTATCTGCAACAAGGCTGAATCGGCCTGAGCAAATCCAAAGCCACCCTCGAAACTGAAATTGCCGGGCAAGTAGGTAAACTTACCCGCAGAACTGATGATTTGCTGACGAATTTCAGCCGGAGTTACTGTTGCCTTTTGATTGAATTTCTTTTGTCCTTCAATCAACAAAGCACTCATGGCAGCAAGGTGTGGCGCAGCAGCGGAGGTCCCAAAGAAATTAGGAAACTGATCTCCATCGTTGAAAAAGGCACCACCAAGATTGACTGTGGTATTTACCCCATTGGGACCTACAATATCCGGCTTGTTTCTTTGTATAAAATTGTTATTCTCCAGCGTAAAAGTACCTCCTCTTGAAGAAAAGGATGCTACACCGGGCCAAACGGTTGTAACGGGTGGCAAGTCTCTGTAAAACATAGCGCCTACAGCAATAGCCCCGTTTGAATTGGCATGTCCCACGATGGTAGAAGTACCTGTATTATAGTCAAGCATCGTTGCATCGCCCCTGAAAATAATATATTTAAATCGTACATTAGTTGTTCCTGAAGCCCGGACCACCATGATTTTGGCAACCGTTTCTTCTTTTACCCTGAAAGGACAAACTTCGAAAGGATCCTTAAACAGGTTGCTCCGGTTGAAGCCAAATAAAGTAAATCCGTTGGCACCTACGAGGTAGAGATCCATGTCCGTTTGTACCCCATTATCTCCCAATGAATGAAATTCATCATCCCATTGCAAAACAATGGTATAATTGCCCGGCTTAAGATTTACGGTTTGAAAAATATCTTCCGGTGAACTTCCAAATTGGTGAATCTGAGCTGGTGCAGGAATAACAGTTGTGTTGGTAACCCCGTTAAAAACCCCTTCGTAGGAGCGCCTGCCAAAGTTACCGGCAGACGTAAAATAAGTAACTCCCTGCCCCACCACTTCGTCTACAACTTTAGCCACCACACCATCTTTAAGGAATGGTTCTGTGATGTAAGTCAGGTCATCTACAATCACATCGCAACGGCCGTTGGTAAGATCGTTGCTTCCTAATTCCTGTATGCCTTTGGCAAAATCGCCCGCTGTTAAAAATCCGGTACGAAAAGCAAGGTTAGCACCGGGAGCAATGTCATGAATAATTTGAAGCATGGCACGACCTTCATCCTTTCCGCCGCCATTAAAATCTTTAAGCACCTGCACAGGAACCGGATTGCCGTTGGGAGTCCCTGAGGATTTTATACCAGGTAAATCCTCCTGATCAATATCATTTTGGGCTGATAAGGAGGAATTGTAGCTATCGGACAATACCCCAACTTTTATACCCGCACCGTTCAGCCCAAATCGCTCCCGTACCCTGAAACTACGCAAGGTGGTATCACC
>JBGSNV010000340.1:0-13581 GCA_041739485.1 Chitinophagaceae bacterium
TTCCTGTTCGAGGACATCGAGCAGACCATTTTCCACCCATCTGTCCAACATAGAATATTTAGGTTGGTGAATGATGCAGGGTGTACCAAGGCTCTTTAAAATAGCGGCAGCTTTGGCGGTATCTTCCGGAGAATAACTCGAAACACCAACGTACAAAGCGCGGCCACTGCGAACAGCGGTGTCCAATGCCATCATAGTTTCCTCTAGCGGGGTATTCGGATCGGGTCGGTGGCTGTAAAAAATGTCGACATATTCGAGTTTCATCCGCTTCAGACTTTGGTCGAGGCTTGCCAACAGATTTTTACGGCTACCCCATTCTCCATAAGGCCCTTGCCACATACCGTATCCTGCTTTGGTACTGATAATTAACTCGTCGCGTAAGAAACCCGGGAAGTCTTTTTCCAAAATCGTCCCGAAGTTTTCTTCGGCAGACCCCGGAGGCGGACCGTAATTGTTGGCAAGGTCGAAATGCGTGATACCGGCATCAAAAGCAGCCCGCACCATGGCCCGGCCATTTTCAAATACATCCACCCCTCCGAAATTATGCCAAAGGCCAATAGATAAGGCCGGTAGTTTTAATCCGGTTCTGCCACACCGGTTGTATGGCATTTGTTCATACCGGTTGGGGGCCGGGAAATATGTATTGCTCATTATCTATTTATTTTTGAATGAATCGCCAATACCTAAGCTCCTTTTTATAGTCCTGTCAGCATATTAGTTTCTTTCCTGCAACCGCAACCAACGTTCGGGGAGATCATTATGGCTTGCGGCAAGATAATCACTGAAACTACAGGCAGCAAAACTTTTATCGGGCATTTGCATCCACCACCTGCCGGTATGCCTGCTTTGCAGAAATACCGTATCTACTTCGGCACAAAGCGTGTGGTATTCAGTAAACCCTTCGCGGTTTTCGAGACTTGCTTCGTGTTTGGATTTTTGGATGCCATCAATAAAATACCAGATCATCTGAGACACCTGCATCGAACTCATGCCATTCGGGTCATCGTTGGCAAGCCCGAATATGCCCGCTACCTGAAGCGTGCTGCTAAGACCCGCAAATTGCATCAGCTTGCAGGCATCCTGTCCGGTAAATCCATTGGGAGAAAGCAGATTCACCGGTAAATATGCATTGGCCATGGCTTTCAGATCGAAGGAAAGGAAATCGCTGCTCCGGATAATGGGCTCCACTTCCTCCATTTTTTCCTGAACCCTGCCTACGCGTACACAATCAAACCGCAGCTTATCAATGGCTTCAAGTAAACCGGGGAACGTAAAATAACTTTGGAAACCGAGCAGATTAAATTGCCGGATATAATTGGGATCTGCTATCAACATATCCAGTAAAAAACGCTGAGCAGGCTTCAAGCCCTCGGGATCAATATCAATCAAGGCATCTATTACGGTGGCTTCAATCAGTTGTTTTCTGGCAGCGAAGGCATTGTAAATGGCAAGCGTGTTATCATGACTGCCACCAAGCACAAGCACTTTTTTACCCGCAGTCAGCAATTCGGTCAGCACGAGCTCGAGTGCAGCATAAGAATCATTCAATCCTTTGCCGGTATGCACATCCCCTATATCGGCAATCTGCACATCGCTATGCCAGTGATACAACTGATAAAATTTCTGACGGACAGCAGCCGTGCCGGAATTCTTTTTTTGCAGGACGTCTCCCCGGTGCTCGTTGCAGCCCACAATTACCAAATCCGCTTCTGCTACATTATTTTTTTGCTGCAAAAGTTGCCCGATCTGACCTTTCAGATAGGCTTCATCCCCGGCGATAGTTGCAAAGTCAACCGGCTCCACATAATCGTAAACACTTGTAAACTCCATTTTAATAAATTAGGATAAAGACTTCGGTTAACAATACCAAAATGTGAAGGTAATTCAGAAAAGGGGTTGCTGAAAACCCCTACTTACAAACAATAGGCACGAAAGCGTGGGAAATTTATAGTTGCTTTGCAACAGTTTGGTACAGGAAGGGTTATTAATAGCCTGATAACAGCCTGTAAATCCGGCAATTTCCTGGTAATTATTGTTTCTTTATCATTTACAAACCGCTTCATTTTCTAATATTACGTGTTGTATTTCTTAGATCAAATAAAAGGACCCGCTGCTCATCAACCCGGGCTGAAACAGGCTTCCTGCCGCAAACCGGATACTCAAAAATCAACTCGTCCTGTGGCGCTATACAAATTCATTTTTTTTATGGCTCTGCAGGGTCTGTTATTTGTATTTCAGAGTACTGCACAGGACTACCCGGGATTGGCAATAAAAGGAGAAAACCTGTCGAAAAAGATTGAGAAATACTTTTTCATAGCGGTAGACATTGACAAATCGAGTGCTTTTACCGGCGAATGTATAGTAGCCACTTATAAACTCTACGTAGCACTTGACATTCAGGGAAAGGTTACCAAGGCACCATCATACAGCGGCTTTGCAAGCTATGATATACAAAATAACGCCGAAACCTATGGCGTGGAGGAAATCAGAGGTATTCCTTTCAAAGTGTATACGATTAAAAAAGTACAACTTTTTGCACTTCGTCCGGGTTTGCAACGATTAGAGCCTGTGGAACTTGAAGCAGTGGTTCGTTTTCAAAAGGCTGAAACAAGGGGTCGCTATGCGGAAAGTTATGCCCGTGGAGAGGTTGACACACTTGTTCCCTGTACCCTCAAAAGTCAGCCTATTCAAATCGAGGTTCTACCATTGCCCGAGGATAAACCGGAGTCCTTTGTAGGAGCGGTCGGTCAGTTTCAAATAAGCTCCTTATCCTCATCAGCCAAACTTGCACCGGGTGAAACCGGATATCTCGAGCTGACAATTTTGGGATCGGGCAACTGGCACGATGTGATTTTACCCAAAATAAATTGGCCCGATGGGTTAGAAGTTTTTGAACCCAAATTAAAGGAGACCATACGTAAAGAAGCCGTCCCGCTTTTTATAGAACGAACCCTTCGGTTCCCGTTTACCACTAAAAAGACCGGATCCTATAAAATACCCCCCTTGACCTTTTCCTTTTTTAACCCTGCCAAAAGTGAGTACGAAACGGCAGAAACACTGCCGGTAACCTGGCAGGTTTCGGGTACTCCTATAAAAGCAACCGTAAAAAGCAGCGACAACGAGCCGGCTGATTACACAGCCTTGTTTACAAAAGGGATGCTTGTACTTATACCTGTGGTTGGTATCATTCTATTATTGCTCCTTTTCCAGCGGAAGAAAGAGCAACGACCTGTTTCAGAAAATCTGGCGGAACGGGGCTCTACCCTTTCTACAAATGGTGAAGACCCGGCAAGTGAAAAGAGCACAAACAGACCGGCTGAATTTTTGAACAGTCCCAAAAAAGTAATTGAAAAATTACGGGTAGATATGGAGGTCTGGAAGAAAAATCATCCCCAATTGTTTTCCGGAGAAGTTTCAAGTGATGAAAAGGTCAATTTCGAAGTTCTATATACCAAAACAGAACAACTGATGTATGGGCCAATGCCCGCAAAACAGGATGCCGAGCAACTTGAAGCAAGTTGGAAATTATTTAAAAAACAAAATCAATCCTGATATCAGGGAGTGAATTTGTACCCCACACCGCGTACCGAATGGAAGTAACGCGGATGCCTGCTATCCTCTTCGAAATGTTTGCGGTACGATAAAATAAAATTATCAATGGTTCGGGTATTGGGAAAAACCTGATAGCCCCACACTGCCTGTAAAATGCGTTCCCTTGTTACCACTTCATTGGCATGCGTAATCAGCAATTGCAGCAGCATGATTTCCTTTTTGCTTAACTCAATGATGCTGTTGTTTTGCAGGGTAGCCTGTTGTGCTTTAAAGTCGATGGTATGTCCTCCAAAACTGTAGGTATCCTTCAGGGTGGTGGTATTCCGCTGCTTGATTCCTTTAGCTACAAGATTGCTTACCCGCAACAATAGCTCTTCCAGCTCAAAGGGTTTGGTCAGGTAGTCGTCTGCCCCTTTGCGTAAGCCGGCTATACGATCAGCAGAAGCATTGCGGGCACTAAGAATCAGAACGGGCGTATCTATTTTATGCAGGCGGATGCCTTCGAGTACACTGAATCCATCGAGTTTGGGCAACATTACATCGAGTATCACGAGGTCGAAATGAGCACCCTGTAATTTCTCCTGTGCCTGTATACCATCGTAGGCGGAAGTAACTTCGTATCCATCCAATTCAAGATTTAAACGAAGCGTCTGATGCAGACTTTGTTCATCTTCCACCACTAATATGCTCGCTGTTTCTGTCATGTTTCGCTTTTGTAACTTTTCAGATGAGAACCGGGAGTCAGTGGCAGAGTAACCTTAAAAATAGTGCCGGCGGGAACATTGTCAAGAATGCTGATCCTGCCTCCATGCTCATTCACAATCCGTTGACAAAGATACAAACCAAGCCCGGTACCCTTGGCATGACGGGTCGTTTCGTTACCCATCCTGTAAAATTTACCAAAGACCTTTTTTTTCTCCCCTTCGGGAATACCCGGCCCTTCATCTGAAATCTGCAAACCCAACTGATTATTAGCAGATGTGGCAGTAATCCCAATTAGAGTTTGATCTCCCGAATATTTCACGGCATTGTCCAGCAAATTACTCAGCATGATTTTCAGCAACAAAAGATCTCCTGGAAGCGTCAGGGAACCGGACATTTCTACATTAAAGACTCTGCCCGGTAACCTCATTTCAAATTGTGCAGCCATGTCCCGGATTATTTTTCCAAAATCAACCTCCTCTTTATGTTGTACCTGTTTGCCTTCATCCATCCGGCTTGCCAAGAGGATATTGTTTGTCAGATCATTCAGGCGGTCGGTTTCAAGCAGCGTTTTATCCAGAATATTTTGCTTTTGCTCTTCGTTCAGTTTCCTTTTTTGAAGCGTTTGTACATTCAATCGGGTAACGGCAATGGGCGTTTTGAGCTCATGGGTGATGGCCATCATAAAGTTCTGTTGCTGCTGCCCGAGTTGAAGCTGCTTGCGGGTGGCCCGGTATACAAAAATGGCTCCCACAAAAATGAGCAGCATAAACATAGCCCCTTCCCCAATATATTGAGCTTCCTTGCGTCTTCGGAAATCATTTGCCTCCTCAAGCCTTTGGGAAAAGTCAGGGGAGGTCTTATCAAGCTGTGCGATCCTTAACAGGGTCATTTCACTATTTTGCTGATGAAGCGAAATAAACCACCACACAAGCGCCGCTGTGATGTACACCAACAGAAACCAATAAACAACGGTAATAAATGTTAGCTTTTTCCGGAATGGCATAATACGGTGATAAAAATAATCAGGAAAGAACTCCCAATTAAAGGTAACAATCCTAACGACTAACCGGTTCAAGCCTCAAACCCACCTGTAGCAAATTTTCTAGCGGATCTTCCCGCATAATATGTTGCAGGGTAAATAGGGCTTTTCCTTTTTTATTAAACCGAACGGGATTTGTGAAAAGCCGAACCCTGCGTTCATATACATCATTCATTCCGGTTCCTAACCAGTTTTCAGCGGAGGCAAGAGGAAGATTGAAGTCTGTATAAACTGTACTGTCCTGTCCAGGAGACTTTAGCCCCAGCTTGATCCAGACATTACGGAAGGCATACATATGCGTATGCCGTACCGTAGCAATCAAATAATAACCGGTAGTATTGTCGGGGATTTCGAGTGAATACTGCAGGGTATCTCGGCTATTCCAGTTACTGCCGGATATATTGTTTATTTTTTCATATAAAAGAGGTTGGTCGCAGGCAGAAAGGAAAGCAAACCCTCCCAAAAGGAGACCCATACAAATTGTTTTACTGCGGGTTATTTTCAACAACATAAAATTCTTTCAAAATATTCTGATCAAAACGGATAGCCTATAACACATTCAAAACCTGTTCTTTCGCTTTCTCCAGTTCATCTTTCATCATCACAACGAGTTTTTGCATTTCCGCATCATACGCTTTGGCACCGGTCGTATTGATCTCCCGACCTATCTCCTGAAGTAAAAAGCCGAGTTTTTTTCCCTTACCCGGATCCTGCTGATCCAGTAGTTCGAAAAAATAGTTGCAGTGGTTCCGTAGCCTTACGATTTCTTCACTGATATCCATTTTTTCAATATAGTAGATGATTTCCTGTTCGAGCCGGTTGCGGTCATAGTTTTCCTTTCCCATATTCTCTTCAATCTTGCGGCGGAGGTTCTCCCGAATATACTCCGGTCTTTCCTTTGCCAAAAGTTCCACCTGATTGGTAAGTGTAGAAATTTCAACAATCCGGTTGTAGATATCGGCACCAATGACGGCACCTTCTTCTCTGCGATGCTTCAGCAGTAAATCAAGCGCTTCCTGTAAGGTTTCTTCTACCAATTGCCAGCCGGCATCATTCACCGTTTCAGTTACGGGGAGCACCACTTCGGGAAGTTTGAGCAAGGCTTCCAGAATATTGGAACTCTCCAAATTTAATTCATCACTTAATTCCTTTACGGTCTGATAATAGCTCCGGATAAGATCTGTATTGAGCACGACAGGCTTGGTGGCACCATTTTGTTTGAGTGTAATGGAACAATCCGCACTCCCCCGCAACAATTTATTGGCAAGGCTATTGCGAATATCAAACTCCTTTCCTTTCAGAAGGGGTGGCAATTTCAAATTCACCTCAAATTGCTTGCCATTGAGAGATTTTACTTCGACCAATACGAACCAATCGCCAGCCGTTTTTTCGGCTCTCCCAAAGCCGGTCATTGAGTATATCGCCTGTATTTTCATATATCTGTTGGGGTAAATGTACGGCATAGGGTTTATTGCACATCAAACAATCGGAAGGATAAAACGAAAAAAGGGAGCCAGAATCGATCTGTCTCCCTTTTTTTATGAAGTACTGAAGAAATTAAAGTTTGGTCAACTTATACATTCCGGTAACGAAATTCACATTGATGCGGTAATTCCCTGCTTCGGTTGGAGACTTAAAGTCCTGCCCCTCCGCTACAATCTGACCCTCTAATCTTGCAGATTCGAGACTTCTGTTCGGCACACCAAACTTTCTGTCCCAGCTTCCCGCTGTTGGCAAAATAAGATACGCATCATCAGCCTTCAAATTAATGGTAATCTGAAATTCAGAAGAATTCAAACGGGAAAAACGCTGTGTATTATTTGCATTATTGTCCCAGCCACCAGGAGATGCTCCACCCACAACTACAAGGGTTGAAGGTAATCCATGTTGTCCGGTAAACGGCTCTACCGTAAAGGTACCTTGCTGAAAATCAAGGACGATTTTATAGAAGCCATCGTTAGCAGGTCCGGGGAAATTTCCGGGCAAATCGGCACCAAAAACACCCCCTTCTGCTAAACCGGGAAGATTACTGTTTTGAACTGAGTATTTCCGATCCCAGCTACCATTTTGTGGAAGCACCAGAAACTGTCCACCACCATTCAGGAAAAAGACTCCACCCCAGCTTGTTTCACTCAATCGGGCGAACTCCTGTGAAGGAGCCGGAACCGGATTATTCCAGCCTCCCTGTGTGGCGTTACCAACAAGAAATAACTTTTGTGTAGTTGGCAATGCTACTCTCGGAGGAATTTTATAAGCTCTGAACTGAAAAGGGATTGGACCGGAAACTCTTTGGTCATTATTGTTGGAATAAGATGCTGTCACGCGAATCTGCAATCTTGCATATTCTCCAAAAGGTGTACCTCTGTCAAGAACAAATGCATTAATAACCTTATTTTGAAAAGAATCGCTAAGAGAGCCTAAAATGGTTTTGGTAAGGGGATTTTTAAAATCATTCCCTTCCATATCAATCTCAGTGATATATTTTACATTTTCGAAAGCAGTTGCGAAACGAGCATTATTCCAGGAAAGCTGCAATTCAAACTTATTACTATCCGGTGCTCTTGGAAATAAGAGCGTTTTTTCTAATGAAAAGCCGAAATTTCCGGCAGTCTGATTATCGAAAAGAGGTCCCTCTTTGGTACAAGAGGCTGCTACAGCCACCATGGCGAGGAACCCAAGGATTAATTTAAACGTATTTTTCATAAAAATATATTTTAAAGAATGGTATTATTGAGGGATAATCGTAAACCTGCCACTTTGAAAGTTAACGGTGATCTTATAGGTACCTGTAGCGGCTGGCACTTTAATATTACCACCCCCTCTTGCTAATTTATCTCCAGCCGGATTGTTTGCTTCATTAGGTCCATCCCAACCGTATTTGTCACCCCAGTCACCAGCAAGCGGTAAAAAGAGCAATGGTCCGCCTCCGGTGAGCCTGATGGTAATCTCGTATAGCGTAGGAGAAACCTGTGTAAAGACTTGTGTGTTGTTGGCATTATTATCCCAACCACCTGGGCTTGCGCCTCCTACCAGCACCAATCTGTTGGTAGTGGGAGGAGTAACCGCAGGAGGTGGAGCAAAAGGCCTTGTAGTAAATGATACAGCATTAGAAGCAAGAGTACCGTTCACAGCACCTTCAAAACGAAGAGAGGAAACCACCCGGGCAAAAATGGTGACATTTTGACCAAAGGGCAATACCATCGTATTTCCAAGAATATTATTAAGCTCCAATACTGTAAAACTCTTTTTCAGGTCTTTAGAAATAGTAGTTACAAACTTATTGGCTGATGCAAAGTTGCTGTTTACATCAAATTCAAGCGAGTACTGAACATCATGTGAACTGATACCGGTAGTAAACTGATAATTGGGGTTAGTCCAATTGAACTGTATAGCTACTTCCGGTTCAGTGGCAGGAGTTAGTACAACGGCCGTTTTAGATGCGCTGATTACCGGCGCCGTGCCTCCGTCGAAGAACACTTTATTCTCATCTTTTTTGCAGCCGGTGAAAGCTAATGCTATGACGGCTATCAGTGACGTTATTTTTAAGAGATTTTTCATATGAATTCAAATTTAATTGTTATGTATTAATAATTTGGATTCTGTTGAAGATTTGCATTGGCAGAGAGATCCGCAGCAGGAATTGGATATAAATTCCTGAATGATGCTACCCCTGTGCCTCCGGGAATGCCTCCTTTCCAGGGCCAAACAAAAGAACCACTTGTGAAATGTCCGTAACGAATCAGATCAGTCCGGCGAAGGCCTTCCCAATGCAATTCCCGCATGCGCTCTTTTAGCAATTCATCCAGAGAAAGGGAGGAAAAATTACCATCTGTATTACCATAAGCTCTTTGACGAAGCGCATTTACATATTGTAGGGCAAGGGCTGTACTACCACCGGTACCACCTCGTAATACTGCTTCCGCATAGTTCAGATGCATTTCAGCAAAACGGAATAAGGGAAAATCAGTATCGACAAATTGACCGGAGGGGTCAGTTCCCGCAGCACCTGTTCTGGTTACGTTTTTAAATTTGGTTGAGGGCCATCCTGTTGCTGCTGCACTTACTGCAGAAATTTCAATAGGATTTCCGCGGAAGAAAATAGCCCGGCGATCGGTTGCACCTGTGTTATCCGGAAAGGCGTCCGGTAAGGCACGGGTAGCACGAATACCAGACCAACCTCCATTCACGCCAAACTGAGAAGCAGTCATACCCTCCTGAATTTGGGCATGTACCAAAAAGGTGGTACCACCGAAATTCTGAATACGCAAACCATCATAAATTATGGGAAGAATCATTTCGGTGTTTGCTACATTATTATCAGCCAAAAACAATAGAGCATAATTGGAAACCAAAGTGTATCCTGCATCAATTACTCTTTTACTATAAGTTACGGCATCTGTATAACGGGGTGTCCCGGTATATACATTAGCATTGAGATAAAGCCTGCTAAGCAAAGCCCAGGATGCAGCCTTATCTACCCGACCATATTGGTTAGCTCTTGCATTTACCAGATCCGGCTCAATCGCCTTTAATTCTGTTTCGATGTAGTTGAATAACTCAGCCCTTTGTATCTGTGGAGGAGACGTTAAACCTACCCTGCTTTCTTCGGTAGTAAAAGGAGGATTACCAAACAAATCCATCATCACCCAGTATTGGAAAGCACGCAAAAAGCGCAACTCTGCACGATACTGATTTACGACAGTTGCATCATTTCCGGTGATTCCTCTCCCTGCCAGTTTATCAGCAGTACTTTCGCGAAGAAATTCATTCACTACAGATATCTGATACATACAACGATTGTACAAGCCAGTCAACATAGGGTTGGTTGAGCTCCAGTTCATGTTGTGAAAATCCTGAATACCGGGATCGTTCCATGCTACTACTGCTTCATCTGTAGAAAGGGTTTGAGCCTTCCACCAAAGACGCAGAAAATCAGAGGTTCCGGGATCAATACCTGCCAGGTCAGTAGAACCCGGACCGAAACTTCCTGTTAAGGCAAAGGCTCCATATGCTTTAGCCGCTACACCCTGATAGCCGTTAAAATCTTTGTAAACAACTTCTGCAGTAAGGTCATTGGTAGGGAACCTGTCGAGATCCTTGTGGCAGGACCACAAACCCAACATACTTACCAACATCAGTAAACTGCCGTTTTTTATCTTTTTCATAATGTTTTTTTTCTATTTAATAGCTTGAATCTTTTAAAATCCGCTTTCTTTCTAATTATTAAAATCCAAGATTAATACCCAAAGTATAGGTACGTGGCCGTGGATAGTAAGAGTTGTCGATACCCCGAACTTCAGGATCAATTCCCTGATACTTGGTGATAACAAATGCATTTTGAACGTTGGCAGAAACTCTTAAAGAAGTTCCTTTAGAAACAATAGTACCCAAATCGTAGCCCAGATTGATGTTATCCATACGAAGGAAGGCACCATTCTGTACATAATAGTCACTGAAGAACTGATTGTTGAAGAAATTAGTCTCCAGCACATTAGGCGATGCATTCTGCAAATAACCTACCGGATTGATTATGTTTCTTGTTACACCCAAATCGCTATACACGTTGTTATAGATATAATTTCCCAGGCTCCCACGCATTACAATGCCTGCAGATAATTTACCATGCGTAACAGAAGAACTAAAACCCAGATATAAATCAGCATCGGGCTTCTTGTACAAATAGCGGTCATCCTGATTGATGATTCCATCACGGTTCAGGTCTTCGTATAAGCCTTCGATCGAACTTCCGTCTTTGTCGTACACCTGCTTGAATACATAAAACGCTCCGGGGGTATTGTCTTTGGCAAGAATTTGAATATTATTACCAGTACCGCCGGAAATTCCACCAACCAACAATCCTTTAAAGGAAGGATCTTCATCGCCACGGATCTGAGTGATCTTGCGATCAAGGTACGTTGCATTCACCCTTATATCCCAGGTTGTTTTTGCAGTTCTAACAGGAGTATAATTCAAGGTAACTTCTGCACCATTTACCCGAAGTTTTCCTACGTTGGCAACCAACTCATTGGTAAAGTTGCTTCCCACAGGAATTGGTACCTGAAACAACAGGTCTGTACTCAGTTTCTGGAACACTTCTACCGTACCGGTAAATCTATTATCATACATGGCAAAATCTACACCTAAGTTAATCTGAGCAGTTTCCTCCCATTTCAGATCTGCGTTGTATGCCTGTGGCAAAAAGAGTGGAAAAGTAGTTGATCCATCCCCGAAATAATACAGCGAATTATTATTTGCCTGACTGTAACGCGGAATATAAGCATACCGGTTACCGATATCCTGCTGTCCGGTAACGCCGTAACCTACTCTGAACTTTAATTCATTCAGGTTGCTAGCTCCTGCCAAAAAGGATTCTTCGTGCATTTTCCAGGCCAAAGCCACAGAAGGGAACATACCCCAACGGTTATCAGGACTAAATCTTGAAGATCCGTCCCGACGAATGGTTGCAGTCAAAAGATATTTATCAGCCAATGTAAAATTCAAACGACTGAAATAGGAAATGAGTGTATACTGAGGAATATCGAAAGGAAACTGTGGAAGAGGACTTGCAGGGTTGTTGGTGCCATCAGACAGCCGATCTGCAAAACTGAAACTCTTGGTTTGGAAATCCTGATAGCTATAACCGGCAATTACGTCCACCCTTGAATCAATGCCTTTCAGATCTTTGGCATAGTTCAGATAAAAATCCAACAGGTTGTTCTGATTGGTTTGCTTGTATTCGTTGTTGGTACCGGCACGACCACCACGCAATTGAGAAGCAGCCGTAGGAGGAATCTTAATGGTACCTGTTCCTTCTGAACGGTCTGTACCTACATTCAGGTTAGCCCGCAATTCAGGAAGAAAATGGAATTTATAATCCAGTTGCACATTCCCAATCAAACGATTCACATTGCTTCTGTCATCCCGCTGCTCAAGCAGGCCAACCGGATTTAAGGTAGACAATGTATTAAGACCACTTGCAGAACCTGCATCGGTCCATTCGGTAAAACCACCAAATTCCTGCTTACCGGAGCGAACCGCCTGAGTAGGATCGAAACGAAGAGCAGATCCGATGGCACCTTCATCTGCAAACTTTGATTTAGAATTAGAACCCTTCAAATTGAGTTCTACTTTCAGGTGATTGTCGAAAAATCTTGGGCTGATTCCGATAGAACCTGTAATACGCTGTAAATTACCAGTACGCAAAACCCCATCCTGATTCAGGTAACCACCCGATACACGATAAGGCATATTTCCCAATGAACCGGAAACACTCAGGTTATTGTCTGTACCAATAGCTGTTTGATAAATCTCATCCTGCCAGTCGGTATTCGATGTGCCCAATTTGGCAATATCAGCAGCGGTACCTCTTGCACGTACGATATCTGAAAACTGATTTGCATTAAGTACATCCACCCGATTTACAGGATCAGCTACAATAATCGAAGTACCAAAGTTAATTTGAGGTGTGCCACGCTTTCCTTTTTTGGTAGTGATAATGATTACACCGTTTGATGCTCTTGAACCATAAATAGCAGTAGCAGAGGCATCTTTCAGGATGTTAAAACTTTCAATATCGTTGGGGTTGATTAAACTCAAAGGGTTAGCAGTTCCAGCAATACCGATGTTATCCACCGGAACTCCATCAATTACAATCAACGGATCGTTGCTTGCAGTAAGAGAAGAACCACCACGGATGCGGATAGAACTACCCGAACCCGGAGCTCCTCCATTCTGTATGATTTGCACACCGGCTACTTTACCGGCAATCAACTGATCGGGGCTTTGAATGTTACCTGTTTGAAATTCTTTAGAACTAATTGTAGTTACTGCACCGGTAAGGTCTTTTTTACGAACCTGTCCATAACCCACAACCACTACCTCATTCAGGGCGTTGGCTATTCCCTCTAAAGAAATCAACATAGAACCCTCAGTGGCTGCTACCTCTTTGCTGGTAAAACCTACCGAACTCAATACAAGAATAGATCCGGAAGGTACTTTCAAAATAAAGTTACCTTCTCCATCAGTAGTCGTGCCATTGGTTGTGCCTTTTTGGGTGATAGAAACACCCGGCAGTCCAAAACCCGATTTTGAATCGGCTACGGTTCCCGTAACCTGGATGACCTGCCCTTGGGCATGCGCCATGAGGCTCATGCATACCATCAGCAAAAAAGCCATGACGCTTTTTAGCAATCGTTTCATTTTCATAATAAATGTTTTGTCTTTAACTAATTCAAATTGGTTGTTTATAATGGCAGCAATATGGCATGGCAATCTATTACTTTGTA
>JBGSNV010000345.1:0-2266 GCA_041739485.1 Chitinophagaceae bacterium
ATATTGCCGCTCAACCTTGTATCTGTTACCAATGGGATTGCAGGTTCAGGTAATTATTCGGGAACAACCATTACCGACAATCAACTCTACCCATCCCGGGGTGTTATTGGATTAAACCGTATTTCTTATTTATATCGGGCAACCAACCAATGTGAAACAGAAGCAGAATTTGATATAAATATTTTAGCCGTTCCGGAGGTTTCCGCAGGGCCTGACCGAACTAGCCTTGAAGCCACTCCGGTTACTTTGCTGGGAAGTATTGGTTCCGGAGTAGCAAGTTCTCTCTGGTTTCCCAATACAGATATAACCTCCCGTACTACACCGGAGACCATCGTAAATCCACCCACGGACCGATGGTATGTGCTTCGGGTAACCGGAACAAATAGTTGTATTTCTCAAGATTCCGTTTTTGTAACGGTACTTCCCTCCCTTTTTATTCCGAATGCTTTCAGCCCCAATGGCGATGGCATCAATGATAGCTGGATGATTCGAAACCTCGATGAGTACCCCGGAAGCGAGGTACGTATTTTTGACCGATATGGAGGAATGATTTTTTCAAGCAAAGGTTATACCACTCCATGGGACGGTTTTTCGAAAAATGGCAACAAAGTGCCGTCAGGAGTGTATTTTTATATCATTGATCCCAAAAACGGCGCAACCGTTCGTCAGGGGTCTATAACTGTTTTAAGGTAAAATGAAAATGTGTGCAACGTATTTTTACAAAATGAGGGGAGCTGCCTTGATGGGGTTGTTGTTGTGCGGGACTGGTTTGCGGGCGCAACAAAGACCGCATTATACGCAATACATTCTCAATAACTTTATCATCAACCCGGCAGTTGCAGGTATTGAGAATTACACAGATCTTAAACTGAGTCATCGCCATCAATGGGTAGGTCTACAGGATGCTCCGGTTACTACTTATGCAACCATACATGGAGCGATTGGCAAACAGGATGCCCGGACAACGGCTACCACTATTCTGCCTCCCGGTGAAAATCCGAGAGGGGAGGCCTACTGGAAAAATTATACAGCCCCTGAACCACATCATGGTTGGGGAGTGAGTCTTATTAATGACAGAACCGGTCCGCTTAATCGATTTTCGGTTTATGGCACTTATGCCTACCATATCGGTATTGGACCCGCTACAAGTTTATCAGCCGGTATCAGTCTTGGGCTTACCAACAATTCCCTGAATAGTTCCAAACTGTTTTTTGACAACCCGATTGATCCTGTGGTAGCAAGCAGCGATAACATCAATCGGGCAAGCCCGGATATGAATATGGGATTGTGGCTTTATAGTGCAGATTATTATGTGGGTTTATCTGCCTTACAAATCATTCCGCAGAGGTTTAGTTTTGCTGCAGATACCCTTACCACAGCTTCTGGAAAAAATTACCCGCATTTATTTTTTACCGCAGGCTATAAATTATATGCCAATGATCAGATTTCTATTACCCCATCTACGGTTATCCGGGCAATCAACGGATTGCCGCTTGGCGTTGACCTTAATGTGAAAGCGCAATATCTTGATCGGTTTTGGGCGGGAGCAGGTTATCGCATCAACGACGGTTTGACTGGCTTGGTTGGTTTTAGTGTTTCGAGTACCCTCAATGTCGGTTATTCCTATGACTACAGCACTTCCCCTTTGCAAAATTTTACAAGGGGAACCCATGAAGTGGTTCTTGGTTTCCTGCTTGGTAACCGGTATGGAGATCTGTGTCCCCGGAATATGTGGTAGCTTTTTAGGACAAAAAAAGATTATAAAGCCCGGATACTGAGTTTGTAGGTAACACCCCCATCTTGTCGGGTAGCGTCTACTGTAGTAAAAGTGGTACCACTGATAAACCATAAACCGCTACTTCTTGATAAAGGCAATCCGGCAATGTTGTAATCGACCAAAATACTCAAATTGGTCAGATTGAGATTCCATAGACCATTGATGTCGGGGAATCCTGTTTGCTTTGCAGCTACTGTACCATTTCTTGAAAATTGAAACTGATAAGGGGTAAATTCAGACTTATACTCTAAGCCCCCGATTTCGAGTTTGGTTACCACCCAGGTGTTATTTGTAATGATATCATACAAAGCATTTTCCTGTGCATTATCTACAGCTTTTTTGCAACCTGACATCGCCCAAAGGAGCATTAAACTGAAACTGAGTGTTAAAAGGTCCCTTTTTCTCATCATTAATATCTTGGATTCTGTCGTAAAATTAAGTTCAAAACGACGTGATACAGGTATTATTTATATTAACTTATATAATTAT
>JBGSNV010000352.1:0-11332 GCA_041739485.1 Chitinophagaceae bacterium
ACAAGTTTTGGTATCCATGGGTTGCTGCTTACCGGTATGGTAGCGCTCAGGAGGTAACGAACCCGGTTGGTAAACCGCCACAGGCCACTTGGTTTGTCGTTTACAATAATTTGTTGCCAGCGTTGTTCATTCCGGATGCGGCTTACAAGATTTACCTGACCCACTTTGTTTACAAGTATAGCCTGTTGGTAAATACGGTTTTCGTTCGAGAAATTCTGCCAGTCGCTTCGGCTTGGAGCGATCCACATATGACCATAGCCGAGGGTTAAATTAAAGTTGGGTAATACCTGATATTGAGCTCCGGCCCGTAAAAAGTAAAAGCTTGGGTCCTTAATAAAATGATTTCTCCGGATATGTCCGTCGGCTACAATACCCCAACGATCATTGAGTTTCAGTGTGCTGTTGACCGAGGTCCAGAATTGTGCCTGCTGATTTACCTGTCGGGGTGGGAACTGTCCCCGGACTAAACCCGAAATCAATGTAATGAAACAAAGCAGCAGGATCGTCCTTTGGTAGCTGGTTTTCAAAGAAAACCTTTGTTGAAATAGCATCCCTTTTCTCCTCATGAACTTTGTGTGTTATAAACGCAAAACTACAGGGTTTCCTGAGGGGGTGAGATGATTTTCGTCAGTAAATCCTAAGGAGGAAAGGCTCCCGATATAAAACAGGGAACGTACCCCGAAAAATCCCATCCAGATGCGGCTTTAAAAATTGGGGATCCTTGAAAACCGCAAGATTTAATAAGCAATATTTTTACGCTGAATATAAGCGTGCCAGTAGCAAAAAGCAGCAATTGTGCGATACGGGGCGTATTGCAGGGCATGGGCTTCCACTTCGGCATCGCTCCATTCAGGAGCCTCCTGCAAAAGGCGGACACTGTTGAGTAAAGCCACATCCCCTATGGGAAATACATCGGTGCGTTGCAAACAAAGCATCAATACCACTTCGGCTGTCCAGGGGCCAATCCCTTTTACCTGCATCAGTTGTTTTCGCACTTCCACATCGGGTGCCTCTTCAAGCGGGGCCAGTTTCAGGGATCCCGAAGCAATGGTTTCGGAAAGGTTATGCAGGTACCCCGCTTTTTGCCGGCTTACCGAACAGGTGCGCAGGGCAGCGGTATCCAGTTTTAAAATATTTTCCGGGGTAATAAATCCCAATCTCGCCTCCAGCTTGTTGAAAGCCGCCTTTCCCGAAGCCAGCGAAACCTGTTGTTCGAGGATGATCTTAACCAATGTTTCAAATCCAAAAGGCCGTTGAAACATGGGGGGAATGCCATAGGTTTTCAAAATATGGTTGATAACAGGATGCTTTTTTCCTAAATCGCGGCATATTTTGCCAAAACCTGCTTTTGTAAAGGTTTCCGGTTTCAATCTTTCTTTTTAAATTGTTGAATAGCTGCTCTTGTAAAGTCACTCAAAACCAGTTTGCCACTGATGGCAGCTCTTTCCCGGAGCAGATCATCCCAATGATCGGTTCCTTTCCAGAAGGTCTTCTTCATTTCGCGGATGGCATCCGGATTGCTGTGTGCCAGTTTATCCGCAAGCCGTGCAATGGATTCGTCCATGCCTTCCACATTGGGGTGGTGTTCGGCATACAGCCCCTTGC
Organism: Chitinophagaceae bacterium; assembly: GCA_041739485.1. Lineage (GTDB taxonomy): Bacteria > Bacteroidota > Bacteroidia > Chitinophagales > Chitinophagaceae > Phnomibacter. The sequence goes on from JBGSNV010000352.1 coordinate 1,606, forward strand.
GACGTGCCCAGTCGCTGTTGCGCCACATGGTGGCGTCTATGGCCAACTGACTAAAAGCGGAGGTTCCCAGTTTGCGTTCCACGGCCGGTCCTACTACAAATGGACCAATACCAACTGCCAGTTCGCTGAGTTTGATATCGGCACCTTCTACTGAAATGGCATAATCGCAGGCTGCTGCCAATCCCACGCCACCACCGGTACATTTGCCATGAATTCGTCCGATGATGAATTGTGGGCACTTCCGCATGGCATTGATCACATGGGCAAATCCGCTAAAAAACTTAAACCCGTCTTCGCTGCTTTGAATGGCCAGCAACTCATCAAAAAAGGCTCCTGCACAAAAAGCTTTGTCGCCTCCGGAACGAAGCACAATGACCCGGCACTCTTTATCAAGGGCAGCACTGTGAAAAGCTTCGGTAAGTGCCTGCAGCATTTTGGCTGGCAGGCTGTTGCTTTTCGGATGAAAAAATTCAATGGTAGTGATTCCCGATTTGTGGGTCGTTTTCAAATAGGCTTCGTCAAAATTGGTTGTCATAGAAATAGTGTACGTTGAACAATCGTAAAAAATTTGAACGATCAAAGATAACTGGAAATCCTCAGGATTAGTTGAACATGCCTGCCATTCTGCAGGTCAACAGTAGGTATGCGTCATTGGATATTATAAAAAGGAAAAGGACAAAGAATTTAACGGGGGTTAATCACCTGAAACCACTGAATAGGAGCGACTATGATCCGATAACCAACGCATGCGGTAGCACATGGTAGCGGTATCGTATAGCTGACTCAGTAGCTTGTAATTAACGACCAATCCCACACCGGCGCCAATTCCCGGCACCATTTGAAGGAGTTTGGCAAGATCGAGGTAATCGCGGTAGTCCTGCTGAAACTGATACCAGTCGAAATCGATGGTGCTTACCGGCAACGATTCGGGAAAGGTAGCCCATACCGAGAGATGGGTAAGAGTATTTGCCTTACGTACAGGGCTTGGAAAAGCCAGTTGAAAAACATGTAACAGATAAATTCTTTCGCTGAGTTTGGAGGTGTCATACCCGTACATCGCTGCGATATCAAACAAGAATTTCAGTTTGATGGTGAGTAGTGCAGGAAAATCGGCAAGGGCAGCCAAAAAACCACCCCATCCCGTAATGCCTCCTTCGGCTGCGGCAGTGGTGCGGTAATATTCCATTCTCTGAGCAATCGCCATTTCCCGGCTTTCCATACTGGAGCTTAAAAGAACCGGAGGTTTTACAAATTCGGAGGTAAACAAAACGGTTTCTACCATTTTGCGAATCAGTAAAGTGAGGCCGTCGTGAATCTTTTGAGGAATTAGTTTATTTATTTTGGTTTGTATTTTTTTACTGAAATGACTTGTTCCGCTTTGTGGCTTTGCCATTTGTCGTTGCCAGGTCTGCACCTTTCGCCACTGCACCAATTCATAATGTGTAAAATGCGCTTTGTTCATTTCTGTAAAATAAGGTGGTATTACGGGATTTTCAGGATAAATATCCGGTGAAATAGCTGTTTTTTAGAAAAGACGGTTGGGTTGATTCGCCATAAAAGCCCAACTCAATGAATCCGGAGTCTTCCATCATTGGGTTGGGTTGCTTATTTTTACGGCAACCACCATGCATCATTTGCCCAACTTAATTACTGATCTTGCCCTGATACTCGGGGCTGCAGGCATTACGACCATTATTTTCCGGAGGCTAAAACAGCCGGTCGTTCTGGGTTATGTACTTGCCGGTCTCATTGTGGGTCCTAATTTCAAGATCTTTCCAACTGTCAGCGAGCTGGAAGGCATAAAGATCTGGGCTGAGATCGGGGTCATTTTTTTATTATTTGCACTGGGATTGGAGTTTAGTTTTAAAAAGCTGGCAAAAGTAGGTGCATCAGCAAGCATCACCGGTATATGGGAACTTGCGGTTATGATGACGCTGGGTTTTCTTACCGGAACCGCTTTGGGTTGGCCAAGGATGGACAGCATTTTTCTCGGAGGTATCATTGCCATTTCTTCTACTACCATCATTTTCCGGGCCTTTGATGAAATGGGATTAAAGACCCGAAATTTTACGAGTCTGGTGATGGGGGTGCTGATTGTGGAGGATTTGGTAGCTATTTTGTTGTTGGTCTTGCTAAGTACGCTCGCCGTCAGTCAGGCTTCTGCGGGAACTGAGATGTTGTTTGCCTTGCTGAAACTGGCTTTCTTTCTGAGTTTATGGTTTTTGCTGGGGATCTTTTTGTTGCCCACCATCCTGAAAAAAGCGGCGAAATGGATGAGCAGTGAAATCCTGCTGATCGGAGCTATTGGTCTCTGTCTTGGTATGGTTGTGCTTGCTGATGGGGTCGGTTTTTCGGCAGCGCTCGGGGCTTTTATCATGGGGAGTATCCTGAGCGAAACCATTTTTGGCGAAAAGATTGAAGAACTCATCGGGTCTGTCAAGGATCTTTTCGGTGCTATCTTTTTTGTATCGGTGGGGATGCTGATCGATCCTGCGCTTTTGCTGGAATATATCGGTCCGGTATTGTTGCTAACGGGGATTGTTATTTTTGGAAAACTCTTTAATGTAACCTTTGGGGCGCTGATTGCAGGGCGGCCCCTGAAGCAGGCCGTACAGGCCGGCACGAGCATGACACAGATCGGGGAATTCAGTTTTATTATTGCCACACTGGGCCTGTCGCTTAAGGTAACAAGCGATTATTTGTACCCTATCGCTGTCGGGGTTTCGGTCATCACCACGTTTACCACGCCGTTAATGATCCGGATGGCAGATCCCATTCATCAGTTTCTCGAAAACCATTTGCCCCAAAAATGGATCACCGGTTTGAATCGCTACAGTGCGGGTTCGCAAACCCTGCGGGGCGAAAGCGACTGGCAAATTGTATTCCGTGCCTATGCGCAACTGATGCTTTCGAATTCGGTGGTGATTATCGCTTTATTATTGCTGAGTAATTACTACCTCAAACCCTGGTTTGAGATGATGTTCGAGTCCCGGTTGCTGGCAGATGTGCTGGTAAGCCTGGGTTCTCTGGGAGCAATGGCACCTTTTATCTGGGCGGTTATGGCAAAGAAAATTCAACGCGGTGCCTACAAGTCACTCTGGCTCGACAGTAAGTATAACCGCGGTCCGTTGGTAACCCTCGAAATAGCCCGGAACCTTTTGGGGATTTTCTTTATCGGGGTATTGTTGAGTCAGTTTTTTTCGATCTGGGTCACCTTGGGGGGCACGCTTCTTTTCACCGGGGTGGTTTTGTTTTTCTTTAAGCAACGACTCGATCACTTTTATCACCGGATCGAGGATCGGTTTTTATCGAACCTGAATGATAAGGAAAACCGAAAGACCACCGCTTCGGTGCTCACGCCCTGGGATGCCCACCTAAGCCGGGTGGTGGTGAGTCCGGTTTCTCCTTTTTTGGGCGAAACCCTCGAAAAATTGCAACTCCGGGAAAGATATGGAATCAATATCGCCTTTATTGAAAGAGGTAACCGGTTGATTTCGGCACCTACCAAAGATGAAAAGTTGTATCCGCACGATGAAATCGGGGCTATTGGAACCGACCTTCAATTGCAGCGGTTTACCAAAATGATTGACGGACCCGAAGAGTTGCTGAATCCCGAAACAGAAGCCATTGCAGAAGCCATGAGTCTGGAAAAACTGGTGGTGGATGAACATACCGGATTGAAAGGGTTGTCGATCCTTAACTCCGCAATTCGTGAAAAAACCAAGGGATTGGTGGTAGGCATTGAGCGCAAAGGACAGCGTTTGCTCAATCCTTCTTCGGATACCGTTTTTGAATGGAATGATGTGATCTGGCTCGTGGGCGACCGGCGCAAAATTCAGGCACTTTCCAAACCTCCTGCAGCCATCCGGAATTAAAGCAACCCTTTCTACCTCAGCAGTTTTACAGCAGACTCAAGCTGTTTTTCACTCCCCATTACAATCAGCCGGTCCTTTATTTGTAAAACATAATCCGGTCCCGGATTTTTGAGGTAGCTGTTGTCGCTTTTTTTCAGACCCAATACGGTAGATCCGGTGGTCTGCCAAAGATTCAAAGCACCAAGCGTGATTTCCTTTTCCACCAACAGCTCTTCCATTTTAAAATCCTGATTGAATTGGGTGGTCATTTCGGAGAAGAACTCGTGCACATCGGGGATCATTACCAAGGAAGCCATATGTGCCCCACCCATTTTATCGGGCATAATAACATTGGAAGCACCGGCAATTTTTAGTTTACCAATCGTATGGTTATCGCTCGCCCGGCTGATGATCAGCAGTTTGGGATTCATTTGACGAGCGGTCAGCACTACAAACAAATTATCGCTGTCATCGGGCAGCGCACTAATAAGCGCCCTTGCCCGTTGAATACCCGCTTCTTCAAGTACCTCATCTTTGGTGGCATCTCCGCCAATCACCACCATTTTTTCTTTCTCCGCTTTTTCAAACCGATCGCTTTGGTTTTCGATAATGATATACGGGATATTGTTTTGCAGCAGCACTTCACAGGCCCGTCGACCGTTGCGCCCAAATCCGCATACAATCACATGGTTTTCCATATTATTGAGTTTTTTTACCAGTAAAAATTTACGGTATTGCCGGCGCCATTCGCCATCGAGTAATAATCGGGTAATCAGGGTAATATAGTAAGCCACCAATCCAAGGCTTGCAAGAATCAGAAAAATGGTAAAGAGTTTGCCGGCACCGCTTAAAGGTTGTACTTCCCCGAATCCAACGGTACTAACCGTAATGACGGTCATGTACAAGGCGTCGATGGCGGTGTAGTCGTCTATTTGCATGTAGCCAAGCGTTCCTACAACCGTAAGACTACCCAATAAAATGAGCGGTCTGAAAAATTCCTTGAACAACAACCAATAGGTGAGTCTTTGCATGGATATTTGCCGGGATGCGCCCTCTTTTGAAGAAAGCCTTATCTTTCGTTTTGGGTAAATATAATTTTTCTTCTTATGGCAAAAAATGATTTTTTGTTGGTATTGGTTTTGGCGGCTTCGGTGGCCGGTTGTAAAGCACCACTAGCATCTATGGGTTCTGTAGAAACGGATAGGGCAGTCCGGGTGTTGGAAGATAGTTTACAGGGGGCTCATTTGGGAGTTATGGTATACGATCCTGCAGAAAAAAAAGTAATTGCCGGGTACAATCACCACAAGTATTTTGTACCGGCAAGCAATACCAAATTGATGAGTTTGTATGCGGGGCTTAAATACCTGCCGGATACGCTTATTGGTTTAAAGTATCTCGATGCAGGGGATACGGTGTACGCCTATCCGACAGGGGATCCTACTTTACTTATGGATGAATTTGATAAACACCCGGTGGCCGAATGGCTTGGTTCGGTGCACAAGCCGGTGGTATTGGATGCCACGCAATGGCGTGCCGAAAGGTACGGCCGCGGCTGGACCTGGAGCGATTATCAGGCTACTTATCAGCCCGAACGAAGTGCTTTGCCGGTGTACGGCAACCTGATGCCGGTGGAGTACCGGAGTCGGTTGATGGTGGAATCAGGCGTGCCTGAACGCACCCTGTTCACACAGGATCTAACTATGGGTCCGAGAGGGGAGGAGGGATTAAAATTACGTCCGGATGGCTTCATCGAATTGCCTGCAACAAATGGGGTATTCAGTTTGAAAAGAGATTATGCCTCCAATGCTTTTGAAGTGGCCTATTTGGTGAAGGATACGCTTGTACAAAAAGAGATCCCTTTTGTAACCCGGGGCATCCAAACTGCGTTGAGCATACTCCGGCGTTTGCCCCTGCCCGATAGCGATTCTTTAGCACTTTTCGAAGGCAGGGTGCCCGATGACAGGGCAGGTAACCTTACCTGGAAAAGCATTGCCACGCAACCCAAAGACAGTATGCTGAAACCGATGATGCACCGCAGTGATAATTTTTATGCGGAGCAAACCTTGCTGATGGCAAGTCAGGCATTGCTTGGTTACATGAGCGACCGCGATATGATAGAAACCTTGCTGAAGACCGATTTGAAGGATATGCCGGACAAGCCGTTTTGGGCTGACGGGAGCGGACTGAGCCGATACAATCTTTTCAGCCCCGCCGATTTTGTATGGCTGCTCGAAAAGATGAAAAATGAATTTGGGATGGCGCGGTTGCAGGAGATTTTACCAACGGGTAACGATGGCACCTTGACGAACTACTACAAACCGCTTTCCGGCAAGCTTTTTGGCAAAACCGGTACCCTTACCGGGCAGGTGGCTTTAAGCGGAATGTTCTATGCCCGCTCAGGGAAACTGCTGTTTTTTTCGGTTTTGGTCAACAACCACAATATGGCTGCTACCCAAGTGAGAAGACAGGTGGAAAGCTATTTAATGGGTGTTTGGGAAAAAAACTGACTTCCTCTTAATCATTTATTTTTCTTATTTTAAGGGTAGAAAATCAAGAGTCAATCATGAAAGTGAATTCAGAAAAAGGCTATTTATCTGCATCAGAATACCTTGAAAGGGAAAAGAGCAGTGTGGGGAAGCATGAATTTTTTTATGGTAAACTCATTGATATGCCTGGATATACAAAATCCCATGAGCTCATAAAAAAGCAACTTAGCAGGATTTTAGACAACCTGCTCGGGATAACCGGATTTGTAACCTATACCTCGGACATCAAAGTTTCCTCAGAGGATGGGAATATTTATTTTTATCCTGACGTTGTATTGGTAAAGCAAGAGGACCAATCGAAAGATGAGTATGTTGCTATTAAACCGGTTCTGGTAGTGGAAGTGCTTTCTGATTCCACCCGCACTTACGATACGGTGGACAAATACATTCAATACCGTAATATTCCGACTTTGCAATATTATATGTTGGTAGAGCCGGATACTATGTTTATTAACTGCATCTCCAAACAAGAGGATGGCACATGGCTAAGTAATATTTATACAAAACCGGAGGCAACCATTTCATTTGAAAAATTAAGCATTTCAATCAGGATTGGGGATGTTTATAGCGTATAAGGGCTATGAATTTTTTTTAAACGAAAGAGGACGCAAACCAATGCGTCCTCTTTCGTTTTCCGGATACTATTTTCTTCTTTAGTCTATTCTAACCGAAACGTAACCACCTGTACCACCCGGGCAATCACTTTTTTGTCATTTTGCTCCGCAGGTTCCCACTTGGGCCCCTCTTTAATCACCCGGAGCGCTTCTTCGCCCAAACCATCTCCCGGATTTTCGAGAATTTTAAAGTCAGATAAATTACCCGCTTTATCTACAAGGAATTGAATACTCGCTTTACCCTGCGTTCCTTTATCAATGGCTTTGTCCGGGTAGCGCAGATTTTTTTGTAGATGCCTTATCCATCCTTCATGCCCACCCGGAAAAACAGCCTGCTGTTCGGTTTTGGTGAAAATCTTGTCGGAAACACTCCCCTTTAACTTTGTAGCAATGAGCACGACACCGTTTTGCCCTTTGCTACCATAGGCTTTGGTGGCAGATTCGTCTTTCAGTACCGAAATGGATTCAATATGATTCGGATCCACCGCATTCATTTCTTCCTCAGAAATCACTTTTCCATCGAGTACATACAGGGGTGCATTTTTTCCATCAATACTTTTAAGATTGATTCGGGTTTTTTCCTGAGATGCCGGTTGGGCATTTTTAGGTCCGTAACCAACCACCACAACATCCTTCAGCAGGACGGTTGGTGTGTTGTGGGAATAATCGGCATTTTTTGGGGTAATTTTTATAACCCCGTTTTTGCCTTTATCTCCATAGGCGGCTATGGCAGATTCCCCTTTCAATACGTCTATGGGTTCAATGTTATTTGGATCAATTTGTGCCATTTGCGCCTTACTGATTATAAGACCTGCATATACATAGAGTGGTTCATCGGTAGGGTCGTTGGTACCTGTAAGTTTGTAACCTTTACCTGTAATTTTGTAACCTTCTGCTTTTGAAGCCGGTGGTACCGGTGGTGCAGGAGGTGCCGGAGGAGCAAGCAGATATCCGTTTTTATGCGCCTGCTCAAGCGTCATTTTTTTCACTTCTCCTTTTTGCGTTACCACTTTCACCATATCTATACCCTTTTCCTGATAAATATCTACAGATTGAATCTCTTTGGAAAAGCCCGCAACAGGGGGATGTGGTGGTGCAGGCGGTGCAGGCGGTGCCGGTGGTGGTGGAGGTGGTGGTGGAAAAACCGGGTATCCTTTTTTAATGGCTTCCTTTAATGTCATTTTTCTGACAATTCCGTTTTTTAATTGAATCGTAACCGTTTCCTTCCCGTCTGCTTTATTTACCCGAATAGATTTAATGCTGTCGGGAAGTGCCTTTGGTGCCGGAGGAGGTGGGGGTGGAGGTGGGGCTTGCTGTGCCATGCTTTGTTCAATCGTAAGCATCAGCAACAGACTGACCCCAACCATAGCAATCAATGCCGATAGCCGGCGCAGATAGCTGAACTGTGGTTTGTTGGAAGTAGTAATCATTTTTAAACGTCTTTTAAGTTGTGAGGTAAATAAGGGGCTTGCCAATGCCACGGGAAGATCGTTGTGGATCGACCGGAGAATCATCTCCGCAAAGGCGGCCCCGTTGTTGTTTTCTATTGCCCTGCGATCCGCCAGAAACTCATGGATGAGGTACAATTCTTTTTTGATAAGCCAGAAAAAAGGATTGAACCAGCAAACAATCAGCAGCAGTTCGGCAAATAGTTTGTCTATCGAATGCAGCTCACGGATATGTGTCAATTCGTGGATAAGCACCCGCTTGCCATGCGTGGTATCCGGATCCATATCCTGCCGCCAAAACAGCCATTGAAAAAAGGAATACGGGGCGGCTTTTTCGTTGGTAAGTATAATGGAAACTTCCTGCAGCGGGGTGATATGCCCCTGCCGGTATGGCCGGTAAATGCTTTGCCAAAAACCAATTACCATCCGAAGCAGTAAAAACAAGCTAACCGAAAGTGCCAATGCCCCAAGGATATTTTCTGTAGTGAAAACCGTTTTTTGCGGAGCGATGTACTGAGCAGGCAGCGACTCAAGCACAAATACGAGTGCCGTTGGTGGCGTTTCGGGAGCTACCGAAATTTCAAGAAAAGGAATCACAACACTGAGTCCCAATGCGGCAAGCAGGTAAAACCGGTTCCACTGATGAAACTTTTCGTTGTACAACGCCACCCGGTAATATCCGTACAGGATGCCGGAGCAGAGGATCATTTTCAGCAGGTATAACAGGATGGGATGCATGGTTATATTTATAATTTTATAATTTATTTTAGGTTAATCTCCACTTTTCTATTTTACTCAAGCCTGAAGGTAACTAGTGACATAACGCGTTTCTCTATAGCTTTTCCGTTTTTCTTTGCCGGAACCCATTTAGGTCCTTTTGCAATAATTCGCTGTGCTTCCTCACCCAATCCATCTCCCGGGTTTTCAATAATCACGAGGTTTTTTATGAACCCTTCTGTGGTAACGGTAAAGGCAATTTTAGCAATACCCATTGTACCATTGTCAATAGCTACATCCGGATATCTCAGGTTTTTCTGAAGGTAAACACTCCATTGTTCCTTTCCACCCGGGAAGGAGGGAAGTTGTTGTTTGTCCTTGTTTTCCCATGAATTCGCAACCGGAAGACTATACAATTCATAAGCACCTTTGCTTGCTTTTTCTCCATATTTTTCCATGGCAGCTTCTTTACCAAGCAATACATCATATTCCAGTGATTCAGGATTCAGGTCTTGCATAGCTGCTTTAGAAATAGGGTTCCCATCGAG
>JBGSNV010000356.1:0-29029 GCA_041739485.1 Chitinophagaceae bacterium
GTGACACTAAAAACCGGTTCTGAATGGGCTTTGAAAAACGGCTTTACCCGGGAAAAAATAAAAGAAGGAGACAGCAGCAAAACGAAGGATGCCCGTAGAAGCGATTTTGATGAGGCTGTAAATATTGAAGGAGCCAAGTCATTAGGGGGCTCTATATTCCGCGTCGATCTCGATACCACCCACCCTATCGGATTTGGATTTAGCAGTCGTTCTCAACCTGTTTACAAAAACGGCACCACACTGATGCAACCTTCATATAATCCCTACGCAACCGTTGCCCAATACACTAAAAATCCGTTGATTGGAGGGTATGTACATCCCACTACTCTTTCTAAAATTAAAAATGCAGCATCCATTCTTGTAAGCAAAGAAGGCAATGGCAGGGTGATCTTATTTGCAGATAATCCCAATTTCAGAGGCACCTGGTATGGCACGAATAAGTTATTTTTAAATGCCCTTTTTTATTGCCATAATCTGGAGGTTCCATCGGAACGTTCGGAAGAAGCTGAATAAAAATATTACGTCATGATTTCAATACTTACCACTTTATTTTCGAGAGATCTTACCAAATTAAAAACGGAGATCAGCCTTTATAGCCGGGAAGAAAATCTATGGATCGTTGATCAGCAAATTACCAATACTGCCGGCAATCTTTGTCTGCATTTGCTTGGCAACCTCAATCATTATATCGGCACACAATTGGGGGCAACCGGATATGTACGGAACCGCCCTCTTGAGTTTTCGACAAAGCATATACCACGTAAAGATCTGTTAGATCAGATTGACTATACCCGGCAAATGATAGAAACTACGCTTCAAAAGCTTGATGTTTCAAAACTTGACGAAACATATCCTGAGATTGTTTTTGGAGAACCCATGACTACCGGTTACTTCCTTATTCATTTGACTACCCATTTAGCGTATCATCTCGGACAAATAAATTATCACCGCAGATTACTTGATATCACTTAAAGGCGTCTCTAAATTGAAAAAGGGCAGCTATAAGAAAGCTGCCCTTTTTCAATTATTCAAAACCTCTTAGATTTCCTCTTTGGGGAAATCGGCTCCTTCTGAAACAGCAGCCCAGGCATCGAAATCTTCTTTCAATTCTTCGAGTTTTATCCGGGCTCCTTTAAGCGCAGCCACTCCCAACAACAAACGCATCGGAGGGTTCTCCACTTCTGTCACCTGAATCATAGCTTTTGCAGCCCGGACCGGATCGCCCGCCTGATTACCACTTACGCCACGGATCGTATTGATATTCTTTCTTGCTGTTTCTGCATAGTCCTCAATTTCAACCACGGTATCTTTAGCAGAACGTCCTGCCCAATCGGTTCTGAATCCGCTCGGGCAAATAACCGTCACCTTAATACCTAAAGGAGTTACTTCCTTGGCAAGCGCTTCGCTTAGTCCATCTACTGCATACTTGGTGGCATTATAAAAACCTACCCCGGGGAAAGAGCGCAAACCACCAATTGAGGCAATATTCAGAATATGTCCTTTTTTGCGCTCCCGCATATGTGGCAATACGGCATTTGTAACATCGGCAAGTCCAAACACATTGATGTCAAACATACGACGCACTTCGGCATCCTCACTTTCTTCTACCGCAGCAAAATAGCCAATACCGGCATTATTAACCAATACGTCTATCTGTCCGAAATGATCGATCGCCTCAGCCACTGCCGACTTAATTTCTTCTTTGTTCAATACATCAAGCTGCACAGCCATTGCCGAGTCAGGATAGGCGGAAACGATATCTTCCACATCTTTTGTATTGCGGGATGTAACGGCTACTTTACCCCCTGAAGCCAGGACTTCATTGGCCAGAGATCTTCCAAAACCAGTAGAACAACCGGTTATAAACCAAACTTTTTGAATACTCATTTTCTGTAATATTTATAATACCCTGCTGAAATTGCACAGGATGATATGGTTGTAAAATAGAATACACGAAATTACATCCTTATCCCTTCAATCCAAATAGTTATAGACAGATTCACTTTAATTTAATACCTGTCTTACAAAAATCAAACAGAATATCTCCATTATCTGCACATTCCCCTTTTGCAATGCATATTTTGTTTACTTTCCCCATCAAAGACATATTAAAAATGCCAATAACTGAACCGGTTGCGATCCTTGCCATTCTATTTCTGTTGATTGTAGTAACAGAATGGCTTTGTAAAAAAACCTTTTTACGTCATGCCGGCACCGCGCTGATGGTCATTTTGTTTACTGCATTGGTGGCCAATTTAGGTATCATTCCTGCATCTACTCCTGCCACTCCTGTTTATGATGGTATTTTTTCATATGTAGCCCCTCTATCCATTTTCTGGATGCTTTTAAATATCAATCTGAGTAGTCTGAAACTTGCAGGAAAACCCATGTTGATTATGTTTGCAATCGGATCTTTCGCTACAATGGCAGGAGCTTTTGTTGCCATGCAGCTGTTGAATGGTTCAGAAAAAATCGGAGCCTTTTATTATGCAATCGGAGGGATGTACACCGGTACTTATACCGGGGGCAGTATCAATTTCAATGCTGTAGCCATCAATTATCAGGTATCTAAACAGGGGGGTCTCTTTGCAGCTGCAACGGTAGCCGACAATCTGATCAGCACGTTTTGGGTGATTGCAACCTTAGTGATTCCTAAATTTATTCATTACAAATTTCCTAAATACAACCATCGTACAACAGAAGCTTCCATGGACGAAATCAAGCGACACAAACCGGAAGAATCAGAGCCCATCCGCCCCTATGATCTGGCATTCATTCTTTTTTTGGGCCTGGGTGCCATGGAATTATCAAAATGGCTGACAATCGCCCTTCCCATGATCCCCAACATCATCTGGCTGACTTCTCTAGCATTATTACTGGCACAAATTCCTTTCATCAATAAACTCAAAGGACACAAGACAATGGGGTTGTTGAGCATCTACTTATTCCTTGCAGTTATCGGAGCCTTTTGCGATATCCCTGCCTTGATAAAAGACGGGCAACTTGCATTGACTCTGCTTGCCTTTGTAACGATTCTTGTTTTCATTCACGGACTTATTATTTATGGCCTTGGAGCCTTCTTTAAACAGGATATTGATATTGTATCTATTGCAAGTCAGGCTAATATTGGCGGTACGGCTACCGCGATGGCACTGGCCAAAAGCCTGAACCGTAACGAACTGGTTTTACCGGGTATTTTAGTAGGCGCACTGGGCAATGCTACGGGTACTTATTTGGGGATTTTTATGTCGGAACTATTTAAATGGATGGGATGACAGATCGTTATCAAACCTCATTCTGTAGTATATTTGGTAGAAAAAAACAGAACCTATTTTTTACTTGTATTAAAAATATCATTCATACTTTTATCATTCAAAAAAATTGCAGCCATGGAAGGACTTATGATGGATTTTCCTTTAACCACAAATACCATTCTGGCGTATAGTGGAAAAGTATTTCACCATAAAAATATTATCAGTTATCTGCCGGATGGCACCCGTCATGCGTCCACGTTCCGTGATATGCAAAAAAGAGCCTATAAACTGGCCAATGCGCTTGAAAAAAAGCTCGGGATTAGAAAAGGGGATATGATAGGCACCTTTGCGTGGAATCATTATCAGCATGTGGAATTGTATTATGGGATTCCCGCAATAGGCGCCGTTTGCCATACCCTCAATATCCGGTTGTCTCACAATCAGATTGAGTACATTATCAACCATGCTGAGGACAAAGTGATATTTGTGGATGCCACGCTTGTGAAATTACTTGAAGGCATTGCACCGCTTATTGAAAGTGTAAAACATTACGTAATCCTGAATGCAGGAGAGGGCTTTCAAACAAGCCTGCCCAATATCCTGCATTATGAAGCACTGATTGAAGATCAGTCAGAATCATTTACCCCACCCGATTTAAATGAAAAAGACGCATGTGGCCTGTGTTATACAAGTGGCACAACGGGGCTTCCCAAAGGCGTGCTGTACTCCCACCGTTCCACTTATTTACATGCCCTTACCCTCCTTACACCCAATGCCGCAAAACTAAGTGCAGCCGATATCGTGCTGCTGATTGTCCCGCAATTTCATGTGATGGCCTGGGCGTTCCCCTATGTTTGCCTTCTATCAGGCTCTGATATGGTAATGCCTTCGCTTCATTTACAACCGGAGGCACTCATTAAGATGATGATTGACGAAAAAGTGAATAAAGCCAATGGGGTACCTACCATTTGGCTGGGTATTTACGAAGCTTTAAAGAAAAATCCTCCGGGAGAAAAGTTACTATTGGAGGAATACCTTGTAGGTGGATCCGCATTGCCTGCAAGCCTGATTGAGGGTATGGAAAAGGATTTTGGAATTAAGGGTGGACAGGCATGGGGTATGACCGAAACTTCTCCCCTTGGAACCGTTAGCCGGCTGCAACCTTTCCATGATCATTTAAGCGAAAAAGAAAAACTGAACATACGGGCAAAGCAGGGTTTTGAATTCCCTGGAATTGTATTAAGAATTGTAAACGAAGAAGGTTCCGAGGTGCCGCAGGATGGCAACACCATGGGAGAACTTCAGGTAAAAGGAGCTTGGGTTACAAGCGCCTATTTTAAATCGCAGGTTAAGGATAGTTTTACGGAGGATGGCTGGTTTAGAACCGGGGATGTAGCCACCATGGACGAATATGGATATATGCAAATTACAGACAGAACAAAAGACCTGATAAAAAGCGGAGGAGAATGGATTTCAGGTGTCGCCCTGGAGACCGCCCTGGTAGGGCATCCAAGCATACAAGAGGCCGTCGTAATTGCCATACCCGATGAAAAATGGATTGAAAAACCTCTGGCGGTTGTGGTATTAACAGAGGCTTCCGGCTCGCTGAATTCAGAAGAAATTATTGCATTTCTTTCTAATGATTTTGCGAAGTATCAGATTCCTACCCAATATATTACCATGAATCAGTTACCTAAAACGAGTGTAGGGAAATATGATAAAAAAGAATTGCGAAGATTATTTTCAGAAGGTTTGCTAAAATAGATATTCAGAAAAATGATTAAAAAACTATCGTCGCCCAAAAATTTGTACAGGCCTTTAAGAAATTCTTTTTCCGGCTACCTGCTCATTGTTATTCTGATTATATTTTCCTGTAAAGAAAAAACGAGGTCCCCTGTAAAGATGCAACCTGTTGACAGACCCAATATTCTGGTGATAGTAGCAGATGATTTAGGGTTTACAGATTTGGGATGCTATGGAGGGGAAATAAGGACCCCCAATCTGGATTCGCTGGCCATGTCAGGAATAAGGAATACTGCTTTTTACACGTCCGCTACCTGCTCCCCTACCCGTGCTATGTTACTCACCGGAGTGGACAATCACAGGAATGGTTATGGCACTATGGAAGGCGATTGGGCCTATAATCAAAAAGGCTTACCGGGCTATGAAGGCTATTTGAATTTTGATGTAGTACCCATTTCCAACTTATTGCAGCAAGCCGGCTACCACACTTCAATTGCCGGAAAATGGCATCAGGCCTATCCGGCTTCGGAAAAATCGCTTTGGCCTGATCAACGGGGATTCGATCGCTCTTTTTGTATGCTGCAAGGAGGAGGAGGGCATTTTGGAGATGGGCAGCCTTTGTTTTCATTTTACGGAAAATCTTTATATACGGAGGATGGAAAATTGATTGAACAACTCCCGGAAGATTTCTATTCGAGCGACTATTATGCACAAAAAACCATTGAATTTATCAACGAAAGTCAGTTTGAAGAAAAACCTTTTTTTTCCATGTTAACTTTCACAGCGCCACACTGGCCTTTGCAGGTTCCCGATGATGCTATCGATTTGTACAAATCACGGTACGATTCCGGATATGAAGTAATTGCAGGACAGCGCGTAGAAAATGCCATGAAATTGGGGATTTTACCGGAAGCAACTACTGTTCCTCCCACTAGCCCAAACGTGCAGCCCTGGAATCAGATAAGTAGCGATGCACAACAGTATGCTGCAAGAACTATGGAAATCTATGCTGCTATGGTAGAGCGTATGGATAAAAATATCGGGAAGGTTCTTCAACATTTGAAAGAGAGCGGCCTGTACGAAAATACCTTGATTGTGTTTATGTCAGACAATGGTGCTGAGGGGAATTCTATTTGGGGGATCAGAGATACAAAGGAATGGGTGGAATCAAATTTTGATAACAGCCTTGCCAATATTGGCCGCAAAAACTCCTATCTTTTTACCGGCCCTTCCTGGGCACAGGTTTCTACCGGACCGTTTCGCTGGTACAAGGGTTTTGCTTCCGAAGGGGGTGTACGGAGTCCGATGATCATCCACTTTCCGGAAACAAAACTAAACCAGGGATCCATCAACCCGGATTTTGTATCTGTGATGGATATTGCACCAACTATCCTGGAATGGACGAAGGTTTCACACCCGGCTCCTTCCTTTAATGGCAAACGTATATTCCCCATGGATGGCCGCTCTTTGATGCCCTGGCTAAATGGCACCGACAAAACGCCTCATCCCGCAGACGAGGCACATTGCTGGGAGCTCTATGGTCGGCGCGGTGTACTAAAAGGAAAATGGAAAGCAGAATACATGGACAAACCTTATGGAACAGGAACCTGGGAATTGTATAATCTGGAAAAAGACCTCTCAGAAAAAGAGAATCTCGCCAAAAAGGAACCGGAAGTGCTTCACGGTATGACCTATGAATGGGCGCGATATGCCAAAAAATATAAAGTAATTCTGCCGGCTGAAAAAGTAGCCTATGGAACAGATGAAATCTGGATAGATAAAAAATAACCTTCCATATCCGGATACCGTAATAATTTCTATATTTTTATAATGGAGTAAACGCTTTTAAAATCATCTGCCATGAATATAAAAATCGTATTCCTGTTGATCTTTTTGTCTCTGAAAATCGGCTTAAAAGCTCAAAGGCTATTTTGGTTTTGGGAGAAGGGAAAAGTGGGTTATAAAGACATAAAGGGCGCTGTAGTTATAAAGCCCCAATTTGTACTGGCGGGAAATTTCAGTGAGGGAATGACTTATGCAGGGATTGGAGAGCATGTATTTTCTACGAAATACGGATACATAAATACCAATGGAAAATGGTTACTGGAACCTAACTACGAGGCTGCAGATGATTTTTCCGAAGGGCTGGCAAGGGTGCAAAAAGCAGGAGAATGGGGATTCATTAATGTAAATGGGAAAATGATTATTGAACCTCAATTCAAACTATGTTTTCCCTTTAAAGATGGTTATGCAAGGGCTACCACAGACAACAAAAACTATGGCCTAATTGATACTACCGGAAAATTTATACTCGGACCCAAATATTACGATCTAACGAATTGGGATAAAAATGAGCAGGTGATTGCCGTTAAAAATACCATTTCATCCCAATGGGAACTTATCAATCTGAAAGAAGAGAAGCTATCAGAAAAAACCTTTGGATTGATTCGGAATTTTTCGGAAGGACTTGCTGCTGCCCGTGATGAAAATGATATGTGGGGCTTTATTGATAGGGAGGGTAACTGTATTATTCCTCCGATTTATACCAACGCCGGCTTCTTTTCAGAAGGATTAGCTTGTATTGAAAAAGACTATTCCTTGTGGGGGTTTATCAATTTAAAAAATGAAGTAATCATTGAGCCCGGTTATGATCAGATGGCTACTTTCAAGGGAGGATATGCATTGGTGGAAACCGGCAGCGAATTCTTTTATATAGATAATAAGGGAAAAGTAGTACTAAAATTTTCCAAATAGAAAATGGAATATTTGCAATAAAATGATGTTGATTCCTTTTATCCCGGGAATATCTTTTTGTAAACAAATTTTGTGTAACTAATTTACCTAGTGCTATTGTTTATATTCGCTTGATGATAGTGCAGTTAAAAAATTATATCTGATCAATTTTATTGCATTTTAAAACGGAATTATGAAAATTTATTTGAGTATAGCTTTGCTGTTTTTTTCTATTTACTCCATAGCTCAGCAGGAAGAAAAACTATTTAAAAAATTAGAGGAGAAAAGGGTGCAACTACCCAATGGCTGGCAGCTTTCTCCGGCGGGTTCTATGTTGCCCTTGGGAGATTTGCCCCTCAATATGGCTTTATCCTCCTCCAAAAAAATGCTGGCTGTTACCAATAACGGACAGAGTATTCAGAGCCTGCAACTGATCAATACGGTTACAAATGAAATTCTGGATAATAAACTGATAGAAACAGCATGGTATGGATTGAAATTCAGTGCAGATGAAAAATTCCTTTATGCATCTGCCGGTAATGAAAACCGGATCTTGAAATATGCCATTCAAAAAGGCAAACTGGTACTGAATGACAGTTTCCTATTAGGAAAAAAATGGCCTGTAAAAATTTCTCCGGCAGGCATTGAATTGGATGATGCCCGAAAATTATTGTATGTGGTCACCAAAGAGGACAATAGCCTTTATGTGATGAATGTGGAAACAAAAATTACGGATCAGAAAATTGCCTTAGGAGCAGAAGCTTATGGTTGTGTACTATCACCTGACAAAAAAGAACTATACATTTCGCTTTGGGGCGGAGATAAAGTTATGATTTTTGACACGCAGAAAAAAATCATAACAGACAGCATCGCTGTTGGAGATAACCCCAACGAATTATTACTCAATAAAAAAGGAAGTTTTCTGTATGTCGCCAATGCCAATGACAATAGTGTTTCGATCATTGACATAAAAAAGAGAAAGGTGATTGAAGTATTGAGTACTTCGTTGTATCCGGATGCCCCTATCGGTACTACCTCTAACGGTCTCGCCTTATCGCCCGATGAAGAGACCCTGTATGTTGCCAATGCTGACAATAACTGTCTTGCTGTTTTTGACGTAGAAGAACCCGGCAAAAGCCATTCAAAAGGATTTATTCCGGTAGGCTGGTACCCAACGAATGTAAAAACTGTTGGTAAAAAAATATTTGTTTCCAATGGTAAAGGGGTAACCTCTTTTCCAAATCCAGGCGGGCCAAACCCCACCCGGCGCGATGAATTGGTAGAATGGCATGTAGGCGACACTACTGTAAAAAAACGCAATGGCTATATTGGAGGACTTATGCAAGGTACTATGTCAATTATTGAAGAACCGAATGAGGAAACCCTTGCCGTTTACTCGAAAGCAGTGTATACAAATACCCCTTACACCAAAGAAAAGGAACTGATGGCAGCTGGCGAAGCCGGCAATCCCATACCGATGAAAGTGGGTGATGCGTCCCCGATCAAATATGTTTTTTATATCATCAAAGAAAACCGCACCTACGATCAGGTTTTGGGGGATGTTAAGGAAGGAAACGGTGATCCTTCGCTGGTATTGTTTGGTGAAAATATTACCCCCAACCAACATAAGCTTACTAAGGAATTTGTTTTACTCGATAATTTTTATGCCGATGGTGAGGTAAGTGCCGATGGGCACAACTGGAGCACCTCTGCCGGCGCAACCGATTATCTGGAAAAAAACTGGGGAACAAGCTATGGAGGCCGGGGAGGAAGTTATCCCGGGGAAGGCGCTAAAGCAATTGCAAATCCTCCTAAAGGATTTATCTGGGATTATTGTAAAAGAGCCGGGGTGACCTATAGGACCTATGGAGAATTTGCCTATTTTGACAAAGCCACAATTCCGGCGCTTCAGGGACATGCCTGTCCCTATTATGATGGATACAACCTGCGTGTACCCGATACCACCCGCTTTTACCAATGGAAGCGGGAGTTTGATTCTTTGGTATTGATCAGCGCAGTTCCTCAATTCAACTCGGTACGATTTGGAAACGATCATACAGAGGGTGCCCGCATCGGACGTCCGACTCCCTTTGCCCATGTGGCTGACAATGATCTTGCGGTAGGACTGTTTATCGAACACTTATCCAATAGCCCGATCTGGAAGGAAAGTGCGGTATTTGTAATAGAGGATGATGCACAAAATGGCTCCGACCATGTGGATGCCCATCGAACCACAGCCTATCTTGCCGGCCCTTTTGTAAAACGGGGCTTTGTAGATCATACCATGTATTCTACCTCATCAATGCTCAGAACGATGGAATTGATTTTAGGATTACCTCCTATGAGTCAGTACGATGCAGCTGCCACTCCTATGTTTCGATGCTTTACCCAAAATGCGAATCTGACTCCGTTCCGGTCTTTAGCAGCGCAGATTGACCTCAATGAGCGCAATACAGAAAACACGGCTATGGCAAGGCTCAGTGCAACTTTCGATTTTTCGAGGGAGGACCTGATACCGGATCTCATTTTTAGTGAAGTCATCTGGAAAACGGTGCGGGGCGAACATGCCGTTATGCCGGCCCCAAGACGCAGTGCCTTTTTAAAGGTAGCTGATGGAGATGACTGACCCCGTTTGCAAATGAGCAAATGCTTTGTATCTTTGAGGTATGAGCGAAAAGACAAAACCGGTTCTTCATCGTCGCATTTTTTGGGATGTAGATTTCGATAAGTTGGATTACGACCTGAGGGCAAAATTTGTCATTGAGCGGGTTTTTGAGCGGGGCGATGTCGAGGATATCAGAAACTGCAGGCGCTATTATGGCGATGAAAAAGTAGCCGAAGCACTCCTGAACGCGAAATTTTTGCCGGAAACAAGAATGTATTTGGCAAGTGCTGTTATTGATCGTCCTTTAACTGATTTCAGATGTTACAAACTCAGACAGTTGAATCCGGAACTTTTTCCGTACTAAATGAATTACTTGAATTGCCAGCTCTACAGGATTTTTCTCTTGTAGGAGGAACCGCACTATCCTTAATTTATGGGCATAGAAAATCCATCGATCTGGATTTATTTACCAACCAAAAGATAGACAATAACGAACTCTTAGCCGGACTTCGTGCCAAATTTGAAGACCGAATCCTAGTTGAGGAAAAGACGCCAAGATTTGCGATATTTTGTTATATCGATAACATTAAAGTTGATCTTGTGAAGCTACCCCACCCACTGATCCGACCTATCCAAACCCTCGAAAATATACGGATGTTCTCCACTGAAGATATCATTGCTATGAAAGTGCAGGCTATTCTTGGCCGCGGAAAAAAGAAAGACTTTTGGGATATTGCCGAATTGCTTCAACACTATTCCGTGCAGGATTTTATAGATTTTCACCACGAAAAATACAAGAATCAAAATCTTTTGATTACAGTGCCACAGGCGCTGATTTATTTTGCAGATGCCGATGAAAGCGAAGATCCGGTAAGTTTAAAAAAACAGTCCTGGAAGAAGGTTCAGCAGTTTATCTCTCAAAAAGTAAGTACCTACCTGAAATAGACCTGCAGCAAACAACTAATTGCACAACGGATCCTTATTGGCTCATTTTGCCCAATGGAAAGACCTGCTACCGATTATTTCCCCTAAAATTTTTTAAATAGAATTGGCTTTCCCTTTGAATTGGGATTTTAAAAAGGAGAAAATATCAGCGATTTCAACCCTTTTCATCATTGCGCTTTTGGGCTTCTATTTCATCATTTCCTGATTTATTCAATCTACTTCGGGCATGGCAGTATTTACAATGCTCCTTACTGAAGCGCTCGCCATTCTTGTGCAGATTCCCGGAAGAGAAATCGTAAATGCCTAAATATTCGGCATGTGCATCATGTCTTTCATTGTCCCCAACGGACTGGTTTTTCCCTCCATGGCACTTTCCAATGTAAGTTTAAAAACTGGCTGCAATCTATTACGCCTCTGCTGTTTACCTTATTATTCTTTGTGCGCTTTTTCTCATAATCGGGATAAGACTTTAAGCATGCACCTGCTCTTATTGCCCATTTCCAACAAGTATTCCGGCAGCATCCAATATAAGGGAAATTGCCCTATTTGACACCCTGTTTCCCCCTACACATAAATGTTTAATGTTATTTATCAAGGGGCCTAAAGAATGCATTAAATATTGAATCAAATTCATCAAAATAAATTATCTTGTTCATTTTTATGCTTTTAGCGTAAGGATGGTTCGATATATCCGTATAATATGCAAAAGTATCCCGCTATATTACGGTTTGAATAAACTAGTTAATTACCCACAAAAAACACTATTAAAACAATTCATATGAGAAAAACACTTTCAGATTTTACCCTGTCTATAGCTATGATATTAATCATTGCAGGCTGCAGCAGTCCCGATGCTTCCGGACAAACCGAAAAAGAAAACATGCGTAAGGGACCGGTGGAAACCAACAAACCCAATGCAGATTACAAACCTGCTTTCAATGGACAGACCCGTGTGGATGGAGTTACTACCTCCACGCCCTATCAGGTTGAACTGATTGCTGAAAAGCTATATCGTCCATGGGCGGTAGTGCCCCTACCCGATGGCCGTTTGCTGGTAACAAGTATCAAAGGATACATGACTATTCATGATGCCAATGGCAAAGAGCTTTCTAAAGTAGAGGGCTTTCCAGAAGTGGTTCAAAAAGGACAGGGCGGCATGCTTGAGGTAGCCCTTGATCCGGATTTTGGCCAAAACCGCATGATCTACTGGACTTTTTCTGAAGCACAGGAGGAAGGCAACCTGATGGCACTCGCTAAGGGCAGACTATCCGATGATGAAAAGTCCGTGGAAGATCCAAAAGTTATCTTCAGAGCGACCCCTGCTCTAAAAAGCAATCTGCATTTTGGCTCCCGCATTGTATTCGACAAGGAAGGCAACTTGTTTGTCAGCACCGGAGAACGCTCCATTCTGGAAGGGCGCAAACAGGCACAATGGCTAAACTCCGGTCTTGGTAAAATTTACAAACTTACCAAAGAAGGAAAGCCTGCTCCGGGAAATCCTTTTTTAAACAGACCTGATGCGATGCCGGAGATTTATGCCTATGGTGTACGCAACCCCCAAAGCCTTGATTTGCACCCCGAAACCGGCGACTTATGGGAAGCCGAATTTGGCCCGAGAGGCGGCGACGAACTCAACCGGATTGAAGTAGGAAAAAATTATGGCTGGCCTACCATTACTTACGGACTCGAGTATAGCGGGCAAAAAGTAGGAGACGCTATACAACAACAAGCTGGCATGGAGCAACCGGTTTACTATTGGGATCCGGTATTATCGCCAAGCGGTATGAGTTTTTACAAGGGCGATGCCATTCCAGAATGGAAAAACAATTTATTTATTGGTGGATTGAGCAGCATGCACATTTGCCGGTTGGTGATTGAAGGTAACAAAGTGGTGGGCGAAGAACGGCTTTTGGCAGATAAGCAGGAGCGATTCAGAGATGTAGCCTATGCGAACGGAATGCTGTATGCGGTTACAGATAACGGCAATATGTATCGAATTTCTAAAAAATAAAGATCCCTTTTTGAATTTTACCATTTTTGTAAGCCATTATGAAAGCAAAATCAATCAAAGGGAAATCAACAGAAGAAATCAATCTCGCTTTGGTCGAGAGTATGGTTGACGGATTTAATCCTACACTCGCACTTGTTTTTATTTCGGTAAAACAAGACATCGCTTCTATTATCAGCCTATTGGATAGAAAGAATATTAAGATTTTTGGTGCCACTTCAAGCGGTGAGATATCAGATAGCGATCTCACCCACCAAGGAATTTCTGTTTTATTATTGGATATGGACGCAAACCACTTCCGAATATTGTATAATGATTATACTGGTAGAGAGGTTGGGGAAGTGGCTAAAGCAATGACAGAACAAGCGCTGCATATTTTTTCAAAACCGGCCTTTTTAATAAGCAACAGCATTGAAAAACCGCAGGATATTGGATTGGGCGAAAAAATAGTCCGATCTGTAAGCCATGTGGCTGGAGATGGAGTTACCATTTGGGGAGGCGGGGCAGGCGACGACTTAAATTTTAAAGAAACTTTTGTATTCGATAATACCAACATGTCTAACCAGGGAATCCTGATGCTGGTGTTGAACGAAGACAAAATATTGGTGAAAGGCATGGCCGCTTCGGGAATGAGACCTATGGGTACTGAGAAGGTAATAACGAAGGCCGAAGGAAGCTGGATTCTTGAAATTGATAACCAACCTGCTATCGACCTGGTGACGAAATATATGGGCGAAAGTCTTTCTGAAGAGGATTTCAAAGATTTTACTATAAAGAACATTTTTTTAAAGCTATTGAGAGAAGATAATAGCAGTATCATTCGCTCAACATTAGGCTTTAACATGGACACTAAAGGAATTACTGTATCAGGCAAAATAGAGCAAGGTGATAAATTCAGATTTACATTCTTGCCCGATTTTGATGTATTGGACGAGGTTAGCAAAAATGCAAGGCAGTTTCAGCAAACAGAAATGCCAGAAGCAGATGCTCTTGTTATGTTTTCCTGTATCGGACGCATTGATGCCTTTGGACCTATGACTTCCGAAGAATTACAAGGAATACAAATGGTGTACAATGTGCCCATGGCTGGTTTTTTTAGCTATGGTGAATATGGGCGGGCTACTGGTGGAAACAATGAATTTCACAACATGACCTGCTGTTGGGTGGCTTTAAAGGAAAAGTGAAAATAATGGTCAATTGTTAATGGTGAATTGTTAATTATGAATGAGAATATTATTAAGACTAAGAGTTTTTCATTTGCATTGCGGATAATAAAATTGTATCAATACCTGCAATCTGAAAAAAAGGAATTTATTCATAGCAAACAACTCATACGGAGTGGAACCTCCATTGGAGCAATGATTAGAGAGTCGGAGCAAGCTGAAAGCAAATTGGATTTTATTCACAAATTAGCTATTGTACAAAAAGAAGCCAATGATACCGAATATTGGACTGAACTACTGCATCTATCAGAATACATAGATAAAACCTGATACGAGTCTATGTTTCCAGATATTACTGAGATAAGAAAATTACTTACTTCAATAATTAAAATTGCTAAAGCCAATAAATCGGTCAAATAATTCACCATTAACAATTAAAATGCTAGCAAAATCAATCAGTGGGAAATCTTCAGTAGAAATTAAAATTGCTTTGGATAAAAGCATGGCTGAAGGCTACCGCCCCAGTCTGGCCATTGTATTTTTAACAGAAATAGAAGAAATAACAGCTGTTACCGAAGCATTGGATGCAGCAGGAACGACTATTTATGGGGTCAGCACATTTCAAAAATTTAATGAACAGGGAATAGACCCCGATGGCATTATGGTATTACTGCTGGATATCAATCCGGATTATTTTAAAGTGGTTTTAAAAGACTTCCAATCCTCTTCTGTGTATGATGCAGCATGCCAGACTGGTGCGTTTGGTGCAAGTACATTTAAAGATCCTGCTTTTATCATTGCCACGGCAGACTATAACATTCCTGGTGAACAGATTATCAATGGCCTGATAGACAAAGCAGGAGCAGATGTTACCGTTATTGGTGGGATGGGGGGTGAAATAAAAAATTTCACAGGAACCATATTTACCAATCAGCAAAGAAGCAATAGCGGGCTATTGTCACTCATTTTGGATGAAGAGAAAATTGATGTAAAGGGAATTGCCGTTTCGGGATGGAAACCTGTTGGAACCGTAAAAAAAATCACCAAAAGCGAAGGGCCCTGGGTTTATACCATAGACAACGAACCAGCCATGGATGTACTTAAAAAGTTCCTGGGCAAAGAAATTGAAATCACTGAAAACGCTGGAGGGATTGTACCCATTAGCGATAACTATCCTTTGCAGATACAACTGGCTTCTGGAAATGCGGTCATGCGCCCTACCCTGCTTTGGAATACAGCAGATCAATCTGTGATGTTGGGGGGAGCGGTAGCAAAAGGATCTTTGTTTCGGTTTTCATTACCACCCGACTTCGATGTGATAGATACGGTGATTGAAACCACCAAAACTATAAAAGAAAACAACATGCCTGAAGCAGATGCTTTGCTTGTATTTTCCTGTGTGGGACGGCTGCTGTCATTGGGACCAATGCTGCCATTGGAGTTAGACGGCCTGGCGGCTACATGGAATAAACCGATGATTGGCTTTTTCTCTTTAGGTGAATTTGGAAAATTGGATACAGGACGTCCGGAATTTCATGGTACAGCCGTAAGTTGGGTAGCACTTAAAGAAAAGTAAGCATTAATTTTTGTGTCGAATTCCATTTGACAATTATTCATAAATAAAAAATAAATGCATGACAAAGGGAATGATTAAAGTAAGTGTGCTGTATCCAAATGGAGAAGGCAAAAAATTTGACATGGATTATTATTTGGATAAACATTTTCCGCTGGTTGAAGAAACATTAGGTAATGCATTACAGGGGGCAAGCTATGATAAGGGATTAGGTGGTTAAGTTCCGGGTACACCTACGCCGAATGTAGCGATGGCCAATCTGTATTTTGATAGCATGGAAGAATTTGGACAGGCTTTTGCAGCCGGCGCTCCTACCCTGATGGCAGATATACCCAACTTTACCAATATGGAACCGGTAATTCAAATCAATGAAGTGATGGCTTAAAGTAAATTGTATATGAACCAAAATCTTCAAATAATTCTTGACTTTTTTCAGCAAACTGAAAGCATAAATGCTGAAGAAAAAGAAGTATTGATAAAAGCAGCAAAGAAGGTAAAGAGTGATATGGAAATTGCTGAATTCAAACTGGAACGGACAGAAAAAGTAAAACGTACGACTGCTATTCTATTGGAAGAAACGATTGAAGAGCTGGAACAAAAAAGAAAAGCGATTGAAGAAACCAATGTGGCTTTGCAAAAATCACTGGAAGATCTCAAAGCCGCTCAGGCACAATTGATCCAATCTGAAAAAATGGCAAGTCTTGGAGAACTTACCGCAGGGATTGCCCATGAAATTCAAAATCCGCTGAACTTCGTCAATAATTTTTCTGAAGTAAATATTGAGTTAATCAGAGAATTAAGGGATGAAGTTAATAAAGGTAATCTGGAGGAAGTAATCGCAATTGCAAATGATATTGAATCAAACTCTGAAAAAATAAATCACCATGGCAAAAGGGCCGATGGGATTGTGAAAGGGATGCTTCAACATAGTCGCAGCAGCAGCGGTGTAAAAGAGTTGACTGACATCAATGCTTTAGTGGATGAATACCTCAGGCTTGCCTTTCATGGATTAAAAGCAAAAGACAAAACCTTCAATGGGGCTTTGAAAACTGATTTTGATGAAAGTGTAGGACTAATAAAAGTAATGCCGCAGGATATGGGCCGTGTTGTTTTGAATTTAATTACCAATGCCTTTTATGCAGTTACACAAAGAAAAAAAGAACAACCTGCTGGGTACGAGCCGGTTGTTTCAGTAAGTACTAAAAAAATAAACAATTCCATTGAGATCCAGGTAAAAGATAATGGCACGGGGATTCCGCAAAAAGTAGTAGATAAAATCTTTCAACCCTTCTTTACCACTAAGCCAACCGGTCAGGGAACGGGTTTGGGTTTATCACTTGCATATGACATTGTAAAAGCTCACGGCGGAGAACTGAAAGTAGAAACTAATGAAGGGGAAGGAACAACATTCATTACTCAAATACCAATAGCATAAATTAAATCATGATAGTCATATCAATCATAAAAATCATGATTTAGACAAGCTATGATATTGTAAAAGCGCATGGTGGTAATATAAAAGGGGAGACAAATGAAGGCACAGGAACTAAGTTTACCATTGAATTACCTATTCATTAAATTTACATGATGAAGCTGTTTGTAAAGATATTTTTCTTTTTCCTGATACCTGTTTGCCTCCATGCGCAATACGGCACTTATTATGATTACAATTATTACAGCCAAAACCGTTTCGACAGCTTACAGGCCCTATTTAAAAGTTCAGTCAACGATTCTGTAAGAATGGCCGTATCAAGGGACCTTGGTTTGTATTACAATGAATCAAAAACAGACAGCAGTTTTTATTTTCATTCCATTCAATTAAAATTGGCCCAACAATTGAAACAAAAATTGTGGGAAGCTGATGCTTATGACATCCTGGGCTTTGTGCTTACAAGTATGGGTAATTATCCAAAGGCATTGCAGTATTTTTTAAATGGCTTGCTAATTGCGGAAGACCCAAAAACCGAAAGGGATATTTGGCGAATAACAAAATTTTCAAAAACAGCAGATCCTTACACTGCCCGGATAACTGTTTTGGCAAGTATTCATAATGATATGAATGTTCTTTATAAAATGGCTGGGAATGAATCTAAGCATATGGCAAGCCTTTTAGAAGCGCAACGACTTGCAAGTAATATTACTGACACCATTATGTTGTCTTTTACATCCATGAATCTGGGTTCAACTTACAAGGATAGGGATATCCTCGATTCGGCCCTAATTTTTGAAAAGCTTGCAGTAAAGTACGCAGAGCAAACGGGCTTTAAGGTATATTATGGTTTCATGCTTGGTTTGCAGGCTGATATTTATGCAAAAATGGGCTTAAAGGATTCTGCGATTAAATATTATCTGCAATCTATATATTTTAATAGAAATCAACGAACCTATTCTAATGAGGCAAGATTTAGTCTTTCCTATGCAAAGTTATTTTTAGATCAGAACGAATTGGATTCTTCGTTGTTTTATGCAAGGTCCGGATTAGATATTTATACAATTACAAATGAACTGGCTGGTAAACTTCTTGCTTACAAAACACTTTCAACCATTTTTAAAAGATTAAATCAAACTGACAAAGCATTTTATTTTCAGGAATTAGCCATTGCTGCAAATGATAGCTTGTCAAATGCCTCTAAAGTAAAGCAGTTTGAAAGTATCGGTTTTGATAAAGAACTAAGAGTTCAGGAACTTGAAAGAGAGAAGGTAATTACCCAAAACAGGAATCGTACTTATGCATTTATTGCCGGTACTACCGTTTTATGCATTATAGGGTTACTTCTATATCGGAATAATCGGCAGAAGCAAAAAGCCAACCGTATTTTGGAAGCAACACTTTCAAATTTAAAGGATACACAGGCCCAACTTATTCAATCCGAAAAAATGGCAAGCCTCGGAGAACTTACCGCAGGCATTGCCCATGAAATACAAAATCCGTTGAACTTTGTGAATAATTTTAGTGAGGTAAGTAAGGAGTTGATTGATGAAGTGAAAAGTGAAAGGGCCAAAGTGAAAAGTGAAAGGGATAAAGTACTTGAGGAAGAACTGCTTGATGATATTGCACAGAATTTAGAAAAAATAAATCATCATGGCAAACGTGCTGATGCTATTGTAAAAGGCATGCTCGAACACAGCCGGACCAGCACCAGACAAAAAGAACCCACTGATATAAATGCCCTCGCAGAGGAATATTTAAAGTTGGCGTATCAAAGTCTGCGGGCAAGAGACAAGGATTTTAATGCGGAACTCATTACAAACTTTGACCCTAAAATACCCAAAATAGACGTTGTGGCTCAAGACATCGGCCGAGTCATACTAAATCTTATCTCCAATGCCTTCTATGCAATCAATGAAAGAAGCAAAAAAGGGGAAGCGGGATATATTCCAAAAGTCATCGTCACTACCCAGCTAACAGCTAATAGCCAACAGCTAATAGCCATTAAAGACAACGGTAACGGTATTCCACAAAACATTGTAGACAAAATATTTCAACCCTTCTTTACCACCAAACCAACCGGGCAGGGAACAGGTTTGGGATTGAGCTTGAGTTACGATATTGTGAAAGCGCATGTCGGCGAGTTAACAGTGCAAACGAAGGAAGGAGAAGGCTCTGAATTTATCATTCAATTACCGGAAAATCATACAAAATGAAACTAGCCAGTAAAGAAGAAGCAGCAGTGAAAAAGGTTTACATGGCCTACTGGGAAAGCTATTTATCCGGCGATCTGGAAACATTTAATGAACAGATTGATCCTGAATTTAAACTAATTGGCACATCTGAAATAGAAACACTGAATAGTAAAAATGAAGTTACTCAATGGTTAAAAGACTCTGTGAAAGAGTTGAATGGTCAGGCTGATTTGAGGAACAGGGAAATAACATGCACTGCGATAAACGATCTGGCCTTGGTGAACGAACTGGCAAATATTTATATTTTAAGTAATGCAGAGTGGACCTTTTACTCAAAAATTCGTATTTCCACATTACTCCGCCCTACCCCCTCCGGATGGAAAATAGTGCAGCAGCATGGCTCCTTTCCCGATACAAGAACCGGCGATGGAGAAACAATATCTTTTGAAACCCTAAGCAAAGAAAACATCGAGCTGCGGGAAGCAGTTAAGCGCCGCACTATTGAACTGGAATATAAAAACCGGGAACTAGAAATTGAAACAGCACTGGAAAGAGTAAGAAGCCGGTCATTGGCTATGCATAAAACTGCAGAATTGCAGTCCGTTATTCATACGGTGCACCAGGAATTACTTAAATTGAATTTGGGTATTCACGGCGGTTCATTTATTGCTATCAATAGTGAGATTGATAAAGTACTTCGCTGTTGGGGAGCAGGTGGAACCGCTGAAACTTCAGAGGAAATAATCATTCCTTACTACGATAAACCGTTTTATACCAACCTGCTAAAAAGTATAAAAAAACAGCAGGGCTTTTTTACGGAAGTATACACCCAAAAAGAAAAACAAGCATTTTTTACATTCTTATTTACCCATGAACCCTGGTCAAAACTGACTGCTAAAGAGAAAAAAGAAACTTTAAACAGTCCGGGAGGATATACAAGATCCTGTTGTGTATTAAAACACACCAGTATTTTTATTATCAATCATTTTGGAATTCCTTTTTCTGACGAAGACAACAATATTCTGCAACGCTTTGCAAAGGTTTTTGAACAGACCTACACCCGCTTTCTCGATCTGCAAAAAGCCGAAGCACAAACAAGAGAAGCAGAAATAGAGCTGGCATTGGAAAGAGTGAGAGCCAGAACGATGGCCATGCAGCGTAGTAACGAACTTTCGGAAGCAGTGTATATCCTTTTTGAACAATTCAAAGAGTTGGGTGA
Organism: Chitinophagaceae bacterium; assembly: GCA_041739485.1. Lineage (GTDB taxonomy): Bacteria > Bacteroidota > Bacteroidia > Chitinophagales > Chitinophagaceae > Phnomibacter. The sequence goes on from JBGSNV010000356.1 coordinate 20,868, forward strand.
AAAGCCCAATCAGGCCACCATTGGTATTATAAATGAAAAAGAAGGGGTTATAGAATACTGGGTCACGATGTACGGAAGTCCTATCAACCAAGTGTTTAAATTTCCCCTTGATGAACCAAACGTAACAGCAGTCATTTATAAAGGCTGGAAAGAAAGTAAGAAATCGCTGGTGATCGATCTGAGCGGTAAATCGCTTTCGGAGTTTATGAAATATCGGGCAGCAAAAGGAGGCGCTGCTGTAAATCCTGAAGAAAAACAAAGGATTATCAATGTGGCTTTCTTTTCAAGAGGATTGCTAAATGTGCAATTCATTGAAGGACACTCAATACAAAGTATCAGACTGCTTGAAAGGTTTGCAGCTGTTTTTGAACAAACGTATACCCGTTTTCTTGATCTGCAAAAAGCAGAAGCACAGGCTAAGGAAGCACAAATAGAAGCTGCCTTGGAAAAAGTGAGAAGTAGATCATTGGCGATGACAAAAAGTGATCAGCTTAGCGAAGTCATTCTGGAGATTCACAGGAAATTTAATGAACTGGAGGTTTCCATGGAATCTCGTATAGCGATTGTGGTAGTTCTCGATTGTGTGTCCAAGGATTTCAATCAATATATTGCCTCCCAAGACGTTGGTAATATTTACATCTCTACACCCTATTTTCAGCACCCAATACTTGATGATTTTTATGAAGCAAAAGAAGCGGGTGTAGAATTCTTCTCTAAGGCGTACAGCGAAGAAGAAAAAAACAGCTACTTCAAAAGATTCTTCGAAACCTCCTTTACATCTGCTGAGATTGCAGGTTTAGAGGAGCAGGCCAAATGGGTTTTCGCTCAAAAATTCTATACACACTCGCAGGCATTTCAGAAAAACTCCTGTATCGGAATGGCTGATTATTCAGGCGTCCCCTTAACTGAATATGAAATTGATATCATCAAACGTTTTTCCAAAGTCTTTGATCAAGCCTATACCCGATTTCTGGACTTAAAGAAATCCGAAGAGCAGGCTCGGGAAGCACAGATAGAAGCGGCGCTGGAAAGAGTCCGGTCCAGAACCATGGCCATGCACCATACCGAAGAACTCAGAGAGGTTATTCAGGTAGTATTCGAGCAATTGGTGGGATTGAAAATCCATGTAGACCATGCAGGATTTATTCTGGACTACAAAGAAAGGGAAGACATGCATATCTGGTTGGCAGATCACCAACAAGGAGTACCTACCGAAATCACCTTTCCCTATTTTGATTCTCCGCATTGGAATAGTTACCTCGAAGCAAAAGCCAGGCAAGAATCTTTCTTTGCCAACCTGCTCCCCTTTGAAGTAAAAAACAAATTCTACCAGGATCTTTTCGGGTTGATTCCGGAATTGACGGAAGAAGCAAAAAAAGCCATTTTCAGCAAGCCTGCACTTGCCATCTCTACTGTATTACTGGACAATGTTGGTTTGTATATAGAGCATTATTCAGTGACCCCTTTTACAGCTGAGGAGAATGCTGTTCTAATGCGATTCGGGAAAGTATTCCAACAGGCCTATACCCGTTTTCTCGATCTGCAAAAAGCAGAAGCGCAGGCCCGGGAGGCGCAAATAGAAGCAGCGCTGGAACGAATAAGATCAAAGTCGCTGGCCATGTTTAAAGCAAATGATCTGGGTGGTGTTGTTAGTGTATTATTTGAGCAAATGCAGGAGCTGAGCGTAGATATGAGTTTTGTTTCGGTAAGTATTTTTATTTTCGAGACAGGCTCAAGGATTTTGACTCAGTGGATACTCTTACCCGATGGCGTTACGGCGCTCTCTGTACCTTATTTTGACCACCCTATTTCCTCCGATCTGTTTGACGCGAAGGATAGCGGAACCGATTACTTTGCTAAAGCGTATACGCTTGAAGAAAAAAACAGCTGGCTGGAAGCCGGATTTGTTTTAACTGATTATAAAAATCTTCCGGAAGCCTTTAAAACAATGTTGCTTGAGGCACCGGGTTATGCAATGTCTATAGCCCTTGGCAAACATGCTGGTATCTGCATACCAAGTTTTCAGGGCACACTTCCCAAAACAGAGGATGTTGAAATAATGAAGCGGGTAAATAAGGTATTTGAGCAGGCTTATATCCGTTTCCTGGATCTGCAGAAAGCAGAAGCTCAGGCAAGGGAATCACAAATTCAATTGGCCTTAGAAAGGGTGCGGGCCCGAACCATGGCCATGCAAAAAAGTGAGGAATTGGCGGAGGTGTCGTACCTGCTTAACAAACAGGTGGTAGAACTGGGTATACCTACAAGGGGATGTGCTTTTAATATCTATAACGAACAAGATGCTACAGAATGGTTCAGCAACCTCGAGGGGACTATTCCTGCTTACAAAACACCAAGGGAAAATATTTTTCTTAAATATTACGAAGCAGGGCAACGGGGAGAAAACCTATGGATTGAGGAGTTTGGAGGGGAACGAATTAAGGAACACTATAAATACCTGGCCACACTGTCTGTTTCTGAAAATGAAGAGGAAACCATCGCGGCAGGCGTAGCAGAAGTCCCGGAATATCAAATAGATCACGTGGCCTTTTTCAAATACGGTTACTTATTATTCATAACCCTGGTACCTGCCCCGGAGGCACATGAGGTATTTAAGCGTTTTGCTAAAGAATTTGAACAAACCTATACCCGTTTCCTCGATCTCCAAAGGGCAGAATCTCAGGCAAGGGAAGCACAAATAGAAGCCGCCCTGGAAAGAGTCCGTTCTCAATCCATGGGCATGCAAACGAGCAAGGATTTAAGCAAGGTTACTTCGGCTATGTTTGAGCAACTGAGGATGTTAGGCAGCGAATTATATTCAACCGGCATTGTATTTTGCGACCTTCAAAAAGAGGAGGTAGAACAATGGCATAGCGTTCCGGATGCCGGCATGTTAACACCCTTTGTGGTTCCTGTTGATCTCGATTATATCCATCAATACCGCTACGACCAATGGAAAAAAGGAACCGAATTATTCTCCATCGAAATTCCGGAAGATTTTATTGGACAGCACTTTCAGACCATGTTTAATCTGCCTACGGTGAAAGCTGTACTGGACGATTTTGCTGCAAGAGAAATTCCCATGCCCGAAACACCTTCCTGGGAAATAGACTATGGGGCATCTTTTAAGTATGGATATATTCTGATATCTGCTTTAAAACCGCTGCAGGAAACAACCATTCTGCCCCGCTTCGCCAAAGTGTTTGAGCAAACCTATACCCGTTTCCTCGATCTGCAAAAGGCAGAACGTAGGGCCCGGGAAGCGAAGATAGATGCGGCGCTGGAAAAAGTCAGAAGCAGGACCATGGCTATGCAAAGCAGTGCTGAACTGGGCGATGTGGCCACTGTTTTATTTAAAGAGCTGAATTTCCTGGTGGATGATCTGTGGAGCTGCGGTTTTGTGTTATGCGATAAGGACCGGAATGAAGATGAATGGTGGCTGACTACCGAAAGTGGTTTTATTCCTGCGTTTCATTTGCCCAACACAGGCGACAGGGCTCATGAAAACCTATACAAGGCATGGAAATCCGGTGAAACCTACCATGTAGAGCAACTGGAAGGTGCAGAACTTGAATTGCATTACAACTGGTTAATGAATATTCCAATTGCCAAAAAAATATTTGATGATATGGAGGCCGGCGGGTTTAAGAAACCTACCTGGCAACAACTCCATGGTGCCTGCTTTTCCAAAGGATATCTCGTCATCATAACACAGGTCCCTTGCCACGAAGAAGAAGTGTTCAAGAGATTTGCGCAGGCATTCGACCTGACCTATACCCGTTTTCTGGATTTACAATACAAAGAAGAACAGGCCGTAAAACTTAAAGCCGAAAAAGAAAGACTGGAGCTTGCATTGGGCGAATTACAATCTGCACAAAAGCAATTGATTCAGTCAGAAAAAATGGCTTCGCTCGGCGAACTCACAGCCGGTATTGCCCATGAGATACAGAACCCCTTGAATTTTGTGAACAATTTTTCCGAAGTGAGTAAAGAGCTGATTGAGGAAGTGAAAAGTGAAAGGGCAAAAGTGAAAGGCGAAAGGGATGAAGCACTTGAAGAAGAACTGCTTGATGATATTGCACAAAATTTAGAAAAAATAAATCATCATGGCAAACGGGCAGATGCCATCGTAAAAGGCATGTTGCAGCACAGCCGAAGCAGCAGTGGGCAAAAAGAACCAACAGATATCAATGCATTGGCCGATGAATATTTACGATTGGCCTACCATGGTTTACGGGCTAAGGATAAATCTTTCAACGCAACGATGAAAACAGATTTTGATGAAACGATTGGCAATATCAACATCATTCCACAGGACATCGGCAGGGTGCTGCTCAATTTGATCAACAATGCTTTTTATGCAGTAAATGACAAAAGCACCAATGGAGAACCCAATTATATTCCTACTGTATCAATCACAACCAAGCAAACAGCAAATAGCCAATTGCAAATAGCTATACAAGACAATGGAAACGGTATCCCGCAAAAAATAATGGACAAAATCTTTCAACCATTTTTCACAACCAAACCCACCGGGCAGGGAACAGGATTGGGATTGAGTTTGAGTTATGATATAGTGAAAGCGCATGGTGGCGAAATTGAAATGAATACAACCGAGGGCCAAGGAACGACATTTACTATTCGATTAAAAAATATTTAAAAATGATGCGATGTATCTTTTTTTTTCTAATGATGTTGCTATTATATTCTCTTGCAGCACAGCCATCTAAGCCAGACAGTTTAAGGCAAGCTTTAAAGTTTGCTAAAAGCGACTCTGCTGCTTATGCCACAAGTTTTGCCCTCTCAAATTATTATCTGGAAAAAATCAGGGATTCATCCCTTTATTATTTGGAAAAATGCATTGATCTTGCTCAAAAAAACAATAAGCCACTAAATGAAGCAAGTGCAATTGCCCAAAAAGCATATCTGCATTACCATTTAAACAAATTTGGAGAATCATACAAATACATTGCAGAGGCATTTGCAATTGCTCAAGACCCGGAATCGGAAATGAACCTCTGGCTGTCGGGTAAAAAATTTACTCCACAAACATTTAGATTAACGACGCTTGCTGGGTTACATATGCTAACCTACATTATTAAAATTAATATCAATAAAGCCAACACAGACCTATCGGATTTGCAAGAGGCAAGAAAGATATACCTGGCTACTACTGATTCAATAAAAATGTCTGAGACTTATAAGTTGGAAGCTTTCTCTTACTTACAACAAAACAAACTAGATCAGGCAAACGCCGCAATCGAAAAAGCGATCTCCTTTATCGATACCTTAAAGACAACCTATTTTCTTTCTGAAGTCTTCCTTATACGGGGAACTATTGCAGTACAAAAGGGTAATTATGGTTCTGCGATAGAAAATATGCATAAGGGTTTATATTGGGCCTATGATGATAACGACCTCGACGATGTGGGCAAGTGCTATGCAATTCTGACTGATGTATACAGCAATAAGCTAGTCAAAAAGGATTCAGCCATCTACTATGCCATGCGACAGATGGAAGTTTTAAAGGGAATGAATTCCGGACGCCTTGATCAGGCTTATATCAATGTATATAAAAGTTTTAAATTAAATAATGAGAAGGATAGCGCTTATAAGTACCTGCAACTCGGCTTAAAAGCGCAAGAGGACTTTTATGAAAAGTCATTAAAAAGTATGTCCGATTTTCAGAATCTTTCTTTTCAGGAAAAAGTACAGTTGCAAAATTTGGAGAGAGAAAAAATCCTAACACAAAGTAAAATCAGGACCTACGCTTTGATGGCGGGTTTGACAGTATTTCTATTTATTGGATTACTTCTCTATAGAAACAGCCTGCAAAAGCAGAAAGCAAATAAAAATCTACAAACCACGCTCAACAACCTCAAATCCACCCAGGCCCAACTCATCCAATCCGAGAAAATGGCTTCACTGGGTGAACTCACTGCTGGCATAGCCCATGAAATTCAAAACCCGTTGAATTTCGTCAATAATTTTTCGGAAATAAATACCGAATTATTGGTTGAGTTAAAAGAAGAAATTAAAAAAGGAAATCTGGAAGAAGTAAATGCAATCGCTGATGATGTTATTAGCAATGAAGAAAAAATCAACCACCATGGCAAACGGGCCGATGCCATCGTAAAAGGGATGCTGCAACATAGCCGCAGCAGTAGTGGACAAACGGAACCTACTGATATTAATGCTCTGGCTGACGAATACTTACGATTGGCCTACCATGGCTTAAGGGCAAAAGACAAATCTTTCAACGCAACGATGAAAACAGATTTTGATGAAACGATTGGCAATATCAACATCATTCCGCAGGACATCGGCAGGGTATTGCTCAATTTAATCAACAATGCTTTTTATGCAGTAAATAACAGAAGCACCAAAGGAGAACCCAATTATATTCCTACCGTATCAATCACAACCAAGCAAACAGCAAATAGCCAACTGCTAATAGCTATACAAGACAACGGCGACGGTATTCCAGAGTCCATCAAAGAGAAAATATTTCAACCTTTCTTCACGACCAAACCCACCGGGCAGGGAACAGGATTGGGGTTGAGTTTAAGTTATGATATCGTAAAGGCGCACGGGGGTGAGTTGAAAGTGGAAACGAAAGAGGGAGAATGCAGTACGTTTATAATTGAATTGCCTGTTGTCTGAATCACGGATTTGAAGGATTAAAAGATTACACAGATGAATAATAAGACCGGATTGATAAAATCAGTGAAATCCATAAATCCGTACCAATCCGTGATTCAGACGAGCTATGACATAGTAAAAGCACAGGGCGGTGACTTGAAAGAGGAAACAACGGAGGGAGAAGGAACAACATTTATTATTCAAATACCAACATCATAATGAAACTATTAATATCAATCATTGCTGTAGTCTTGCTGCCAATATATATGCAGGCACAGTTTGATCCTAACTGGGGCTACGTAAGCAAGGCTACAGCGGATAGCTTAAAAAAATCATTACTTACAGAGAAAAATGATACGTTACAAATGGCTGCAAACCGCAGCTTGGGCTTCTACTATCAGGAAAACAAACTAGATAGTGCGTCATATTACCATCAGCAACAAGTAAAACTTGCAAAAAAGTTAGACTTAAAAATGTGGCTGGCAGATGCGTACTCGCAGTTAGGCTACCTTCTTTTTTTTAAGGGAAATTCGATCGACGGTTACGACTATTTTCTGCAGGCCGAAACACTAGCTAAAGATGAAAAAAATGAAAATAGCAATTGGCATCATTGGGTTTTTTCCAACTCAAAAAGTTTAAAGGAAGTAAGGCTTTCTATTTTGGCTTTGAATTATAACGGCATTGCCTCGCTTCAATATTCCATGGGCGAAGACCAAAAGGGAAAAGATGCTCGGGAAGAAATGTTACGGATAGGCAAACAAATAAACAACGGAAAAATCTTGTCTATTTACTATGGCAATGCAGCCTTTGAACTTCCTACCGATTCTGCAATGCGATACACCAGAAAGGCGATCCAGTATGGGGAAGGGGCCAATTTTAAAATTAATGCAGGAAACAACCTGCTAAAGCTGTCCTACTTGTTCTACACCAAGAATCAGATAGACTCTGCCTGGCACTATGTTTATCGTGCTCTGGAATCGACTATAGAACAAAATAATACTCGCATATTAAGCAGTATTTACAATAGATTATCATTGATGAATGCTACCATCAGAAATAATGCAGACTCCGGACTCTACTATGCGAAAAAAATATTGTTAACAGCAGAAACTACACGGATTCCCTTTGATTTTTTAGCTGCTTATTATGCCCTTGCCAATGGATATTATTCAAAAAAGAATGCTGATAGTTCTCTTCAGTACCTGGCATTGTACAGTCAATTAAGTGATAGCCTAAATAAGGATCAAATAAAGCAGCTTACAGAATTCCAAAAATCTGCCTTTGCTGCACAGCTTGAGCTAAAAAAGATAAACGAGGAGAAAACAGCTTATCAAAATAGAATCAAGCTGTATGGTATTCTTGGTGCACTGGCAATATTAATGATTATAGCCTTGGTATTATACAGAAACAACCGGCAAAAGCAAAAAACTAACAAGGTATTAGAATCTACGCTCAACAACCTCAAATCCACTCAGGCCCAACTTATCCAATCTGAAAAGATGGCAAGTCTCGGAGAACTCACT
>JBGSNV010000082.1:0-11841 GCA_041739485.1 Chitinophagaceae bacterium
GAACGCGCCATCGAAGAGGTAAGAGCATCGTTGAAGGCATCAGTGGTTGTATTGAAGATGCGGTAATGCGGATCCGGATCCTGCTGCAGACTGCTAAGTGCTTTGTAAAGCGGCGGATTGTTGGTGGCCACATAGTTGAGAATATCGGTACTTTCCGGTTCTACATAGGCTTCTTCTCCCAAATACCGGTTGGCTACAGGCACCTGATCAATTACTACTAAAAATGCCAGCAAAGGCAACAGAATAGCAGGCTTTAGTTTTTCCCGAATGGTAAACATCAGCAGTAAAAAGGCAACGCCAATCAATGCAATCGTCCGGAGTAGATCCCCGCTGTACAGTCCTTGCCGGTCTTCTGCAGCAGCATTCAATACTTCTTTTACCGGACCTGCTATTTGTGGATTTCCCTGATTTAACTGACTGATGGTTTGTAATTCGTTGCTGCTTTTAAAATCGGCAGAGAAATAGTAAACCACTGCAAGCAGTACCACAACTCCGGTGGCAATGCCTGCCATTTTAAGATGCTTCCATTTTTCTGCGGCCGATAGTTCGGTATACAAAAGTGTTTGTAATCCAAGTATAGCAAGCACTGGCAACAACAATTGCGGGATGACCAACGACTGACTTGGAGCCCGGAACTTATTGTATAAAGGCAGGTAATCAAAAAGAAACTCATTGAAGCCCATGAAATTGCTGCCCCAAGCCATAATTATGCCGAGAGTGGAGGCAATCAGCATCCACCAGCTATAGCGATTTGGTGCACAAACCAAACCCAGGATGGCTAGTAAAAGCATGACTGCACCCGTGTAAACCGGACCACTTGTAAAGGGTTGATTTCCCCAGTATTCCGAACCGAAACGGGAAATATCCTGTGCCAATGCCTGATCAATTTGCCGGGTTTGCATTTTTTCCATGATGGTTTCGTAGAACTTAGAGTCTTCTCCTAATCCTTTACTTGCGCCCCCATTGGCATAAGGTACAAGCATGGTAAGCGTTTCGGGAATACCATAGCTCCAGCGGAATGCGTAGTCTACATCCAGCCCGGTTGAGGCCTTGGCAGTGCTGCTGTCTGTAACTACGGGTGTAAGATTTGCCTTGCCACCCCGCATGGTTTCGGGTGCATAATCGTAAGTGGTGAAAATATTGACGGCACAGGCCAGAATCCCAAGCACACCACCCAGAATGGAGAAGGTAGCGGCTGAGAATAGTTGCTTTACCTGTTGTGTACGAATCCAGGTAACGGCATAGGAAACCGCCATGATTACAAGAATCAGCAACATGTAATACACCATTTGCAGGTGATTGAAAGCCACAAAGGCTGCCGTAAATATGGCCGTCAGGGCTGCTCCAAGCAGGTATTTTTTATGTTCAAAAATCAACAGCAGCGCACCCAAAAGTCCCGGCATATAGGCAATAGCCATCATTTTGGTATGGTGACCGGTAACAATAATGATGGGATTGTAGCTTGCATAGGCAAAAGCAAGTGCTCCGATAATGCCCAACCAGGGTTTTACACGCAGCACCTGCGATAAAAAATAAAAGGTAATACAGCATAAAAAGAAATAGGAAATCGGCTCCGGAAGCCCAAGGGTAAGGATCATGGTAAGGTAAGGAGCAATAAACTCGTTGGCACCGAATGCAATCGCATAAGCGGGCATACCCCCAAACATACTCGTGGTCCATTCGGGAAAATCACCGTGTTTTTCTTTATAGTTAAATCCATCCTGTGCCATACCTTTCCACTGCATCAGGTCGGGCTGTTCTACCACGAGACCCTGCAGGGCGGGTTTGCAAAAAATAACGGCTACTACCAGAAATATAGCCACGGCCATCAGGTGAGGCTGAATCGTTTTGAATGTTATTCGCATGTTTTTTTGAATTGCAGCAGCAAAGTAAACTTATTTGAACCAAAATCCCCGCTTGCTGTAATCCATGTATTTTTACATCTATATATGGTTACAGACATCATTCGCAACCGGGGAACCCGGCTGTTTATTTTACTCGGTGGTTTTTTTATTGCCAATGCGCTGATTGCCGAATTTATAGGGGTAAAAATATTTTCGCTGGAAAAGACATTTGGCGGCGAGCCTATGCATTTGAAGCTTTTTGGCGGCGATTTCTCCTTTAATCTGACAGCAGGCGTCTTATTGTGGCCGGTGGTCTTCATCATGACCGATATCATCAATGAATATTACGGTCCGAAAGGGGTAAAGTTTCTTTCATATATAACGGCAGGGCTCATTAGCTATGCCTTTTTTATGTTTTTCTGGGCTATCCGGCTTTCACCGGCCGATTTTTGGACAGGGAGCAAATCCACGGTAGGTATTTCCGATATGCAGGTGGCCTACAGTGCTGTTTTCGGGCAGGGGCTTTGGATCATTATTGGTTCGTTGGTAGCTTTTTTAATCGGTCAAATTCTCGACGTGCTGGTTTTTCACCGAATCAAGGCCATTACCGGAGAAAAAATGATTTGGCTGCGGGCAACCGGTTCCACCCTTGTCAGTCAATTGATTGACAGTTTTGTGGTATTGGGAATTGCCTTTTATCTCGGTCCAAGAATTGATCCTTCAAACGGTACCCCCTGGAGCTTGGAACAACTCATGACGATTGGTACCGGTAATTATATCTATAAATTTGTGATTGCCATTGCCATGACCCCGGTGATTTATGCCGTGCATTACCTGATTGAAAAATACCTTGGACACGAAAAAGCGGAGGAAATGCGTAATGCGGCTATGAAACGGTAAGTAATGTTTGACTAATTATTTGTAAATCAATGTTGTTTAGATAGGTTCGAATATTATTGGTACGGATGTACAAGGGGATACTTCTATTAAATTAAAAAAAATTTTTCTTCCAACATTATTAAGAGGGAAAATCACACTAATTTTGATAAATCTTAACTAACGTTTTATTCAAAATTCATTTCATGAACCCTAATGCCTCAATAAACATCCTCTTCCTGGGGATTTTGTGTTTGATCACAAGTTCTTATGCATTTTCTCAAACACCTCTTACCATTCCGGTTAGCCAACAGGAATTTTCCGTAACCTTGAGAAGTTCAGCTTTTGATGCAACTGAAAACGCCTACTATGCAGGTTTTTTTAAAGGAGCCCTTACCATAGGAGAGGATACCCTAATGTACGGTCGGGGAAACAATGACCTCTTTATTTTAAAAATGGATAGCAGCGGGGTTCCATTATGGACTTTAAATATTGGCAGTGAACAAGATGAGAACTCTAATTCCTTTATGCTTTTGCAAAATAATCATTTGTATGTTGGGTTTAGTGTTCGGAATAATTTCTTTATTGGTGATTTAGAAGTAGATGGAATTACACCGGGTGAACTAACAAGCATACTTGTAAAGCTTGATACGAGTGGCAATGTTTCCTGGGTGAAAAAATCAAACGGACGCATTGCAAAAATTCATCCTGGTCTTAATAAAATAGTAGTGGAATGCAATGTTCCAAATAATTCCGCTGACATATTTTTTGAATCCCAACTAGCTTTTACATCAAATGGTGTTGCCAATCAATTATTTTTATCCATTGATGAGAATGGCAATTATATTAATTCAAAAAACTTTTACCAAAATACCGGAGGGACTCAAAACTTAAGTCTTTTAAGTATTAGCCATCTCCCATCCCAAAGATTTTATTTTTTGGTTACGACCTCGCAGAACAATGATAATGCAGGGAATAACAGGTTTTTTATCGGCGATAATTCCATCTTATTGCCTACCGATTTTCGCAATACACTCCTGATTAAAACAGATTCTGCATTTAATATTTTAGGAAGTAAAGTTTTACACCCTCAGGGGAATACTAATTTATTCAATACGGTAAGTTCCGGAAATTTTAGAATTTCAGACAATGGGGGAAAACTCAATTTGCTGGCCACTACAGGCATTTATATTGCTGATGGGTTCAATACTACCTTTACTAATTCTAATAACCTGATCTCACTGGATACTTCACTGCTCACCTTATCTGTAAAAAGAATCAATCAGAATGCAGTTACCCCGCCGGCAAGGCAGCGAGGAGTTCAGGTGGTAGAAGAACATGAAAACGGATACACGATTATTGGAATGGTGCTGGGAAGAAACAACAGTCCCATCAACGAACAGGTTGCTGTACAGAATACTGAGGTCAAAATAACGGATTATTTAACCAAAGTGGTAAATATCAATGGGCCAAGTCAGACGTATTTGCTGCGTACCAATTTAAATTTCGAGACCGAGGCTTTTACGTGGATTGGAAGTTCTTCCGTTTATGAGCAAGCCACTCCGGGAATAAATGATTTACAGGTAAGCAATAATAACTTGTATTTTTTAAATACACTCGACAATACCTGGGCGCCCTGGCAGGTATCTAAAGCTTTAGCAATAAAAAGGGGGGAATTTAAAGGTAATGCCGACGGCCCTGATTATGCTGAAAATGTTGGCTTTTTTTCTGACAAAACATCTTATACAATTGGTATTGCCAATGGTATAAATGGTTTTGATACTTCGGTTGCAGGTATAAGTTTTACTTCCTCCAGACGGGATGTATTTATCTCAATTTTTAATGCAAACGGTACCCTAAGAAAGTATCATCGAATTTTTTCCAGTTATAGATCGATGTCAGTAACAAGAGTAAGGTTGGTAAATGATACCTTATATGCAATGGTTGTTTTCCAGCCATCTTCTAATCAGCCCGGCTCTAATTTTTTAAGAATAGATACCATTTCAAGATTATTATCGGGACCAGTACATAGAGCGCTTTTTAAAATTGATAAATCCGGTGGTTTGCAGTATGTTGATTTTCAGAATACTTCTATTGGGGTTATTACAGATTTTGATATCTATCATAATGGTGATATTGCGGCACTAACATTTACAAACACTTTGGCTCTAAATTTAAACGGCCACACCTTTCCTGGTACCAATGGGTTTTATGTAGCGAAGCTTCAGCCCGACGGCATACCGAGAGTAGCCGTGAAAATCATTGCTACCAGTATTTTGTCTGGCCTTAATCCTTTAAAAATTGAACTGGAAAGATATCAGGAATTTATAGGGTTGATGATTCAAACAAGTTTTAGAAATAACTTACCAGAATTGCAAATGGTTCATGCCAGAAATGGAAATCAACAATCTGTAAAAGTTATACCCAATCCTATGCCTCAGCAAACTATTCAAAAAAATTATTTGCTAATGTACCGGTTATCTTTGAGCAGCAATTCCACTGCAGGTATTTTAGGGCCGGTTAGTCAATCATCTTTTCCGGGCTTTACTACAAAGGGAACGAATTATCTCGTATATTTTAGTAGTCCGAATAGTGGAGATACTCTCAAATACAATGAAAAAATAATTTCTGCCGGTAATGCAGCCATAAACAGTTCCATTATCAGCCTTGATAGCAGTTTAATCTATCGAAATCACCTGTCTTTTAATGGAGCTTCAAATGACAATTCTACTCCGTACAGAATTACCTCAGTCCGTTCTTTTAATAACCAATATTATTTTTCAGGTGCTCAGGGGTCAGAACTGTCCTTCGGCGCCTTAAAAATAGACCACAAAGGGAATGGAGATGGATTAACGCTTAAATTAGATAGTGCATTGAATGTTTTACAATACTTCAAAGTATCCTCTCCTTTTAGTGAATTTACCACAGATTTTGCAATCCATACAGACTCAACGTTTATGGTGGGCTACAGGTCGCAAACCTCGCCGGCCATTTCAATTGGTCAAAATTCAATGCTTGTTCAAAACAATACTCCAGAATCTGTAAAGCCTGGCGATTTGGAAGAAGTGGGGTTTGTAATACTTGCGCCTGCTAATATTTTGCCCAACGACTTTGTAATATCCGTTAAAAATGGTGGATGGAATGAACCCGCTACCTGGCAAACCGGCAAAGTGCCCACAGCTACTGACAGGGTTTTTGTAAAGCATAAAGTGCAAATAAATACAGCTGCATCTTGTTTTACTTTATTTGTAGATCCGGGTGCTGACTTGCAAATAGCTGCAGGAAATGAAGTGATTATTACGGGTAAACAGGAACAATAATTCAGACGTTTCTAAATTGAAGTATTTCATTTTCTTTTTGCGAAATATCCTCCTTTTACAGTAGAAATTTATTGAATGGTGCCTCTATCTTACATGATGTATGGAGTAAGCCTTGTTTGAGAGATTTTTCTATCTCGGTCCGAGAATTGATTCTTCAAACGGTACCCCCTGGAGTTTGGAGCAACTCATGACGATTGGAACCGGTAACTATATCTATAAATTTGTAATTGCCATTGCCATGACCCCGGTGATTTATGCCGTGCATTACCTGATTGAAAGATATCTTGGGCATGAAAAGGCGGAGGAAATGCGCAATTAGGCTATGAAACGTTGATTTTACAGCGTCTTCAAATACTCAATCACCTCCTTTCTCTCATTATCGCTGAGTTTGTCGCCAAAATAATGCCCGCTGTTGCTATAGCCCTTAAGCGTGGTGTTGTAGGTGGATCGGGTGTATTGTTTGTCACTTGTAGTATATACCCAACCCACTTTATCGTAATCATAATTGGGTTTATCAAAATCTCTTACCCAGTAAGCAGGTCTCTCCTTGCTGTTGAGCAGAGTTTCCAGGTTAGGGACACTTGCATTGTGTAAATAGGGTGCCGTTACCCAAACCCCGTCAAGCGGAGGAGCAATATAGCCTTTAAAAGGAACGAGGTCTGCTTGTCTTGTACCCGTACGGAACCAGCTTTGTTTGAACCATTCCAGAAATTGCGGACTGCTGAAATTACTTTCTACGAGGGTGGAATCAGTTTTGATAATATGTGTGGGTACCAGCAGGTTGGGGTATTTTCCATCAGGACCATACGTGCCATGGCATTTGCTACAGTTTTCTTCAAAAATTGCTTTCCCCTGACTTGCCAGTTTTTCATTGATGGCTTTCGGATATTTGGGAGGCTCAATGCTGTACAAATAAGCCAATACATCATAAAAATGGGGGAGTACTTCGGCTGCTTCGGTTGTATCCGTTACGGTTAGCAGATTGGCCGCCATCAAAAACCGGGGGAAATCGCCGCGACCGAAGCCGTTGTAAAACATGGCATTTTTCTTTTTGAGCAGCCACCAGGCTGGCACGTCGGTCGGGATGATGGTTTCGGGTATTTTAAGTCCCGGTTCGTTGCGCCATTTAAAACTCAACGGATCGCGGTGTGCCGCCAATACTGCGGTTAGCCGGTCGGCAATATTTACCCCTTTGCTTGCCGTTACCAGATAGGGTGCGGTCGTTTTTCCAGCTCTTATGAGGTTGGCCGCAGCTTCCCGTTCTTGTTCCGATCCCATCATTTTGAGGGCCATTTCGCTCATAGCCATCGTCGCATCCTGAGGCATGCTGTAATCACTCAGGCTGTTCCCCAATCCAATGATTACGCTGTCGCCCCAGTTTTGAGCATGGCAAAAAAGACAGTTGGGTGCCACTACATTTACCCCGTTCGGGGCAGAGATGTAGGTAAAATCGTAGGGGATGCCTTTATTGTCTCCGGTCCGTCCAAGGTCGGGTTTCTGTGGGCCGAATTTCATGCCCTGTTTGTATAATTTGGCGGGAATACCACTTTTAAGATAATCGCCGGTTACGAGGTAATCATATCCTTTTTCGGCATCACCCGGGTATTGTGGGTGCGCCGGAATAGGAACCGGTTTATCTGCACTAAGGATGGCTACCTTACTCAGTTTGGCTGCACAGGCGGTGAGCAAAGCCAGACTGATGATTGTAATGACTATATTTTTAGAAAAGAACATGCTACTCAATATAAGGCTTTAAAAACAACAAAGAGGGCATTATGTTGGATGAATTATAACTCATAGCTTTTATGGGAAAAAAAATAAATAGGTCTGCTGCCCTTTTTTTCCATTTATCCGGCAGGAAATACTATTTTTTTAACAGTCCGTATTTTAGAAGTAGTTAATAATTAAATCTGATTCTGTATAAACCTGCTTATGTATACCTGCATTCTTTATAGTTTTTGAAAAGCAGAGGGCTTTTATTCCGCGAAATCTTTTTATCAAAAGATGCCTGCTATTACTCCGAAATACCGTTTGCCCGGGTAAATCCAATTCCTTTTTTATTTTCTTTTCCGTACAACTGATCTTTTAATTTCTCATAGGTTTCTTCCGAAATAATTTCGCGATTTCTTAAGAATTGCAATTGATTTATTTGAGGATCTATAGGTAACAGCCGATCTATTTTTGAATATTTTGTCAGTAAAAATTGATTGGCCGCTTCAATCATCTGATCGGCAAATGCTATAACCGATGCCTTATTATGGTTTCGGAAATATAAAATGATGGGTTGATCATAGGTAGAAATAGTAATTGTTTTTTCCCTGCTGATAAAAGCAATGAACATCATCAGGAATGCTAAAAAGCCAAATAGAAAAGTAAGCTCAAAACGATCTCCAAACATAAAGAGCAAACTAAAGAAGAAAATAAAAATACCGCCATAAAACAGGCTGGTATTGAAGGATGTCTGAATGATTTTTTTATGACCTATTTGTTCATAGGATACCTCGTATTCAAGCGATTCAAATAATTTGTTTATTTCTACTTTTAGAGCAGTAGATCCTAATTCAAAATATTGTTTGGTAAAATTTCTTTTATTATGAAAATGCATTAGATTATTATTTATTATCAAAAAGGATGTTTAGAATAAATTTAAAAGCCTTTATTTTTTTCGTGATTTTAAAAAATAATATCCGAGGAATAGCACCAATCCTGCATAAAGCCATGCTTCTTTTTGTAGTATGAAGTAGCAGCCTAAACAAATAAAAGATATTACAGCGAGGACCATGCGCAGTGGAAATGTTCCTGCTTTTGGAGCCTCGGTAGAAAAAGGCATGATTTGTTTCAGTTTTTCTTCAAGCTGCGCCCTGTTTTCAATAGCAGCAGGAATAAATACCGGATTTTTGATATGAGCAGCTTGAATAAGAATAAGTCCGTTCTTATATTGATAAATTGATTTAATTTCTGAAAAGGGAATCGTTAGGTCTGGTCTGCCGAAACTTTGTTTGATCATCCGGTCTTCTTCTATTTTTAATTTAAAAATGGCAGCAGATGCCTTCATCTTTTTTCGTATTTTCAGAATTCTGTAAATACCAAACGGGATAAATATCCCAAGAAAAATACAGAGTCCTACTAAGGGTGTTTTGCCTGGATTAGACAAATAGTCCCTGATAAAAATAGAACTGACAAAAAGCCCGATTAAGCAGTTGATACCCACATAAATGATCGTGTTCTTTTGGATACTTTTGAGATAAATATCCGGGTTGATTTTATAATTCTCCGTTAGAATATAAGATTTTGAAATCCAAATATAGAAAAAGCAATGAAAAAATCAGAACCCCTTCGGTTTTTTACCTTCCGCGGCCTGAAGGGCTATTTCGGTTATCCTTTTTTCTTTGGTAACTTCCTGTTTAGCAAGAGCGATCCATTGCAGCAGATTACGTTTGTCGGTTCGGCTTAATGTTTTAAAAAAGGTCTCCGAACCGGGAAATTGTTTAAATGCTTTTTTTAAACCGGGAGGGATTTTCAAGGCTTCCGCATCATCGAGTTTGGACCACATACCATTTTTCTTCGCTGTTTCTATGATGGCCAATCCTGCAGGTTGAATCAGTCCCGATTCAATTAATCCCGCAACCTTCTCCTTGTTTACTTTCGACCAAACGCTCATAGGTTTCCGTGCGGTAAAATATTGTTTGTAGCGTTCCTCGTCTATTGAAATTGCTTTGCTGTCAATCCAGCCAAAACAAAGTGCTTCATCCACTGCATCGGAATAGGTAACAGTTGGTTTACCGGTATTGGATTTATAATATACCAACCAAACGGCAGTCTCCTTTTGGTGATTTTGCTCCAGCCAGCGTCGCCAGGCAGAACGGCTGTCAGGAGTGAAATGAGGAATTTCTTTATTCACTTGCATATCAGCTTTGGCCATAAAGTTTTAGCATGGCTTTCAGGTCTGCTAAGGTATTGATTTCTTCGGCTTTTTTATCGGTTCGCCAGCGCAACATTCTCGGAAATCTGAGGGCTACGCCACTTTTATGTCGTTTGCTTTCGGCTATGCCTTCAAATCCGATTTCGAAAACAAGTTCCGGTTTTACGGTGCGAACCGGACCAAATTTTTCAATCGCATTTTTCTTGACAAAAGCATCCACTTGTGCAAATTCCTTATCGGTCAGTCCGCTGTAGGCCTTGGTAAAGGGGACGAGTTTATCTCCATCTTTCACCGCAAAAGTGTAATCGGTATAGAGGTTGCTTCTGCGGCCGCTGCCTTTTTGAGCATAAATCATCACAGCATCAATAGTAAGCGGATCGATTTTCCATTTCCACCATTCGCCCCGGCGTCTTCCGGTCCCATAGGCTGCCTGTTTGCTTTTCAGCATCAATCCTTCGGCACCTTGTTGTCTCGATCCTTCCCGAAGTTTAGCCAGGGTTTGCCAATCGGTAAAAACAATCTGTTCACTCAGGATAAAACCGGGAGCGGTTGTTTTTTTTAAAATATTTTCGAGGACTGATCTGCGTTCAGACAGCGGCTTTTCCCGGATATCTTCCCCGTTGTATTCCAACAAATCGTAGGCCCTGAAACCGGCAGGCACTTCAGCAAGAATTTTTTTGATAAGATTTTTTCGGCCAATTCTTTTTTGTAATTCTCCAAAAGGAGCAGGAGCCTGATTCAGATGATCCTTGTAATCGGGAGACAGCGCAATGATTTCGCCATCGAGACAAACGCCATCAGGTAGTTGGTCAAAAAAAGGCTGAAATTCCGGAAACTTCTCTGTGATTAATTCTTCTCCCCGGCTCCACACAAAACATTCGCCGTTGCGTTTAATGAGTTGTCCGCGGATTCCATCCCATTTCCATTCGGCCTGCCAATCCTCCGGTGCTCCAAGCGATTGAGGAGTATCTTCCAGCGGGTAGGCCAGATAAAACGGATAAGGTTTGCTGTTGTCGGTGGAAAGGGTAGGGTTGAGAAGCAGCGCCTCGAAACTAGTAGTAGCAGGATCCCATTTCCCGCTGATGCGGTGGGCGACTTCGGGTACCGTCAATCCGGTGGTGGTTGCCAGGGCCTGTACTGGTAAATTCCCCGATACCCCCACCCGAAAATTGGCACTCATCAGTTTATTAAAAACAAATCGTTGGGTGGCATCAAACCGATCCCAGCAAGCGAGTACAAAGGCTTTCTTTTCTTCTTCTGTGCTTTTTTGCAAATGAGTAAACTGTTCCAGAAGTTCGGATAAAGTAATGGTATCCTGCTTTTCATTTGCTTCTTCTTTGGGAGGTAGCAGCAAAGCAATCGTTTCACTCAGATCACCCACCATGCCATAGCATTCGGTAAAAAGCCAGCCGGGAAGTCCTGTTAGTTCAAGGCACCAGCCACCCATTAAACTTCCACTAACCAACCTTCTCGGTCTGCGACCCGTAAACATTGCAATCGTCCAAACCTTATCTGCATCCGGTGCCTTCGCAAAATAGTCCCGCAGCAAAGCCAGCTTTTCTCCCGTTTTGGTGGTTTGCCCAAGCTTGGAAACTAAATTTGAAAAAACAACGAAAGACATTTTTTAGTATAGATTTAATATTTCAAATTGAATATTTATTTTACTAATCCCAAATCCCAAATCCCAAATTCCAAATCCCTCCATTCCTACTTAAACAATTCCCAATTGCTTTATTGTGTGTCCTTGCCTAAAATAGGTTGACAAAAAAAGTCACTTATGAAGCAGGAAACAAAGTCAAAATTAATGATTCGGGAGCGAAGAGTATTCTCGGATTCTTTGAAGCGTCAGATTGTAAATAGTCTGGTCGCTGGTCGTACT
>JBGSNV010000088.1:0-3370 GCA_041739485.1 Chitinophagaceae bacterium
TACCAATTCATGATTGCAAGCCGGAATCGGATCTTGCCACAATAAATCCTCTTTGGCTACTTCAGGCCCCAAATAGCGGCTTTTTGGCCCCATATCTCTATGTGTTAATTTGTACCAAGCTTTTGAAAAGGCGTCTGTGAAATAGTCAAAGTCAGTTAAGAATTTCTCACATATTTTTCTGTATTCGGGATCTACTTTTAAAGCAATATCAGAAGTCATCATCATCAAATCCTCCATCTTTCCATCAAGGTGTGCATTGGGCGTTTTTGGTGCACCTGGATCTATCGGAGTCCATTGGATGGCTCCTGCAGGACTTTCTATCTTTTTCCAATCAAATTTAAACAGGTTGATCAGGTAGTTATTGTCCCACTGTGTAGGATCCGGCGTCCATGACCCCTCAATCCCATTGGTCATTGCGTACTGGGCAAATCCCGTGCCTTCCGGATTCTGCCAGCCCATACCCATGGCCTGAATAGGTGCTGCTTCTGGTGCCGGACCTATCTTATTGGCAGCTACCATACCATGACTCTTCCCGAATGCATGTCCACCCGCAATTAAGGCTACTGTTTCTTCATCATTCATCGCCATGCGCTTAAATGATTCCCGAATGGCTCGCGCAGAATCCATAGGTTCCCCATTACCACCAGGTCCTTCCGGGTTTACATAAATTAATGCCTGATAGGTAGCAGCGAGCGGATTTTCAAGGTCCCGGTTCTCGTCCGAAGGTTCCCCTTCCCATCGGAGCGTTTGGGTCACCATTTCATCGGGATGACCATCGTAGTATTCCCCCACTTTTGATTCCTTAAAGGGCTTTCCGTTCCAGAATTCCGGCCCCCAGTAGGTACTGCGGTCGGGTTCCCAGGCATCACGTCTTCCACCTCCAAAACCATAGGTAGGAAAATTCATGATTTCTAAACCGCAATTACCTGTCAAAACGATAAGGTCTGCCCAGGATAATGCTGCGCCGTATTTTCTTTTTATGGGCCATAGCAATCTTCGTGATTTGTCCGTGTTCCCATTATCCCACCAGGAGTTGATAGGGGCAAAACGCTGCATCGCTTGTCCTGCACCACCTCGTCCGTCGGCAATACGGTAAGTACCAGCTGAGTGCCACGCCATACGAATCATTTGAGGTCCGTAATTGTTGTAGTCTGCAGGCCACCAATCCTTTGAATCAACAAGTAAAGCCTTGATATCCTGCTTAAGTTGCTGGAAATTAATTTTATTAAAGGCTTCCTTATAATTTTCGTCACTTATGGGATTGGCTGCCGGCTGATCCTGATGCAGCAACTCCACTTGTAAACGGTTGGGCCACCAATCATCAACCTGGGGATGCGTTCCAATGGCTCCTCCTATTCGGGTACCCCGAAATGGACACTTGGCGGAATTATCCGGATTATCAAAATTTTCCATATCAAATTAAATTATATAGTTAAAAATTGTTTTGAAGATAGACTAACTACTATTTTCATTCCCACAACCCATTACTTTTCCCTCTCTTCTTTGGTTACTCTATTCATATTCAATTCCATTTGGGAGCGTTTCTGTCCACCTTTAATGCCAAAATCCAATGTTCGAATGGGGAAAGGAATAGAAATACCATGTTCGTCAAATGTGCTTTTAATCGCCTTGATGGCTTTGCTTTTCATCGAGAAGTAGCTGGGTTCTCCAGGATATTCGATCCAAAATCGAATATTAAAATTGATCGAACTGGAGTCGAATTCAGCATAATCAAAAACGATCTTATCATGATCTATCACCCCCTCCATATTTCTAATTGCACTCAATACAACCTCTTCCACTTTCTCAAGATCTTCTCCGTAAGAAACGCCTACAGCTAAATCAATCCGCCTTTTTTCTAAGACAGAAAAATTGTAAAAGGCATGTTGTAAAAAATCTTTATTTGGGACGTCAACTTCCTGACCCTGAAAAGTCTCAATGATTGTAACCCGCAAATCAGTTCTGGTTACTTTGCCCATAATATCCTTTACTTCTATTATGTCTCCTCTTTTAAAAGGTCTCCTAAAAGCCAGAATAATACCCGACAAAAAATTTGCAGCGATATCCTGAAAAGCAAAACCCAAAGCCAAACCGATCACACCAATTCCTGCGAGTATTGCAGTTAATGCCCTATTAAGCCCCAGCACGCCAAGCATAATAAAAAGCCCGATGCCCAGGATTGCAGCATAAATTACAGTAGAGAATAATTGTTCTAATGCTTTATTATTTGATGTTTTGGAGAAAAGTTTTTTAAACAATTTACTTCCTAATCTGGCAAGCACAAGAAAAATGATCAATAACAACAAGGTCACTGCCATATTGGGAATCAGACTAATGAAGGAATCAAGCCAACCTTCTAACTTTTGGATTACCGCTTGTATTGGTTCCCCCACTTGATTTTATATGTCCTCTTTCATTGTTCTGTTATAAAATCGCCTTTATTTTATGGGCAGCCATTTTATGAATTAAGCCCGAGCCTACCATTCCGATGCTTTTATCCATCATGACAACTCCGGGCTTATCCTTCATCGGCTTTCAGACTATAGTCGATGTAACTTATTAAGCTGGCAACCGACTTGAATCTTGTTCCAGATTTTCGTTATCCTCACCTCCCACTTTATAATTAATTTTCTTCGTCTTTTAAGGACTTGGTCTTTTTATTGCCTGGTAAAGCTCTTCCTTGTGTGTCTAATTTCATACCTATGAAATCCACTTTTTCAGCCTGATCAATAAGTGCATCGTCCTCTTCATCTTCCGAGCACAGATTCTGTACTTTATTTCCTATGGGCAGCAAATGGTCTTTTTTAATATTAGCATCATGCGCTGCTTGTTTCTTCTTATTTTTCATCTTTTTTCTATTAAAAAAAATTTAATCCGGCTTTCGATTTTACTTCATTGGAGGTCGAAAGGATTTTCAAGTGCTAACTGCCTTTGTGATTGTATTCGTATTGCTTTCCCTTTTTCTGATTGATCCTGATACTTTTTTAGTGAATGAAATTTGATGAAGTGCAGCTTACTGTTGTTCGGTAGGCATGATATAAACGTCATTTATATTGACGCGACCCGGTTGCGTGAGGGCGTAATAAATCGCCTCCGCAATATCCTCAGGTTCGAGCATGGTCATCTTCTGCATTTCTGATAGTTTGCTTAAAATATCTTCATCTGTTATGGTATCCATTAAGTCTGTTGCTACAGCTCCTGGCTCAATAGAGGTAACACATATACCATATGTATCGTCCTGAAAAAAGTTTACACTTATTGGTTAATAATCCTGATATAAGTTTACAAATTAAATTAAATCCTGAATACTATTTACACTTTTCTAATTTTGCATTGCTGGCTAAAGCGGAAGTAGGCTCTGCTGAGGAGC
>JBGSNV010000148.1:0-14322 GCA_041739485.1 Chitinophagaceae bacterium
CCCTACATGAGCGACGCGATTAAACACGAATGCGGTCTGGCATTCATCCGACTGAGAAAGCCATTCTCAGAAATACAGGAAAAGTACGGGACGGTAATGTACGGTATCAATAAGCTTTACCTGCTTATGGAGAAACAACATAACCGGGGTCAGGATGGGGCTGGAGTAGCCACTGTGAAGTTAAACACCGCCCCCGGGAATCCATTTCTTTTCCGGTACCGGAGTGTTGTAAATATGCCTATTGCGGATATATTTGGCCATGTGGGCAAGGAAGTAGCGGAGGTGGAGAAGTATCAGCCCGAACTTTTGCAGCACCCGGAAATCGCCAAAGGACATTTGCCATTTCTAGGAGAACTCATGTTGGGTCATCTACGCTATGGCACGCAGGGCAAAAATAATGTGGAGTTCTGCCATCCTTTCATCAAACGCAATCTCCTGCCTTCGAGAAATCTGGCTATGGCCGGAAATTTCAACCTGGTGAATACAGAGGAGTTATTTGATCTCGTAAATATCAATCCGGGAGAATTTCAGAAGCAAAGCGATCTGGCGGCGATGATGGAAGTGGTGCATCATTTTCTGGTAAAGGAAGATGAGCTTCATCCCGGCAAACCGGATCTAGTAAATGTTTTAAAGAAAGCGGCAGCTTTATTTGATGGCGGTTACAATATCGGGGGACTGATTGGCAACGGTTACAGTTTTATACTGCGCGACGCCAATGGCATACGTCCTTCTTATTACTACATACATGAAGACTTTATAGTAGCTGCAAGTGAAAGAGCGGCTATCCGTACGACTTTCAATGTTGGGGAAAATGAAGTGCTTGAATTGATGCCGGGTTATGCTTTGATCATGGACGCAGAAGGAAACATCAAAAAGGAGCAGATTCTGGAACCCGGAGAGCGTCGGGCCTGTAGTTTTGAAAGAATCTATTTCAGCCGCGGTAATGATGAAAAAATCTACCGGGAGCGCATAGCACTCGGGCATAAACTAAGCCGGCCGGTACTCGAAGCCATTGATTATGACTTAAAAAATACCATTTTTTCCTATATACCAAACACTGCGGAAGTGGCTTATTTTGGTATGGTAAAAGGTATGGAAGAATACCTGAACCGCATTAAGGTAGAGCGGATTATGAGTTGGGGCAACGATTTCAACGAAGAGAAACTCCATGAAATGGTGACCCGCAAAATCCGTCAGGAAAAAATTGCCATCAAAGATGTAAAGATGCGCACTTTTATTACCGAGGAGGTGAGCCGGCAGGATATGGTGCAGCACGTTTACGATATTACGTATGGTACTGTGCGGCCCAACGAAGACACGTTGGTCGTTATAGATGACAGTATTGTACGGGGAACCACGCTGCGGGAAAGCATTATCCGCATGTTGAGTCGTTTGAAGCCAAAGAAAGTTATTGTAGTATCGAGCGCCCCTCAAATCAGGTATCCCGATTGCTATGGGATTGATATGAGCAAACTGGGCGATTTTATTGCTTTTCAGGCAGCTATAAACCTGTTGGTAGAACAGGGGAATCGTTCGCTGTTAACCGATTTGTATAAAACCTGTAAAGAATTACAACGCACCAATCAATTGCATTCACAAAATATAGTACGCGAAGTGTATGCACCTTTTACACCACAGCAAATCAGTGATAAAATAGCGCAAATGATTACCACACCGGGGGTGGATGTACCGGTCCAGGTGATTTATCAAACCATTGAAGATTTGCATGAAAGCTGTCCTACCAATACCGGTGACTGGTATTTTACCGGCAATTATCCAACGCCGGGCGGTAACCGGGTTTGTAATCGGGCTTTTATGAATTATATGGACGGGCGCAACGTAAGAGGATATTAAATACTGAGGATGGATGTCAGCAGCAGTTTGCTGAATCAGGATATATTATAAGATTTAAGAAGAATGATTTTCACACGGGATTAAAGAATAGCCTATTGGTTTTCCCTCCCGGAAGGATTTTTCTTCCAATAAAAATTGGTTCGGCAGGTCCACTTGCCGAACCATTTATTTTTAAAACATAGAGGATGCTTAAATTTGTAAAACAACAACAGGAATTGAAATTGAAGCAACTATTTGTAATCCGGCATGCGAAAAGCAGTTGGGGCTCACCCGGGTTGAACGATTTTGACCGCCCGCTGAACGACCGGGGGCATCGGGACGGCCCCATGATGGCTAAAAGGCTTTGGGACCGGGGGATTCGTTTAGATGCCATTGTTACAAGTCCGGCGAACCGTGCACTCAATACCGCCAAATATTTTTCAGCCGAATTTCATCTTGCAGAAAAACAGGTGATTGAAATTCCGGCTTTGTATCATGCGCCTGTTCCTGCTTTTTATGAGGTTATTTCAAATACCTTGCTCGCTGATTGGGAGTCTGTGGCCCTTTTTTCGCACAATCCAGGCATTACCGATTTTGTAAACAGTTCCGGTCTTGTTCAACTGGATAATATGCCAACCACCTGCATATTCTGTTTTTCGTTTGAAGCAGAAAGTTGGAAAGATTTTAAAAAGGCGGAAAAGTCGCTCTTGTTTTTTGATTATCCCAAACTCACTACCGGGCTGTAAATACGTAATAGCATTGGCGTAATTAAGACTTCCGTCCTGCCGGAATGGAAGCCCAATTGCATTAGGTCTGCCCAATGGCTGAACGGCTATATAGCCAAGTCTATGCGATGTTGGGCGTTCGGCATTTCGTCAGTATGCCAATTTCTTGTCGTTCAGTTCTACGTTAAAGTTCACCTTGGCTCCTAAAGCTTCAAACACTTTTAAAATCGTTTCAAAACGTGCATTTTTTACGCTATTCTCAATTTTGGATATTTGAGCTTTTTGAACTCCTACCAATTCACCCAATTGCTCCTGGGTCAAATTTCTTTCTTGTCGTGCTTGCTTAATAGCTTGTCCTAACAAGTCGATTCTTAACTCATTCTCAAAAGCCTCTCGTCTCTCAGTTCCGCGTTTACCAATGTGTTTGTCAATCATGGTATCAATCGAAACAGTCTTGAATTTCTTTTCCATTTCCAACTAATTTTTGGTCTTATTACTAAAATATTCACTTCTGATTTTTTCCGCCT
This sequence comes from Chitinophagaceae bacterium, assembly GCA_041739485.1. Taxonomy (GTDB): domain Bacteria; phylum Bacteroidota; class Bacteroidia; order Chitinophagales; family Chitinophagaceae; genus Phnomibacter. The sequence continues at coordinate 3,086 of JBGSNV010000148.1, forward strand.
TCTTAATATCTTTTGGCGCAGTCTTTTGAGTCTTTTTCAAAATACCATGTGTAGCAACCACCAATGTCTGCTTACCCTCCATTTTATCCCAAAATGAAAAAAGTCTATAGGCTTTGCCGTTGTACAATGTCCTGAATTCCCAAATAAACTCATTAAGTTTCTTAAAAAGTTCGCTGTCGGTCACCAATTGAGCCTTTCTGATATTATAATAGATCTTCTCTCTCGCTTTATCATCCAGTCTTTCTAAAAATTCAACCGCTTCTGGCAATAATTCTACGTCAAAATTTGGCTTCATTCACTGGTTTGGGGCAAAAATACTAATTTCCTGATTGGGAAACATTAGTTTTCTGAATTCAACCTTAGAAGTCAAAAGATTCAAGTTTGTATTGTTTGGATATCGGGTCTAATATGCTGACGCCCAACTCAGGGCTGTTGTTTTTTCTTTTTCATAGTGGCAAGCAAAACCCCTGCACCAATAAGGCCGGCTGCAAACGCAAGCCGCATCGAAAAGTATTCCCCCAACAGAAAAATACCAATGACTGAGGCAAATACGGGTTGGGTATAAATGTAGGTGCCGGTAGTGCCTGCTCCAAGGTATTTCAACCCGTAAACATTGAGTAAATAAGCCAGAAAAGTAGTGCCCAAAACCACAAGTGCCAAAGCAATCCAGGCAGAAGCCGTAAAAACGGAGAAATCGGTTTGCATAAAATCACCTACCCCAAAAGGCAGGATCATAAAAGTGCCAAAGGTGAAAACCCAGCGAATGACATGGATCGGGTGGTAGCGTTCCATCAGCGGTTTTACAAACACAAAATACAGCGAATAGCTCAGCGCATTGATGACCACCAAAGTATCGCCAAGCACCATATTTTCTCCTGTACCTGCCGCGATTTGCCGCCCGGTAACAATCAGTAATGCGCCGGTAATACCCATCACGAGTCCCAATCCCTTTAGCAAGGTAAACCGCTCTTTCAGCAACCAACCGGCTGCAGCGGTTATAAAAATGGGCGAAACGAGCGATAAAATAGAGGCATGAATAGAAGTCGTCAGCGATACGCCTTTGATAAACAACAACTGATTGATGGCCACCCCGGTAAGCGCACACAAAAGAAAACGGGGGAAGTCTTTTTTATCAATCCCCACCCGACCCGGTTTGAAGGCAAACAGCAGCCAAAAAAGCGGAGCGCTGACGCCAATACGAACGACATTCAGCGAAAAAGCGGGCATAAAACCGGTCGTCAGCATTTTTACCGCACTATAACTCATGCCATAAATAATATTAGCGCCCAATACGGCCCAATGCGCTTTTGTATTTTGATTCATTTTTTTGCTGCGATAAAAAGAGGTGCAAGGTAATAAGAAACAAAACGTTCAGGAGGGATTGGGCGAGGAAATGATTATGTTTATGGTTTTTCTTGTTTATGGTTTATGGTTTTGTTGTTTGTTGTTTAGTCTTTATTATTTGTTATTGGTGTGGGTTTGGGGTGATGGGTTGAAGGTTTGTTGTTTATGGTTTTTCTTGTTTATGGTTTATAGTTTTTCTTGTTTAGGTTTATTATTTGTTACAGCTTGCCGGGAAATGCGGCACAACAAAACTTTACATCTCCCGAATTGAAAATGCCGCAAGTGATATTCGCCTTTCAACTTTACAACGAATAGTGAGAGAAGGTTTTGGAGGCCACTTAAAATTGTCCGTTAACCTTTGATACAGCCTTACGAACTGCATTGTTCCCAAATAATAATCATTCAATTCTCAAATACCCCTACCCGGGAATCCCCTGCATTCCCCCATTCTTTCCTACTTTGCAACCCTAAAGTACGAACACTTGCGATTGTTTTGGAAATATTTTATGCGTTGGAATGGTTGGGAATTCGAAGGAGAATATCCTTATGAATTCCCCAAATTGGTGATTGCGGTGGCCCCGCACACAAGTGCCCGCGATTTTTTTATCGGGCTTGCGGTGCGCAGTGTGCTGCGGATTTATCATATCCGTTATCTTGGAAAAGCAGAATTGTTCCACCCTCCCTTTGGCTTTATTTTCAGGATGCTTGGTGGCACCCCGGTAAATCGTTCTGCTCAAAAAAATATGGTGGATCAGGTCGTTGACCGGTTTAACGCATCTGAAAAGTTTACGTTGGCGCTTTCCCCCGAAGGAACCCGCCGCAGAGTGGATCGGTTAAAAACTGGTTTTTATCATATTGCGCTAAAAGCCGGTGCGCCTATCCTTCCGGTGGCTTTCGATTTTGCCAATCGAAAGATTGTACTTGCACCGCCTTTTTACCCTACCGGAGATATGGAAGCCGATTTCAGTGCCCTATTGAAATTCTGGTCTCCCAAAAGAGGTTTCCATCCTGAATTGGATCTTTATCATTTAAAGCCGGAATAAATCCCCTATTCACACCCGATCGGTGAACCGGGAGGCGCTTCTGCATGTACCGAAGTTTTGGCTTCCTCTGGTTTTTCCATCCGTTGTAAGGCAAGTTCGTAGTGCCCTTTCCACAAGGGGGCATCTGCTCTTTTTGCCTTCTTTTCGATATCCTTTTTCAGGGCGGTCAAATGATTTTTTACAATGGCCCGGGCTGCAAAATTCATTTTGTTATCAAGTGTGGCTGCCATCAGGTAGGTTAAAATAAGCTGCTCGTTTTGCTGTTGCAAAAGTCCGTTGATCCCGGTTTGTCTGTCTGCTTCAAAATTCCGGTTTATGAGCGAAGTAAGCAAGGCGTCAAGCGTCAAACCATTGGTGGTTACTCCATATTGGGTCAGCCGGTTTACGCGTTCCGGGTGCAGCAAAAACGATAGAACAAGATCGGTCACGGCTTCTCCGGGACTCAGGGCATCGAAGCCAAGCCCTGTTTTTTTATCAAAAAGTTCTTTGGAATAATCATAACCTGCAGGTCTTGGTGGAATCATAGCAAGGATACTTTCGGGTAGCTTCAGTGCGGAAGGTTCCATCACATCAAGCAGGGCATTGAGCGCATTTTCCTGCACACTGCGCGGTATAGGAGTAGTGACCATTTGTCCATCGCCCCGCAGCGCATAATTATAGTCCATACCGCCTACAATTTTTGCCACGGCTTCCACCTGATACCGGTGGTAAAAGTAAACGGGTACCAATACGTCTTCGAGCATGGCCATCGGCATACCATTGCGGATATTACGGACTCCGAATTGACGCAAGGCCTTCTCACGTATTTGGATCACGGTCTTCAGTTCCTCCACCGGGTTTTTCCCATTGTCCCAAAGATGCGCATCGGGGTGTAGTCCGCCGGGAGCTCTTGCATCGCGGTCGCTGATAAATCGCAATCCACGATCTGCGGCTTGACGTAATATGGTTTGCAGGGCTTTTTCTTCGGTGGCTTGGTTGGCATATTCGCGGTATCCCCAATTGATAGCTACCTTATCCCAGTCGCCGATTTTTTGATCATACGCATCGGAAAGATCGATATTGCCGGCGCTGTCGAGGCGAACGGTTGGATGCGGATAGTCCATCACACTTGCCCGGTTGTTGGTACTTGCTATGTAATTATGCATAAGCCCGAGGGTATGACCTACTTCGTGTGCACTCAGTTGCCGCAATCTTTGCAGCGCAAGTTTCAGCATCGGGTCCTTTGCGGAATCAAGCGGTTGGCCCGATTCAAACGGAGCAAGTAAACCCTGTGCAATCAGGTAATCCTGTCTTACCCGCAGTGATCCGAGACTCACATTGCCTTTGATGATTTCCCCGGTTCTCGGGTCGCTTACGCTTGCCCCGTAGCTCCATCCCCGGGTGCTGCGGTGAACCCAATTAATCATGTTGTACCGGATATCCATCGGGTCCGCCGTATCGGGCAGCACTTCCACCTGAAAGGCATTGATAAAACCGGCGGCCTCAAAAGCCTGATTCCACCACCGGGCGCCATCAAGCAATGCAGAACGAATTGGTTCGGGGGTGCCGTTATCCAGGTAGTAAACGATGGGCTCAATGGCTTCACTTTTTTCCGCCATCGGATTCTTTTTTTGTAACCGGTGACGATAAATAAATTTCTTTTCGAGGGGCTCGCTTACCGGCGTACTGTAGTCGTAAAAAGAAACCGGGATAAAACTTGACCGTGGATCAAAAACCCTTGTTTGATACTTGTTATCCGGTAGTTCTATAAAGCCATGATGTACATGCAGGGTGATTGCTTCCGGAGAAGGGGTAACGGAATTGACATTACCGCCTGTGGTGCCATCGCTGTTTATAAAAGTAAGTGAGACCTCGATCTCTGTATTTTTCGGAAAATTTTTAGTGCGTTCTTTGAAAAGGTAGGAGCGTGATTTTTCGAGCGCATAACTTCCCTGCTGCTGTTTGCGCAACTTGGAGGCAATTTGCATGGCATCCCTGAGCAGGAAATCAGTCGCCTCCACCAATACGGCTCCGTTGCTTTCTGCTATGGCAGTAAATCCCCAAAGATTACTTGAGGCAAAGCTTTGCAGTACCGCTCTTTTTTCGGCAGCATCGGTAGTAACCGCCCGGTAATCGTAGTTGGGTTGATTGAGCAGTATTTTCCGCCCGACTTTTTCAAATTTTACAATACGTCCGCCACCCTGAAGTCCGCGATCGAGACCGATATCGTTGCTGCCCAAAGCCATAGGCAGCGATAAAGTGTACAGAATTTCCTCCCCGAAGTGGCTGATCTCAAGGTACACTTTCCCGGAAGAGGTTTCGTAGTGCATCGGTACGAATCCGGGCATCGATTGCATGTTTTTTACCTTATCCGAAATAGCAGGCAGGGTATCCTGTGCAAAAACGGAGGAACCTGTAAGCAGTAGTAACAAAAGAAAACGCATGAGGCAGATATTTGCCCGAAAGATAAGGAATGCGTTTTATGACGTACTTTTTTGGTTAATCATGCCGGAAAAAAAAGATAACCCCATGTAGCAGGAATCGCTGATGTGTGGCAGGCTCCCGTAAGCATTAAATAATCCTTTTGTTTTTTATATCCCTTTGTTTTTTCTGATGTGTTTCATCAGTTTTTGAAAATAGGCTTCAAAATTTTCTTCGGAAGATTTGGGTATATGGGAGATGGCTTCTGCGAGGGAATCGAGGTGCTGCCGGTACAATTCAAAAGTTTTTTTCAAAAGTTCTTCATCACCGGTTTCCCAAAAGTAGCCTTCGTCAAATACTTCAAAACTTTCAAAATATTTGGCACTCAGGTATTTTAAAAGATGCACGATTAATTTGTGAATGTCTTCTCCTGCGTATTGTGTTTTGGTAAAACATCCAATCACTTCCGGAGGAAAGTCAGATTTATTTTCAAGGGCACCCGATACATCAGTCATGGATAAAAGGACCGGGTTACAAAGATTCCCGTCGGGCAAAAAACAGAGCCATACCGGTTCGCAATTCAGAGGGCTAAAGCAAATACCGGTTACCGGATCCTGCTTTTTGCTGTCATCGGGATTGGCTATTGGAAATTGCGTGTATTTCCATTGGTAGATTTCTGCAATATCCCGTGCCTCTTCTATCAGGTTCGATAGATTGGCAGTTTCTTTCAGTTTGCCCGAATAGTGAATGGTGATGCCCATATATACTGATTTTACCAGGTTATGACTTCGTGGGGACTTTCTATTCCGGTACGGCTTACAGTGCTTACCCTTATTTCCTGCAGACTGCTATCTTCTTTGCTTGTTTTTTTAGATAGCGTTACCGTTACTTTACCGGTCGTGACAGGCAGGAGGTTGTATTGCCAGTTTTTACCATATCGGGTATATACAATCCATTGCGTTCCGTCCTTTGGATTTTGAAGCGTAAGTTCCAGATGATCCTCTTTTTTTTGTGAGGCAACTACCGGTGTTGCAGGAACTTTTTTGCCGAGCCAGGGGCTTGCGGGTACGAGCGCAGGGTGTTTGTATACGCCCTCTAGCAGGGTTGCCGATAAAACCGGGTTACGAACAAGCTGTCCGATGCTCCAATGAATGACGCCCATGCTGTTGGGAACAATGCCCCGGGCTACCAACACTTCGTTTACAATTTCGCGGGTATTGGCAGCGCTTGTATCGCGACCAACGCTGATGCCGGGCCACAGGTGGCGGTTCAGCAGGTTTTGCTGCTGCCACCATCCGAGCAGTACCGGATAGCTTTGCGGGATTTTCTGAATCGGCCAGTACAACTGCGGAGCAAAATAATCGATCCATCCTTTGTTGAGCCAAAGTTTTGCATCGGCATACAACTGATCGTATTGGTCAAATCCTTCAATCTGAGCCGGGTGCCCGGGACGCCAGATACCAAATGGACTTAATCCGAATTTTACATGCGGTTTTGCAGCCTTAATGCCTTTATACAATCTTTCTATGAAAGTGTCTACTGCTTTCCGGCGCCAGTCGCCACGGGATAATTTACCCCCTGATTTTTGATAAGCCGCCCAGCTATCCTGATCGGGAAAGTCTTCTCCAAGGTTGTAAGAGGGGTAGGGATAGAAATAGTCATCGAAATGCAATCCGTCGATATCGTATCTTTTTACCATATCCATAGCCACATCGTAAGAGTGGTCTTGTGTGCCTTTTGCTGCCGGATCGAGCCACCAATAGCCTTCTTTCAGGTATTTTGCGAGTTCAGGCTTGGTTTTTACGATTGATTTTTCGCTGATCGGTCCGCCATCTTTGTGATGCGCCCGATAGGGGTTCAGCCATACATGCAGTTCAATACCCCGGGCATGAGCCTCGGTTACCCAAAAATCGAGTGGGTCATAAAATGGAACCGGAGGCTTGCCCTGAGTACCGGTCAGGTAATAACTCCAGGGCTCGAGTTTGCTTTCATACAGGGCATCGGCCTGTGGGCGTGCCTGAAAAATGACCGCATTGAAATGATGCTCCTTTAAAAAATCAAGCAGAAAAATCGCTTCCTGTTTTTGCACTTCAACGGATAAACCCGGTTTGGAAGGCCAGTTGATATTAGCCACGGTTGCTACCCAGGCTGCTCTGAATTCGCGGATTGGCGGGGTGGGGTCCTTTTGGGCATTCCCGCCAATATGGGCTCCTGAACAGAGGAAAAGCAGGCAAAATAAACGGAAAAAGCCTTTTTGTAAATTGGAACAATTGGACAGCATAAACGTCGTTTTTTAAATAAAGTGGCAAAATACTGCTGCAATATAGCAGGATTTTGCAGGATTTAGCTGTCTTTCTCTTCTTTTCGGTGAACAACAAGCAACCAATCTCCATCAAGAGGCAGATAACCAAAATCGTAACAGAAAAAATAGATATTGCCTTTTTTATTGGTATAGGTATGGGTGGTGTATTTAAAGGAAAAGCCTTTATGGATGAGTTTTTCCCGGGTTGTTTTGCCCATTTCTTCGTGGGTGGCAATCACTTCTTCGAGTAGCCTTCTGTTTTTGGCGAGTTGATTATTGATATTTCTGACAAGGTTGTAGGGGACTGATTTTTGGGCATTGTTGAAGGCATTGCGGCAGTAATCGTCGCAGAATTTTTTATCAATGCGACCTTTGAGGAGTTTGTTACATTGACTGCAATGTCTTGTAGCAGAGTCGGGCATCATAGCGGATTTTTTAAGGTATGCACAATCTGATTTATAACACAATATACAAAATTGGGAAATAATCAGGTAGCTTTTTATTTAGTGGCAATTCTTATATTGCATCATTAATTTTCTTCTCATTAAAACCAGATTTTATGCGGTTACTGATTGTTTTGCTTGCATTTTGTTCGCTTTTGTTTTCGGCTTGTTTTGATATTACGGAAGATATTGTAATTCAAAAAGATGGATCAGGGGTATACACTTACACGACAGATATGAGTGAGTTGTATAAAAATGAGATGATGATGTCTATGCTTAAGGCTGATAACAATGATGGCAAAAATCCGCTTCCGGATATGGATTCGGTTATTTACGGCAAAAATATGGCTGCAAAGGATAAAGGAGATCAACCTGCAATATGGAATAAAGTTACTACCCGGATTCAGTCGAATGAGAAAAAGAAAAAACTGATGGTTACGGTAACGCTGCCTTTTAGTGACCTTTCTGAAATTACCTATTTGATGAAGAATCTAAACAAAGCAACCCAATCTATGAATAAGGAGGGAGGTGGTTCAGGAACGAGCGGGCTAACCGGGGTGATGAACGGAATACCGGTGAGTTATTCTTTGAAAGGAAAGACATTGGAGCGGGTTTCAGAAAAAATGAAGGAAGAGGATGATGAACAAATGAGTATGATGAAAATGTTTTTAGCGGATGCAAAATACAAGGTGGTCTATCATTTTCCAGGAAAGGTGAAAAGTACTTCTGTGAAAGGAGCCTCTATGGATGGAAATACCATAACCAAAGAAGCTAAGCTTTTAGACCTGATGGAAGGCGAAAGACCCTTTGACGGAACTGTCCGTTTTAATTGATGATAAAGCAAACAGGCGCTCTCACAGGTATCAGTCTTTCAATCTGCGGCGGTACTGAAAAATTGCAGCACTTCGTTGGTTGCTGACCAAAAAATCTCATTCTTGTAAAACATACCTGCTTTCTGCAACAGACGGATGGCTCCCGGATTGGTTGGGAGTGTAATAGCCCCCACTTCCGGAGTATGCAAAATTTCTTTGGCATGCGCAATCGTTGCTATTGTCATTTCGGTGCCATATCCTTGCAGGCAAAAGGAGGGGAGATAGGCAAAGCCAAGATCAGGTATCGGCAATTCGGGTCTTTTTATCAATCCGCAAATACCGATAGGTTGCCCGCTATTTTTAAGTGCTACCCGCAGCAAGCCGTATCCGTTGGTTTCATAGCTTTTTTGCGGACCGTTTTCAATATAGGCAATTGCCTGTTCGATGGTTTTTACCTGCCGGTCGCCTATATACCGGAGCCACCCCGGGCTATTGAGTAATTTGAGGATGAAACCGGCGTCGGTTATTTCAAGGAAGCCGGCAGTTAATCTTTCAGTTTCTATCAGCTTTTGCATGCCGGTTTATAAAGTTTCTTTTACAACCCCAACGGCCCATTTGGCAAAATTTTCTTTTTTGTTGGTTTTAGGATAATCTTTTTCAGGCACCTCCACGTTGAGGAATTTGCAAAGCGGTTCCCATCCATCTCCCAATTTATAAACAAGCAGCCGCTCTTCCGGTATCGCATTTTTGACCTCTTCAATATGGGCCTTGAATTTTCGAATAGCATAAGCCTTGTCTATAAAACGTCCTTCAAAATATTTTTCCCAAATGGCTTTGTCATTATGGATCAGTACCTGAAGAAGATATCGGGCCTTTGATGAAAAAGGTACGGAAAGCAACAACCGGAGCTTGGTACTGATGCCGGGATCGAAACCGAAAATGGTTGATCGAACGCTTTCATACCATTTGTCAGGGTCTCTGACGGTGAGGACTACTTTGGCCTCCGGAAAAGCTTCCGCAAGTTCGCGGTAATACATGGAGCCTGGAAAATCAACCACTGCCTTATAGCTCTCAAACAGTTCATCCCATTTTACAGGTTTTTCCTTGTAAGCCGCTTTCCAATGTTTAATATCCTTTGGATTTCTGATCAGGGATTCCATGTGATAGCATTGGTTAAAACCCAGTTGTTCCAATGCAAGTTGTAAGGATTTCGTTCCTGTTCTTCCAAAACCTGCTCCAATAACCTGTATAGACATATTTACTATTGAATGAAAAAAAACATAGCAAGGCAGTCACCTGCATATTTGAAATAAAGAAACATAAAGGTGCAACATTGATATTAAGTTAGTCACTTTTTTTCGAATTATTTTTGGTTTTATTGTGGCAAATTTTCAAAAATCAGCAACGGTGTATAGTTTTTCAAGCAATATGCTATTGAAAAAGGAATAATCTTACAATTAATGAAAGAGTATGAAAGTTCAAATGCCCGGCCCAAAAGTAGGACAATAGTGTAATCAAGGCTCCATAGCGTCCCTACATTACAGAGCGGGTATGAAATGGTGGCGGCTTTTTTTCGAACCCTTTTTTTCGAATGATGTCCTTCCTTTTCCCAATTTGGGAGTGAGGTTGTGCTGAGTCTGTTTAATTTTTCTTCCATTTTCGTTTTCTGATAAGTTTAACCGAAACCGTGCCTGAAAGAGGGCTTTCAGCCTTGCTCCGCACTTATTTTTTATCCCGGATAAAAATATTTTTCATGGAAAAGAATATTTTTTTGCGGCATTTTTAGTTTCGAAAAGCCTGATTTGATAAATTATTTATCCCTTTGGGATGGTTTATTAGGCTGTAGGGTAAATTCTTCCTTCTTTCTCAAAGGAATTGAAGTTTGGGTTCGGGTTCATTCTGTGCAGCTTAACGATTTTGTTTACAAAATTTAATATGTACCTTGTTAACAAACTTAAACGGCTGGATTAAACAAACAGCTCCTTTATAGTACATTTTTTACATATTTGTGAATTTAAGGTTTTATTAGCTGGGAGGATCCATGGAGGCGTCATTTTCAGGGGAAAGGTGAAAATATCCCAGAAAGGATCTATTAGACAATATAAATTTTAAAAGAAGAAAGGTTTTATTAAATATTTTTTTGATTATTCCTAAAGAAGATAGAGGAAAATAAAAAGTTCTTTTTCTTTTCTTCTAATGGAAGTACTAAATATAAAGTACTTCTAAACTTAAACTGATCAAATTATTAAAACATTGTTTTAGCTGCACTATGAAAAACATCTACACTTTTTTTATTAAATTTTCCATTGCATCATTATTTGTGTTATGCGGGAATATGGCAAACGCTCAGGCTGATAATCCACCACCCCTGACTATCAAAGATTTTGCCATTTGGGGCGGTAGCAATCCTGCTAACCTGTACGACAAAAAACAAGGCGTTTATTCAAAAGGTAAAGCAACCATTATTGGAAATATTGGAAGCAATCATTTGGTTGAACTGAAAGGAAAAAGTACAATTACAGGCAATATCTATAGTGGAAACGGGATTCTGCTGAAAGAAGATATCAAAATTACCGGTAACCTTTTTTCATTGAAAGCTTCACCAAATTACAAAGATCCGGCTATTGAAGGGAAAGAAAAACTTGAGGTATATGGTAACATTACCGCTAATGGTAAAATAGACTTTGGCAAGGACAAGAATACGAAATCCGTTATTTCGGGATTGGTTTCAGTACCTGCGCCTACTGCGGCTAACTATGAGGGGCCAGTTCCTTCGCTTGGCATCAACGATACGCTCAACCTCCCTGTACTTCCTGCTCTGCCCAACGTTACACCTTTCGATAACAGGGTAGGAACCAAAGATATTACCAAAGGGGGTAAAATACAGCCGGGA
>JBGSNV010000234.1:0-3339 GCA_041739485.1 Chitinophagaceae bacterium
GCAGTCACTACAGCAGTTAGTGCCTGCCTGCTCATTTTATGGCCTGTTTTTTTTCCGTCAGTTTTCGATGAGCGACGCTGGACCGTAGGTAAAGAATTGCTTTTCTTCTCGTTTTTACTGGCAGTGGTCGCTTTTTGCAATACCCTGTTAAGTATGTTTCTTGATAATAGATCTTTTTCAATAGATGCTTTTTTAACGATGACGGGGTATACGGTATTGGTAGGCATGGTACCTATAACCATCTCTGTTTTGCTGAAACAGCAGCGATTGCTGCAACGCTATGCAGCAGAAGCAAAACGGTTGAATGAGGATAAAAAGCAAATTGTTAAAGAGCATGTAAATGAAATTTCCTTGGATGAAAAAAGCAGGAAATACATCCTTCTTCGGGGAGACAACCGTAATGAGGTGCTTGAGATGGGAATCAAAGCCTTTTTTGCAGCAGAGGCAAGGGATAATTATTGTAATATCTATTATGAGGATGCGGAAGGACTGCAGGAAATTCTCTTCCGGACTTCATTGAAAAAGCTGGAGGAACAATTAAAGGAAATACCTGAATTATGGCGTTGTCATAAGAGCTTTTTGGTAAACCTTGCAAAAACAGAAGCCGTTGAAGGGAATGCACAGGGATACCGCCTGCAATTGTATAAGGGAAAACTCGAGGTTCCCGTAAGCAGAAACCTGAATGAGGAATTGAAGGAAAAATGGGTGGCTTAACTCTTACACCAAGCTTTTTACCACATCCCGTTCATCCCAGATCTTTTGATTCCCGCTTTTCCGTAGCTTCCCGTTCACCCCTTTCTTGTCCATTCCTCCCTTTTGGCTGCATTTCACCCCAAGCATTTTGAGGATCGGTTCTCTCTTTTAAACTTTGAACAAATAAAGAGATAAGATTCAACCTAAAATGTATTGTATGGAAACGATTTTTAAAGTCACACTTGGTTTACACATTCTTAGTGGTTCGGTTGGTTTATTGGCCGGAACCCTTATAATGATCCTGAGAAAAGGAGGAAAGCAGCACAAAAATCTTGGAAAGGCCTTTTTTTATGCCATGGTCGGTATATTTCTGACTTCGGTTTATATGAGTATGGTTACTCAAAACTGGTTTCTGCTTTGTATTGGTTTTTTCAGTTTGTACCTCGCAGCTTCGGGCTATCGGGTGTTGTGGTTTAAAAAGCTTTCCCGTTTTCAGGAAGGCCCTGCTTTGGTGGATCATGTGCTCGGAATCGGAGGTATGACTGCCGGTGCAGGGATGTGGCTGCTCTCGGTAATATTATGGAAGACGGGGAATAGCTTTACGGTAGTACCCGCAGTGTTTGGAACAATCAGCTTCGTTTTGGCTCTTCAGTTTTACAAACAGTTTAAAAATCCCCCCACACAGAAAACCTTTTGGATCAGGGCGCATGCTTTAAGTATGGGAGGCGCTTATGTGTCCACCGTTACTGCCTTTCTGGTAGTGAATGTAAATATTGAGCCACAATGGGTATTTTGGTTATTACCAACGGTTACAATTATTCCGATAGTTTCCTTTCAAATGCGTCGTTTCATTGCAGGGGGTGTAAAAAAGAATTTGAAGGTTGCTGGTTTATAGCTTGATAGGTAAATATGTAAAGGGCCATGTTCCTAATTTTTTTTTTACAAGAAAGATATAGGGACTGTTATCTGAATCTTCTTTCCAGGGTCGTCGCGGGGCGAAGGGTCATCCGGAATCCGGCATTTAATTCGGCACGGGTTCTTTCCCCGAAATTTATAGGGTTGAAAAGGATGAAATTCTGATTGGTAAGTTCTGCATCGGGTGGCAGGTCAGCAAAATATTTGCGGTAGCGGACGCCGACGCCAAGCCAAAATTCCACACCCAAAGGACTGTATCGTCCAAAATCTATAGGAACCCCCATTTTAACGCCGGCAAGCCATACTCTTTTTTTAGAATTATAGGACATCAATTGTTCATAGGCAGGAATGCCATTGACAACTCCGCGGCCTACCCATTGCTCCTCATTGCGGTATCGTACCCCTTTATATTGCAGATCGGTATCAATAAAAGAACCTTTTCTGCGCCCCAGGTAAAAACGGTGACCACCCCGTAGCAAAACACCAGGAGCAGGTTTAAGCCTTGCCTCCCCTGATCCGGAACCATATGTGGAAGCATAAATGAGGCCTGCATCAAGTGTCAGGCTTTTTTTGGGATGGTAAGGATGTTCTATACCCAAAGTTAGATTCATATCAAAAGGGTCGATCATTCCGAGGGGTTGCCATCGGTAAATGAGTTTATGAAGAGGTTTCAATGCAACCTCTTTGGGTCGGTTTGCCAAAGAGCTGTCCTGAGCCTGCAAGTCATATCCAAACAGCAAAAGCCCAAACAGGAAGCAGGGTGCTAAGAGCAATCGGATTTTTTTGGATACCATCATTGGGTACATTGATGTGTGGGCAGGTAGTTTTTTATTGGAGCACACTTAATTTCCGGGGATTGGCGGGATCATCGATATTGTAAATAATACCTCCGGTTTTTGTCCAGCTTAAAAGAAGGCCTCTGTAAGGTATTACATCAAAAAACTCTCCATCGTTGATTGTTTTTAGGAATTGTGGACGATAGCCGTCTTTAATGTTGAAGAGGAGTAAACCAGGCGGTTCGCATACATATAAGACCGTATCGGCATAGCCAAGTCCCCTTGGTGCCTGAAGCGGGTAACTACTTACCTGAAAAGGTTCTAAAATGTTTTTGATATTGAAAACGGCCAAAATGCTTTGCACTCCACCGCATTCGGTACCTGACCGCAGGGTGGCAAAAGCAACCGAGTCTTTGGCTACCACCGGATCACAACGCCTCATTACCGTAGGCGAAATAGCGGTGCTCAGCTTTGCCGGTTTTGCCGGATCCTCAATACTGAAAATATGGATAACGCTTGTGCTACCAATAAATAATTTGTCGCCGAATGGGAAAATGGTTTCTATTTCAAAACCAACGTCCTGCGCCTGCGACGGCAGGGGATTACCGGGATCGGTAATATTATAGGTACTAAGTTTTCGGGCATCTACCGTGTACAGATAATTGCCAACTATAGCAAACCGCGCTGTACTTCCACCTGCGCCGGTAAAAGGAGCACTGAGCGAATTGCTGTCTTTGGTGCAACCTGTATTGAGTAGCCAAAGGACTGAAATGGCAAAGATCAGCGTTGAACGGAATTTTATATAGAAGCCCATAGTAAGGTAGTTTCTTATTAAATAGAGGTCATGAAATTTTTTATCGGCGGCATTTTGCCTCCACATTATTTTTCAATTCCCAGCCCACCACAACTCCTTTAGCGGGATCGGGGCATTCAAAAGACACATTGAAAAAAGGAG